>JBMZTB010000043.1:0-14579 GCA_049623485.1 Candidatus Poseidoniaceae archaeon
GCTTCATGGTGAACAAGTTGCCGACTTGCAGCCATTATATGAGTGCATCGGGTGATTCAGATGTCCAAATTCGCTCAAAATTCTTCCACATCGATAAGGTGAGCAGGATAGGTTCCTTCTTCCAAACTCTTTCGAAGGAGGTCGAGTTGTTGTTGCATCCTATCCTCGAAACAATCGCATTGACCATAGTCGACACAAGCAGAGTTGCTGCACTTTCCACAACAACTCATCTTCATACCGATTTCTCCGCTCCGATCGATTTTACCAGAAGGATCGATTTTGAAGTGAAGGCTGTTGCACTTGTCACAGAAGGACATTGAGGTCATGCATTTCCATCAAGTTACTCGTATTAAACATCAGAGGTCCAATCTTCCTCTACCTGGTACATAGAGTATATCTCAAGCAATCTGCACATGGCTGGAAGATGCATCCTCCTTAGCGCAGGATGTTCAAGAAGTCGTTCGTCTCTCAATGCTAATTCCTCAACCAATTCTTGCATGGCGAGACTCAAGTCAGGCAAGCGAATGGAGTGTTTCTTTTTCTTCCCAGGCTCGTAATTTGGATTCTGATAAAGCATGACCACCAAAGTGTCAATTTCCATCGTCAGCAAACGACTTAACTCCTTTCGCAACTGGTGGGAAATCTTGCTTGCGGGACGGCCGCGCTGGACATATGATTCATCAGGAGTTCTGCCAACAACTCTGTTTGAATGTCGCCTTTGTTTTCCTGTTTTGGGTCGTTCGAGATACTTCGAGATGTAACGTTCATCGAGCCTCAAACTTACAACCTTAGTCAGTTTCGAACTTTCCCACAAACGAGAGTGCGAATAACCTGAATCACTTTTCTTGAGATATTTCCTCGATTTGAGGTCCCTAAGTGATGGTTTGGAGACCATAATTGCCCTAGTGGAGTCGAATAAATAAAACCGACTACAAAATGCATATTTTTCGGACCGCATGCTCGCAGCCTATCATTTAGAAAACCGATTGCTTAAGTACAATGTAATTGTATACATAGATACCTTTAGGGGCAAGAACCATGGATACAGACGAGAGAGAATACGAGGTAGCAAACGGCGGGCGCATCACCCTGCCAGCATTGAATGAAGAGGACGTGGAGTTCGGGATGACGGCGGAGATCCGCACATACATCCGTCAGACCATCCACCACCCAAACTGGATTGGATGGCCGACGACCGAGGAGTTCGGTAAGGTCGGTATACTCCTTCAGCCATTGGACGACCAGACAGCAAGGGCCTTACTGGTGATTGACGACGAGCCAGTCATGCGGTTCTTGGCTACGTTGCAGTTCGCCTATGAGCACATCGGGTACACCCTGTACATCGACCATGCCACCATGGTGCGGCCACGGTACGAGCGACCAGAGCCGGTTGAGGAGGCACCTGTCAGCCAACCAGCCAGTATGGAGGTGGCCTGATTGGGAGGGCCTTGTTTACAGTACGTTCGACCATCGTATGGCAACCATGAGGAACGCCTGTGTCCACCATGTACGGACAATTTCCAGGTTGTACCAGGTGGCTTTGAGTACGGTGGCATCACATGGTACTCCGTCGAACAGGCATTCCAGTCGCTGAAATTCCCAATGGGAAGCATCGCTCAGATGGAAATTGAACGAGCAGCCCCTCGACCAGACGAGAGCGAAGCGAGTTACAGCATGAGGACATGGTCACTGGGACAACCTCGCAGGGACACCAGCATGCGTGAAGATTGGGAGCAGGTCAAGGTCAAGGTCATGACCGTTCTCAACATTGCCAAGTACGCATCCTCAGTAGACTATTGCTTCGACCTCATCGATACCGGTACCAATCGCATCCTCGGCCAGCCTAGCACATGGAAGTGGCCGTACTGGAATGCTGCGATTCAAACCTACATCCGAACCGAATTGCACAAGGGCACCGATCTCCACGAGTTGTTGCAGATCATCGACGTCATGGAACCAGACCAAGTCGAGCTGCTCCTCACCGAGTGTTATGATTTCAATGCCTCATCTGAGACCTTCCGGAACTATGCAACAGGCACCTTTGAACTCGCACAAGTAACCTATTCCTGCGACCCACCTAAAGTCGTCATCCCACAGGATTCAACCAACTATACGATTTCACTGTTTAACGGAGAACTCGTCATGGCCGATGTACATGATTTCCAGGCCACCTTCAATCGGTATCAGCCTGATGTCGTCATTACGATGAGCAGTAAGCCTCCTGCGTTCCCAGAGGTGGCGTATGAGGGCGAGTGGTTGTTCAGGAATTTCGGAGGGTACGACCTGCTCAACATGGACGCTATGGGCACCATCGCCAACGAAGCCATCGATGCTCTGCAGTCAGGGAAGACGGTGCTTATCCACTGCCTCCACGGTCAGGATCGTACAGGCATCATCGCAGCTGCGCTCATCTACGCTGGATACGACCACCCTGACATCGATGATCGACTCGAAATCATCATGACCAAAGCGCGAATCAAGAAAGATGGGTATTGGTTTGGACCGAATGGAGCGTTTAATCGCTATGGATATCGGAGAATAGCACATATTCTTTCGTTACATTTGAAAACCAGTCGCTACTGACCCATTGTAAATTAACGGATATAACAAAAGTCGAACCGAGCCATGAGCCACTTCCTACTGAATCAGATTTGGGTTTCGCAGATGATTGTAAATAATTCCGTTATTCCCTTTGAAACCAGTGTATTCTAGAGCACTGTCCGCCATCAGTACTTCTTCTACCGGTGAATCGGATGCCCAAACTCGCTCTTCGTCTGCCGAATAGCGGTTGGAAAGATAAATCAGTCTTTGATTAGAAGACCCTCGCCAAAGCAGGTTTATGTCATGTTTCTCGGGGTCAAACGGGCCACAACAGAGCAAGTCGATTTGCGCAAGTAGCGCTTGAACATCTGTATCAGTGGCTTGCTGGAGGAATTCAAACTCATACCCGGTAAAGACAAAGACGCTCAAATCTGGACGTTCTGCGCGAATACATTGGAGCAATCTATTGACTGCATGCGCTTGTTCAAATGGCTCCCCGCCGCTAATACTAACACCCTCGATTCCGTCTAGAGAACAAATCCAAATAGCAAGTTCTTCCGGTGGAACGATGTTTATTTTCCGATGAGGGTGGGTAGCGACGCTGTAACACCCATCACATCCAATCGTGCAACCCTGAACCCAAATCACGCTCCGGATGCCAGGCCCATTGGCACGGCTGTGGGATAATGTCTTTGAGATGTTTAAGTAAACAGCATCCGTCAAATGCCTCACTCCTTCAACGAAAATGCAGTTTGTCCGTTCCCATCTCCTGAAATGGAAAGGGTGAGCTTTCGCGTCCCAATCTGGTGAAGGCGGTCAAAGATGAACAAACTCATAGGGTTGACGATCTTTTGCTCAATGATATTGATGAGACCACGGCCGCCGTGCCCTACTTTACCTTGTCCGACGAGTTTCTGAACGTAATCCTCATCCAACTCCAGTTCAAGATTGAAATTTTCGAGCAGATGTTGGCGAATACCCGTGAGTTTGGCGTTCATGATCTTTGAGCGGATGCTTGAATCGGTGATGAAATCAAACACTATGATGTTGTCTCCAAAACGGTTCAGCAACTCAGGTCGTCCAAGAGTGTCATTGAAGTGGGACTGAACAGCGTTCATGAAATGAGCCTTCGTTTCGTTGTAAGATTTGCTTGGATTTGCATCCCCTGCTCCAATATTTGAGGTGAAGATGATGACCGTTTCTGAGAAGTGAACGGTTTGCCCCCGCCCATCGGTCAAACGACCGTCTTCCAAAATCTGGAGAAATTTGTCGAGCACACGAGGGTGTGCTTTCTCAATCTCGTCAAACAACAACACGCTGAACGGCTTTTCTGCAACTGCGTTGGTCAGTTGCCCACCTTCTTCGAACCCGACATAACCGGGAGGGGCTCCAATAAGTCGCTGGTCTGCGTGTTCTTGGCTGAACTCTGACATGTCAAAACGAATGCAGTTGTTTTCATCTCCAAAAATGAATTCTGCGACGGATTTTGCAAGTTCAGTTTTTCCAACACCTGTTGGTCCAACAAAGAACAACGTACCCTTGGGTTTGGTCATGTGGCGTGAATGCTGAACGCCTGCTAGGCCAAGGAAGGCTCGGATGATCATGGTCACCACCCGTTCGACGGCCTCGTCCTGACCCTTGACTCGTTTTTTGATAATGTCTCGGGCCTTGGCGACTTTTTCTTCGTCGAGTTGTGTCCATGGAGACTCTTTTTCTCCAAATCGGTACAAGTTGACCATATCGTCCACGCTGAGTGTTGTTTCGCTTTGTCGCGACAGAGCGGCCATGTTTCGAATATCAACGGTGGTCATGCCGTCAGTGACCTCGGCAAGAAGTTCCATTGCCCCCTGATGGTTTGAGTCGTCTTTAACGATGAAATCGTTGGCCATCATACCCAAGACACTACGCCGTTCAGTTAATCCTGGCGTGGGAATGTTGATGATTTTCACACGGCTATCGTGGTTGTAGAATTTCGGGGGTAGTGCCCCGAGTGTTGGCGTGATTACCACCAGTAAACCAGTTGGATGGTTGAACGCTGTTGAACTCATTTGGAAATCATTTGGTTCCGCTATGGCTTTTGAGAGGTTTGTGAGTTGCTCCCTCTCTTCTGCGTCTTGCTGATTGGGCGTTGTGATGAGGTTCTCTGACCAATCAACAATAAACATTGAACGCTGATTCGTGTTCGCTGTGAGCACTGTCCGCATGGCTTGAAATGCTTGGTTGGGGTCTGTGTAGGCGCCTGCTGCTACCCCTCCATCGTTTTGCGTTTCATCGCCGAAATCGATGTCGTAGTCATCTCCTTCTTCCTCAACCAGCGAGCTTCCTTGGACAAGGTCGTTGAATGTGGAGAGTTGTGAGGTGGTTGGAAACGAAAGTCCGTCAATGCGGTCCCAGGTTCCTTGAAGAGTGAACATGTCCTGAAGTTGCTCACGAACAGCTTCTGCGAGGCGTAGTGTTCGCCCGTCTGAGGTTTGCCAAACATCTCGAACGTTCCCGTACAAAATTAAGCATCGTCGAAATCCAGCCTCTCGCCGCACCGAACGTTTCCACTCCATCATTGTCCACTCCCCCCCATGGTTCGCGTATTGCCTCCCGTTGGAAAGCCCTTGCTCCCTTTTGAGATTCGATCCGGGTTTTTCCAGTTATGTTGAACAGGCCCCGATTCTACACCAAATCGCTCTTCCATCAAGAGCAACACTTCGTCTAGCGATTCAGAGCATGTTCGATCCTTGAAACCGTCCATATCAAATTCCATTTCGCCGGATGCACGCACATCAAATCGAATCGTCCGCCCAGACGATAACGTGCCAATAACGGCAACGTTACCAGATTCACGCAGCAATTTTGGTTTGCCGACAACAAAGCCAAGTTCACTCATCGCCTTGACCACTGAAGAGATGATGTGGCGACGGAGTTCTTCGTCAACAGCCGCTTGATGATCTTGCTCCCGCAACTGAATAGCCTCAGACTCGATGGCTTCAACAGCCGCAGTGACCTCTTCCACGGTGGCATGGTCAAGTTTGTCGTTCACATCGAGTAGGTTGTTCATCAGGCGTTCGTGCTCCCGTTCTGATGAGGTTTGCGTCAACTCGAGTCGAATGTACTTCACAGATTCGACCGCAGCGTTGTAGGCTGTTTGTTTGGCCTCAACTTTACGCTGATGTTCCCGTTCTCTGTTCTCCACAAGGGATTGAACCTGCTCGAGGATGGCTTTCGATTTGTGAAGGCGTTTCAACACAAAATCAACATCAGCCTCGGCAATGGAAACCGTTGAATCAACAACATGCTGAACAAATTCCATTTCTTCTTTGGCCCATGTTTCGACTTCTTCGTTGTTAAGTCCAGACATTTGATCCCGGACAGCGGTGACGACGTTCATAATTTGCTGCCTGACCTGTTTCTTTCGCTCGGCCTCTCGCTTGAGAGCAATCTGCTTCTGCTGTTTTTCAATGACCCAAGCGGGCACGGATCCTCGTGAACTCATTTTCTATCCTCCTTATTCTTCCTGGCTTCTTTCTTTCCTCGTTCGATGATGGTCTCAAATCGACCGTTCATCTTCGGGAAAATCTCAGCATCAACAAATGGCATCAGGTTCTCAACGATTGGACCAATTTCCACAGGGTTTCCACCCGCACGAATCTTGTTATCCATTTCCGCCGCCAAGAAACCGTCCTTCTTCTTTGCAACTGCGTTCCATGGTTGATTTAGACCAGCAAAAGATTGGAGTTCATCGCAAACGGATTTGACGCCCTCGACACCACCGTCGCTAATATTCTTCAATTCGGTTCGAACAGCTTTCATAAACAAATCTGCCTTTACATTATCAGTCAGAAGTTCAAATTGCGCCGGCGTCATGCTGGCTAAATTCTCAAATGACACCATGAACGCAGATTCCTTCACTGAGCGTCTCCAACGAATACTGAACTCATCTCGAGTAAATGGTAAATCGCTTCCTCCAAGAAGTTCAAATTCATGTCGAAGCTCATCAAAACTGGTCAATGTTCCGAGTCCCTTGAGATAAGATTCTTTCAAATTGGCAAGTTCCTTCTCCATGGCAGTTTTCTCAAGAAGAGACATGAGGGTGCGTACGGACTCCGGGAGTTCAAAGTTTACTGAGGGAGGGAGATTCTTCATCCATGTGTCCAATCCTTTCCTTACCAATTTTGTAAGGACATCCTTGAACTGGTGGCCAGTTGTAAGTTCTGGGGCTGCAACGAGTTGTTCCATCAATCCAAGCGGGATTTCATCAATTGTTGAGGGTAAGGATTGCATCAAGGAACCGACCCAAACGTTCCCGTTTGAGTTTTGATCTGTGTTTTTCTTCAACAAACCTGAGGCCTTCTTGACATAGGCTTCCGCTTCAGAAACACTGAGCGCTGAAATCCATTTCGTACCTTCCTCAGTCCTCCATGGACCTTCTGTAAGGGCTTGGCCGAGAGCAGCAACTTCTCGCATCACAGAGATAAGGCGGAGTGTGTACTCGAGGTCCGCTTTCAATTCTGCAGTGTGTGTAAAGTGATTGCGTTCTCTGCGGACTCGGTCGGCTCGCGAAAAGAGATCGCTGGACAAGACACCCTTGCTTTTGAGAGCAGAGAGAGCCTTTGCGACGTTTTCAGTCGTCATGTCTTTTGAGCCAGCCAGTTCAAGCACAGTTTCTTCAAAAAATCGTGAAGCATTGAACTTGGTGCTGTCGCAATGCCCGACCCAGGCGTGCTCAAGTCGTGCTGCATCTTCCCAAGGTAGCGGTTTTTCTCCGCTAGCGTGAGCCCTCCATGTGTCGCTCAATACGTGGCTTGTTCCTCCTGAAAATACACTATTAAAGATGGACTGCTGGAGTTTCGGTTCAAATATTGACCAACAATCATTGACCCCTTCGAGGTCTGAGAATTGTTTCATGAATTCGGATACCTTTGCAACCACATCAGGTTCAAAGAAATCCATGCGTTCTGCAAACACCATGTCCATAAACATTTGAAAGATGTTAAACGTTGATCCTTGGCCTAATTCAAGCGCCTTGCGATAACAATCAGCAAGATTATTCACTCCCTTTGCGTTGAGGACTTCATCTTTCAACCAAGCAGCAAAATCTGGCATGGAACGAGTGAAAAGATAGCGTTCACGATGGTCTTTTACCTCCTTGCGGAGGTAGGTGTTGGCTTCAGAAAGAAGATTATTCCCTTGGTCTTCATCGAATACAACTACGGGTAGACGGACTTCAAATTTATTGCGCTTAGGTCGAACCGAAACCTCTGCCAATCGAAGCATGAAATCTTGGCTTACGATGGTGTAGTTCGGCACCTTGGTCTCGGCGGATGGTATGGAGATAAGGAGTGCATTGCTATTTTCTTGGGACTTCACCTTGGTTTTCTTGAGCCCATCCAAGTAGGTCACAACCGTACGGTTTTGTACCAATGAAGCATAATCATCCATGGATGAAATTTCATTGAGGAGGGCTTCATGTTGATTGAGCAGGAGCATGCCACGGGACGAGGAGCTGATGTTTCGCTTAATATGAGCCACCGCAGAGACCAGCGGTTCGATTTGATGTGGCTTCACCGTCGACTGAATATTGGTCTTAATCTTCATTTCTTCCTCAAATCGCTTCAGTAGGAGTATTTCTGCGTCCTTGTCAGAGGCGAGGAATGCTTCAATCCAGTTCAAGCGCTGGAATGAGCCTTTTCGGTGCACGGCGAACACGGGACTTCCATCCTCGTGAGAGACAGAGAGCGTGATGCAAATTTGGAGTTGCTCAAGGCTTGTGGAGTCCCCAACCTGTTCAAGGCGCAAAATGTTAACCTGTTCCGTGCCATCCGTAGCCTGCAAGACCTTTTCAACTTCTTTCGCTCCTGGGGGAGACGGTTTCTTGATCGATTTACCGATTGGCGACCAATCGCTCGAGTTGAACTTTTGGAGGTGGCCTCTGCTCACCACCCCGTTATCTCCACTCAACATGAGCAGCCTGTTAGTTCCCAAACAACGTGCCAAATCGTAAGTTTGTACGGTAGTTGGCTCAACAATTTTCCCCTTTAACAGCTGCTCTCTCCCTGCTCTGGTCACGTTTGCTGTGAAGCCGAGGAGCCGCTGGAAACCTGCTGCAATTTTCTGGCGCATCGACATGCGCTTTGGGTTCGCTTGTTGTTCAATTTGAGCCTGCAAGCGCTCAACTTTCCGTTGCATATTTCGTCTTACTGCACCGTGGTAGGCATTGGTTTCAAGTCCAAGTTGTAGACGTTCAAGGTCTTCTTGCAGTTCGGAAGTATCTGCGCCGTTGGACTGTGCAGTACTAGTTTGAATTGCTTCAGCTCGGATCAATGAATCAAGGGTTTCTTGAATCAATTCCGGCTCCTTAAGACCGAGTTTCATCGCAATTTCTGCAGCAGTGACATCAGGAATCTCGTTGAAGGCACGCAGCGTGTATTTTTCAAGGAGAGAAAGAGTTCGTTCACGGGACAGTTGAGCTTGGACTGGGCAACGTTGCAAAGGCCAAACAGCCTCAATCGTGTGAACAGGTGAGCTTCCAGCTTTCTTTCGAAAGGCGATGTGATTCAGAGCAGCCTTAGCGTCTTCAGAGCATTGCACGACCATCGATCATCCCTCCTGTTCCAATTGTTCGTTGAATGTTCTTGTACATCGGCTTCTCAACGACGGTACCATCGTCTCGTTCGATTCGAACATCCTTTACTTGTTCAAGCGTAAACCGGTTCCCAAGAATGATGAGTAGGTTTTGTGCTCGAGAGAAGGCGACGTTAATCCGCTCGGGCGAGCGCACAAACGACGTCCTGGTTGTTGGAATTCCTCCATTTTTGAACCCGCCACGTCGGTTTGACACCTTCCTCGGATTCTGGCTGTATGCAGAAACCTTCGCTTCGAAGGCCTCCTTTTCTCCTTTCCCTTTCACTTGGGGAGAGGTGACCATGCTAACGAAAACCACTGGCCGTTCACCGCCTTGGAATTTGTCAACCGTATCGGCCCGCACGCTGAGGTTCGGCCACCGGTTTCGCATGGAAGCCCATGAATCGCCCTCGTTTGCAATCTCTCTGAAGGCTCGCTTCTGATCAGCGTAAAATGTGATGAATCCCACGGGAAGTCGATGCTCGTGGTCGAGATGGCGTAGCATGGGGTCTTTTGACCAATCTAGTTGGTCGATTTCTGTCTTTTTCGCTGCAATTTGTTCTTCGAACTCATCCAGCATGTACTTGGCAAGGTGGACCTCACGTTCATTTCGGCGAGAAGTGGTGGTTTCTGGTCGTGTCTCTTGGCAGTATTTCCCGTCGCGGTCAAAGGTTGAGTCCACCCACACAAGGTGTTGTTCGGGCGTGATTAGGTCAGAGCCTTCAAGCATGAACGTACCTCCAGAATCCTTCTTTCGGAGGTGGAAGCCATGTTGCTTCAATCGCTTTTGATCTTCGTCGGTGAGGCCACATTCCAGTTTTCCTTCGTAAAATTCGTTAGTGGATTTCATGATTTGGCGGTGCATTCGGTATTGTTTGAGCAGGGTGACTTTCAGTGAATTGTGCGCTTCTTTGAAGTATTCTGCGAAGAGGGCGGCTGTCACCATTCGTTCGAATTTACCTCCACGTGAAAAACGGTCGTCCTCAATTTCATCAGCTTGAACTTCTTCTCGGCTCCTTGATGTTGGGTCTTTGAAAGTAGGAGGCAACTGTCGGTGATCGCCAACCAAGATTGCCTTCTTGCCGAGGAGAATAGGAAGGAGAATTTCCGGCGGTGTTGCTTTACTGATTTCATCGATAATAACGATATCAAAAGGTGCTTTGAGGTGGTGGTTGTACCATGCGAATTTCCCAGCAAATGATGTGGTTACCCCTTCGACATTCACCATTTGGGTGTACATCGTTTCGAGATCTTGAAGCGTTGATGTCTTTGGATTCTCCAAATCCTCGAGCCAATCACGGCGAATGTTTCGCCACGCAGAATCATCTTCAATGATTTTATTGTTATCAAGCATCCACGCCTCTGCCCGAACGTTCAATGCGTGAAAATCAAGGCCTGTTTCAGGAGAAGCATCCTCTGAAACTTCAGTAGGGAGGTCGTTGAGAAGGACTCGGCACTGTTGAATCGCATCGGCGTGTTTACGCTTGCACCGTTCGATCGATGCAAGATTGGATAGAAGAGATTCTTCGATAGCGTTGATTTTTTCAACCTGGGATTCCATGCTACTTTCAGTCGCCTGAAGCTCGCCAAGGACTAGGGCGTTCAACTCATCCAATGACATTACGTCGGGCTCTGCAAAATCATCTCCTCCCACGTTAAATTTCATGTATTGGAGTTGCAAGTCGTGTGTCAATTGGAGTAAATCAGTTGGCTGCTCAAGTTCTTTTGTCAAATCTTCAAGCATTTGATTTGGCTTTTCGAGACGGCCGTTAAGGCGACTAAGTTGCTTTGTCCAAGAGATCCAATTCGTTCCTGAATCGGGGGCCTTTTGCCGTTCTTTTTCAAGTTCCAATTTAATCTCCTGTGCTCGAAGATAGTCCTCTTGTTCAAGGGCTTCGTTTTTTTCAGCCTCGAGGCGTAGGACGGCAGGCGATACAGGTGCTGAAGAGGGAGGTTCAGCCAATAGTTTGAGGATTTTTTCTTCCACTTCTTCCTCAGCCTTTTTTCGGATGACCTGTTGTTTAGATGCAAACTCAGAATGTTCCAAGCCTGCTGCGTCACTAAGGTCTTCGGTAATTCCGTGAAGCGTGTTTTGGTTGAGATGAGTTTGGACGGCCTTCAGGGCAGAGAGTTGTCGAGCGTACTTGTCTCGCTCCAAGTTCCGTTCCTCAATATCCGAAGTAAGACGTTGCTTTTCTTTTTCAAGCATATTGAGATTATTGGCTTCTTTTTCAATTTCAGCAATTGCCACTGGTAGAGCTTCCTGAGCTTTGGTAATTGCCATTCTGGCGGCAAGAAGATGATCTGATTCGGCTTGCTCTGCTTCACAATGTTGCCGAATAGATGGGACAAAGAAGTCCTTGATGACGTTCCCTTCGAGAAATTTCTCAGCCTCGGGATCGACCTCGGCACTTTGGGCATAGCGTCGAATGGGACGGATGTTTGGCGTGTTGGCAAATCGACCCAGAGCGTTGTCAACAGCAAGGTTGGATTGACTCGCCAGCAACACACGTTCCCCGTTTTCCGTAGCTTGATTAATGATCTCTGCGATGACTGTGGTCTTTCCGGTTCCTGGTGGCCCTTGAATCAGAAACACATCTTGTGCCGCCAAGGCACCACGCACTGCTTTCTCTTGTTGGTCATTCATGGGACTGAGTGGTTCGTGTTGCAAAGGAGGAAGATTACGAGGATTATTGGCTGCTTTGGTGATATCAAAGAGCCACTCGTGAACGTTGTTGTCCGCTTCAAGTTCCTGAAGGCGTTCAATGCCCTTCCGCTGACGGTCAATTTGAATCAGATCTCGTGAGACATCATTGATGAGAAAGCAGCCAACGTCATCTTCCTTGAGGCCAATGGAGGGGTTGTCTTCGACCGGGGGCTTGACACGAAGGAAAAACTCAACCATGCCATCTTTGGTAGGATTTGGTTGGCCTCGGATTTTCAAGTATTTTCCAGCTTCTTGAGTATCGCCCCGAGTGGCGTTGTGGTTCTGCGAATCCTCCTTCCGTTTCCATTCATTCTCATCCTCTGAATGGTCGTTGGTGATGCTGTACAAACGTCCACCTTGATTACGACGGCTGGTGATTTGTTGGTAGGTTTTCTTCGGGCAACGGAGTTTGAGAACGTATTCAGGGCGATCTAGTGTTGGTGCGTCAATGGAAAGGATTTGTGCCCCCCATTCGTTGTTTCGGTTGGCATCGTACATGGCATCAAGGTATTCGGTCCAGTCTGCCAGACGGTTGTTGACAGCTTTCTTGGTGCTCTTCATTGCGCGCATTGTCGCAGGGAGTTCAACCGGGACGGATTCCAAATCCCAGATTTCGTAATCGTCGCGATCCTCTACTGTGATGCCTGCTTGAAATTCCACATCGTTCGAGTCAATCTTTTGGATGACTTTGAAGTGGACGGTATCAAACATCAATCGCTGGTCATCTGGGTCCTTTGGATTGACATCAATGGAAACAACTGCAACCGGGACATCACCTTTCATGCCAACCAAATTCAGTTGTTTTGCCTCATCAGGGTCAGGAAAGAGTTCCCATTGATCCTTCTCTTTGAATTCCAAGCTTCTTCGAAGGAGGTAGGTTCGATTGGAAGCACCACTGAACAGTCGTTCCAAATATGCATGAGCGTAAGGAGTCCATGCTGAGCGGTTGCCTTTGTTGACCATTCGGTTATCGCTGGGTGATTCTGGCCCCAGATCAAGCATCTCCAAATTGTTCGCCACCCATTGAGTCAGCCCCGGTGCCGCACGCCATGAGAACGTCTTTGTTTCCCCATTGCGAAGTGTCTTTTGGCTTGAGCCAGCATCTCTTCCGAAGAATGGACCACGGAAATAACATGTAAAATCTCCAAACGAATCCGTGGCCATTGTATCTGTTCTCCTTGGTAAATCAACTAAAATTCGTATGGTATTGGTCGGGGTCACTGTACCTTGATGCTGCCCGACTGGGTGTGTGATAGTAGCCAAGTAGATATAAATGATTCAATTTCATCAAGACGGAATCCTGACTCGGAATGGTCTTTTGGGGCCTTAACACTCCCATAGCAGGCGAGAAAACCCTCTGGATGGATGAACCAACCCCTTGGCTCGAGAAGTGGAGAGAGTTCATTCAGTTTGATACCCTTCCGTGTCATTTCCTTTGAAATCATGATGCTGTGTCCTACTTCCGATTCTCGAATCAACACCTTTGCACCTTGGTTGAAGACATGGGCGCCGCGAATTTTAGATCCATTTGAGATGACGGCAACACCGTTCTTAATGTTCACCTTGGATGCCAGTTCTTTCTGTTTCATATCGGAACGTTCGCTCTTGATCTTCCCCTCAATCAATTCTTTCGCACGCTTGAAACAGCCCTTATCTCCCATTCCAAGCGAACGCCAGGCCTTCACGAGTTCAGCTAACACCACTGCGTCCCTGCAACCTTTTCCAGAGTCGGTAAGGTTCAGTTGGAAAGCCCAGGAACGTAGGGCACGGTAAATTGGTAGATCGATTGATTTCATGCCCAACACAAGCAGACCAAAAGCACTACCCACATCCAACCCTTTGATAGTTCTCTCACCGTTGGATAGATCAACTCCCAAGGTACGGGAATCTTCAATTTCACTGTCAGCTGATACAAAGACAACTTGGGCTTTTGGCTTCAATACCGAAAGCAATGCTGCGCTGAAGGCTGCATCTGCATCCACATACATGTGCGTTGCAATACTAAGAGGGTCTTCGGTTGCAAGCCATTCGTGGAAGCGCTCAATTTCATCGTCAGTTTCGGAGGTGGTCTTTTTTGCCATAGATAACGCAATACAAGCTTACCTCCATAAGCCCAAAAGTGGACAACATCAACAGTCAATCAAAGTCCACACAAAAGACTTGGAAATTTGGTTGACACAAGGCTTGGTCAACCGACATCATTCTTCTTCGAAGGCCATCATCGCCATCAAAGCACGGCCGAGGTTTGTTGCCACCCACATCCCGGCTGCATCTTTGACAATAAGGCAGGCATCAACCAAAGGTTTACGCCCCGCTGATTCGTTTTGTTTAGTCCCCTCAATGAACTTGATGATGTCTGATGAACCTACGGGACCATGAGAAAAAATGTACCGCATAATTCGCATGGTTCTCGGTTTTTGCAGCGCCTTGAAACCGGGTCCTAAATTCATGAACAGGTCAATATCAATGGCAAGTTCCTGGGTTTGCAGGGTCGGGTTATGGGCTTGATCGAGCGAACCATAGACTGGAAAACGATGAGTGAAAGCACTCAATGCTGAACCGATGGCCATCAGGTTGGTACCTCCTGCCGTCCCAACATGCCACTGTATGGTTGCGTTCTGTGTTATCTCAAGACCTCGGACTTCTTCAACGGCTTCATCAAATGCCGTCATGTATCGGTCAACGGCATCGGAAGTCCAAGGAGTTTCGACGATTTTGA
>JBMZTB010000044.1:0-14302 GCA_049623485.1 Candidatus Poseidoniaceae archaeon
GGAATAGAGGAATTGAAATGAGATTCACAAATACAGGAAAAAGTGTCGGTTTAGTAGGATTGCTACTCACATCATTATTGATGGGTCTTATGACCGTGCCAGCAGTCAGTGCTGTTAACGAGACTTCAAGCGGAACAATAACGACAACCGAAACTTGGAGTGGCACGCATACTCTCACTGGAGATGTTACCATTGCAGAAGGTGCTAAACTTGTTATCAATGCTGGAACAACTGTTAACATCCCTGCAGGGGTGTTCATAGAAGTTGAAGGGGCGATTTGTGCAGGTTCGGCATCTTGTGGTGCGAGTCAGGCGAGTGCTTCTTCTCCAGTTCGATTGAACTGGGCAACCCCTGCAGACACATCTGTAGTCGGACGATGCAGCGTTCAAGGCAACAATTTGTTGAATAACCCAGATGCTGCATGCGGATCTGGTGTCATCATCCGCAACACAATAAACCAAGCATCAACTGGTCTCTCTCACCTAAAATTCGACAAAGCTTACGGTACACCAGTCTATGTGAGTTCATTGCAAGTCATCAAGTATGCAGCCCTCATTTTTGACGGATCATCTGTAACCGCTGACAATCTTGGATTTTCTGATATCAATACGACAAATGTGATTGCAATCGATCTCGCTGCTCCATCAATACGAGACTCAACGTTTACTCTCGGTGTTGATGGTCTTGGATACAACGGTCCTGGAGTTGAAGCATTCAGTGCAGGTGCTGGTATCTTATCCAAATTCACCATTACAGGTTCCGAATTCACAGGGGATGCTGATGCATCGTGCGATGATGGAATCAGTTTGATCTATTCTGAGGATTCGTTCATTGGATTTGATAATCTCGAAATCAAGGATAACGCACAGGGTGTGTTCCTTCGAGGCTCATCAGGTTCCTTTGGTAATTCAACATTCGATGTTAAATGCAACGGTATTGACACCAATTCTCACAAAATGACTGGTGATTATTCACACACTCTCTATGTCGATAACAATCAAATTACCACTGGTGATGGAGCAGGAATTACTGCTTATGATGGTTCAATCATATCTGCAACTGGTAACACGATTTCAGGAGCAGCCCAAGGTTCTGGGTTTGGTATCCGTGATTCGACAGTAAGTGCCCATCAGAACACAATCGGACCAATTACTGGATTCAATGGATTTTGGGTATTCGGTAGTTCTGATGTTGAAATTGAGAACAATACTGTAAACGACATTGCTAAGGAACCGATTAAGATTGGAGAATATCTTTACAAGGATAGTGGATCCAATTACCCAAGTCCTTCTCCAAATCGAGCATATATCGCAAATAATTTCATTTCAAACAATACAGGTGTCTGTAACTCAGTTTGGATGTATGGTGGAGACTTCCAATGTCCTGCAATTCATATCTTTATGGCATCTGCCACAATCGTAGGCAACACTGTCACTTCGAACTCAGGTGATGGAATTCGAATCAAGGGTTCCATTGTGAATGTTCAAGATAACAACATCGAAGCAGGACAATTTGCTGCAAACATCAGTCATTTTGATAACAAGTACGGCTCTAAGTTCGGATCCATCGGTTATTTCTCAGGAAATACATGGACCAATGCTTCCCAAATTTACAACATTTCAGAATCCAGAGTCACGGTTCAATCAGAATACATTCCTGATAATGCAGGAACTGAATACACCTATCCTGTTATGCTTTCGTGGCAAGGCGCAGAATGCCCTTACGTTCAATCAGAGTGCTTGCTGCTCCCTGATACAAGCATTATGCCTCCTCGAGACATGCCCCTTGCAATTGAATTAGTCAACAACTCAACTGTATTCTCATTTGCGGATTTACAGAATTTTGATGCCAGTAAAGTTCACGTCCAAAATCAGAACTCTGCTTGGGGTTCTCAAGTGCGCGAAGGTGAACTTGTTCGCTATCAAGTAAAAGCAAAGAACAGCAACGTCGCAGGTGCAACGGTCATCATCAAAGATGCCACTGGACTGCCTATGTACGAACTTACAACCGATGAATTTGGATTCACTCAACAAGTTTCTCTTCCATCCGATTTCTTACTCGATCGAAATTGGAACCACGTCGTTGGAGAATCTGATGTAACAATTCCTGGTGCTCTAGATGATGATGGAAATCCAATCGTCGTTACAGAAGACACCTGTTCAGACGGGTATGACAACGATGGTGATACGTACGTCGATGATGAAGATACAGACTGTGTTAACGGCAGAGAACTTCCATTCTACATTGTTGAAGCATACAAATTCAACAAAGGAAAGAAAGATTTCAACTTCGTCCTGAGTGGACCTGTTGATGATATTATCAATCTGGACAACCTTCGCCCTGGAGTAACAGTTGAACAATATGACGGAGATTCGTTTGCCATCAATGCTGTCATTACTGGATCTGCTTGGGATGGACAACTTGGTGGTCTAACCGATTACCTAGCATATGATCTTCAATTTGGTTTGGTTGATCGTGTTGAGATTCAACCTCCTGGCAGCTCTGACTGGTACTATGCAATCGATACATCAGGTGCTAATGGCGAATTGACAAAAGATAATCATCCATTCAAATCTTGGTCATTCGAATGGGATTTATCTGCTCATCCTGAAGGGGAAAGTGATGTAACATTCAGAATCCGTTCATACGATGGTCTGGATTACTCTCCTGTAGAAGTACGTAAATTCAAGCTCAATCTGGTTCCTCCTCTCTTATATCTTAACGAACCTCTCGATGGTTCAACACACACAAATGGTCAAATCCTCTTCACAGGAACTGCCTCGGACCCATATGCTGGTACTTGGGGATCTGATATCCAAGATATCTGGTTCGATGTAACAGGACCAAATGGATACAGTTCTCACTTTGCCATTAACGGTTCAGTCGCATGGGCTTATCAGTGGAACTTCGATGAACTCGAATCGGGCGAATACCATTTTGAAGTTTGGGCAAGTGACAGCGATTACTGTGATGATGAACAAGATATCTGTGTTGTACAAACAAGAACTGTCATTGTTGTGAACGATAATATTATTCCAATCGTTGATTTACTCGAGCCAGATGGTACGGAAAGAGTTCGGGCAAATACGAGCACGACCTTGATTGGATTTGCAAGTGATGGTGCTGATGGAACAATCACTCGTGTAGAAATAGTGATCACAGACCTTGCAAGTGGATTAATTCTCAACGATGGTCCAGGACCCGTAACCGATTTCACGAAAACTGGACCAGGGTACTCATGGACTGCTTTGTGGGATACGAGTAAACTCAAGCATGAAGGTCAGTATGAAATAAGTGTCAAAGCCTACGATGGTGAGGATTATTCTGTCTCAGATGTTGTTCGAATCACCATTGATAAGCCAACAGATGAAAACAATATTCCTCCACAATTCGATAGGTCCAACTGGAAAACCACTGTCACAATTTTCTGTGTTGTCGATTCATCATCCGACAACCGATGCGGTGGTGGAGGTTCTATCGATTTGAAAGATTTCTTTTCAGATCCTGATGGTGGATTTGACGAACTGAGCATCGATTTCGTCGATGACCCAGCCACTTCCTTCGACGATGTCCATCCAGTCTATGTTGTGATTGATAGCAATGGCTTTGCCAAATACGATCCTGCAACATCGAGAACCGATGAAGCAATTTCTGACTGGACTCTCGAAGACGTTAGATTCATTGTAAGAGATACTCAAGATTCGGTTGCATTATCTGAAAAGGTCACATTCCTTGTTAAACCGATTGAATTCGACGCTCAACGAATGGATACTGGTGAGTCAGTTACTGCAGATAATCCTGCTGTGTTTAATGGAACTGGATTGCCTGGAAGCAGAATTGAAGCACGTACAGTTTCAAGTTCAACCTTCGTAAAGTCTGTTGTTGTTGGAGAGAATGGTATCTGGTCGATGGAACTTACCTTACAAGATATGAATGATGCTTCAAATCAAATCAAGTTTGAAATGGATGGCCAAACCTTAGGAGGGACAAACGAACCTACGTCATTCAATGTTGCAGTTGGTGCCGAAGATGATGGTGGAAGTTTATTCCTTATCATCGGATTGGTGATCGCAGCTCTTGTTCTTCTAGGAGCAATTGGATTCTTCTTTATTGAATTCGAAGATATTGAAGGGGAAGAATTTGCAACAGAAAATCAACAAGTTACAGAAGAAGATCCATATGCATGGGGTCGTAAAGATGTCGTGGAGATACCTGCAGCACAGCAACCTCAGCCGGTTGTTGAACAACAACCTGCACAACCAGAGGCACCTCAAGCCTCAGCTCAGCATCCTGGATGGCTATGGGATCAAGATTCGAATCAATGGGTTCCTGATCCAAATTACCAACCACCTTCGCAATAATTGATAGGTGAACCTGATGATTGCCAAACCTGGGGTACAGGAAAAAATCCTGTTGCATCTGCTTGATTATGCAGATTTCAAAGAGAAGGTGGAAGTTCCATTTTCGCTTTCACAAATGGGAATTGCAAATGCTGTAGCCATTGCACGTTCCAATGTACCTCGTGCAATATCAGGATTAAGAGATCAAGGTCTGCTTGTTGAACGGCAAGCTCACGTACATGGGGTTAGTCGTAAACGAAAAGCGTATTTTTTGACTGATTCTGGAATTATCGCTGCTGAAGATACCTGGGAGCGACTACGGCAATTCCAGTTTCGATGTATTGGATCAGATGGAGATGCGTTAACCACTACTCTCGGTTCTGCCCATGAAGTTCTGCCATTCGCAATGAGACCAGTTGATATTATTCGTTATCTTGATGATAACTTAATTCTCGATGTTCGCCCGCTTACAGAAGATCTCATCGAGCGAGATTTATCAAAACAAGTTGAGAAACAGTTGGTGACATCTCTGGGGGATCTTCCCCGATTGCGTCATTTCTATGGTCGGGAAAAAGAACTTGACAACATGGTCAATCTACTCGAAGCAAGAGCAACAACTCTTCTCGTCCCTGGTATAGCGGGTATTGGTAAAACAACAATCGCTGCTAAATTGATTGAACGGTTTATGCATAGAAGAAATCTATTGTACCATCGTTGCCAAGATTGGGAAGGATCTCGTGCCATGTTTGAGGCAATTGCAGACTGGTTGCTCAACATCGGAGATTCATCATTTTCTGACTATCTGGCAGCAACTCCCGTTCCAAAGCCCGATGACGCGGCTCGAATTTTAGTTGATTCACTGGAAAATACTCTTACATTAATCGTAATTGATGATTTCCACAAAGTTTCAGACCCTATTCTATTCCAAACCATTCAGTCGATGACTCTTGGATTGTTGGGCAGTGAAGAATCAATTGGGCTGGTCATTTTCTCACGGTCATTCAAACCTGTTGTCCCAACAAAAGATGCAGAAGGGAGAATTACCAGTTTGGTCTTGCCACTTGATGGTCTTGATTCAGATTCTGCTCGTCATATACTTTCAGGCTTTGATGATCTTTCAACCGAGCAATGGCTTCACATCCATGGATTATCCCGGGGCCATCCGCTAGTCCTTGAATTGATTAACAGAGGGGCTTCAGCAGGAGCATTTCACGATACACTTGAGCATTATGTTACCAAGGAAATTTTCTCTAAACTTTCAGCAGAACAAAAGCGAGTACTGACCGTACTCTCCATCTTTAGAGAATCAGTGACCCTCGAAGCATTACTCGCCCACGAACTTGACATTGATGTTTTGGATAGTTTAGTGGAACAAGGTTTGGCAAGACAAGTTGACACAGACGTATTTGACGTACACGATTTGATCCGTGAGTTTTTACTTCAAAGTTTGGACGAACCAACGAAAAAAGAAGTTCACAACAGTTGTGCGGCCTATTATTCAAAACAAGCAAAGAGTTCAGAAGCCACACTTGAGCAAATTTACCATGAACTCGCATCTGATCATCAACAAGAAGCAATCTCTAAGATTGTCGAATTTGGTCGTGATATTGTTTCTCAAGGTCACCTTGAACTCCTCAATCTCATCGAGGAAGTAAATACTGATGGACTTAAGCCCAAGATACTGGCTCCAATGCTTCAACTTCAAGGTGATATTCTGCTCATGCTTGGTCGATTTGAGCAAGCTTCAACGATTTTCGAACATGCAAGTTCTGCATCACAATCGGCAGGTTCCGAAGTAATCTTTTCGGAGATTCTTGGCTCTCAGGCTGATATCGCTATGAAGCAAGGAAAAACAGATTCAGCCCTTGAATCGCACAAACAAGCGCTTGAAGTTCAAGTAAAATTGGGAGATTCGAAAGGGGCGGCTCGAACCTACAACAATATGGGTTATTTGTATCGCAGAAAGAATGACAAATCCAAGGCATTGGCAGCCTATTCAGAGGTTGAAGCAATTTTATCAAACGACCATTCTTTAATCGGTGCTCAAATTATTTTAGGAAGAGCTTTGCTTGATCTGGGTGAGGTGGAACGAGCAAGAAAGCATGCATTCGAAGCCTTTGAACGAACAGATGAAGGTGATGATTTGTTACTCCATGCCCGTGCACAAGCACTGTTGGGGAGATATCATGCGAAGATGAACGATTCGGAAACCTCTCTTCACCATTATTCTGAGTCACTAAATGTAATGTCTGATGCAGGAGATCCAGTCTCTTTGGTTGAAATTACAATCTTGTTAGGAGAGGTTTTGGAAGATAGTGGTCGCAGTGAAGAAGCTCTAGAGCGTTATCGTGAAGCACTCATCATCGCAGAAGCAAACGATTTGCGGATGCAAATTGGCGAACTGTTGTCTAAACTTGGTGGTGTAGCGCCAGATCGCCAACGCAGAATGGAGTACCTACAACGAGCACTAGCAGTGTTTCGTGAATTAGGGGCTAGAACTCGAATGAGAGAAGTACAAGCTCAGGTTCATGCTGCGGTTATGGGACGCTAAAACATCGGCCGGTCTAATTCCAAAGAAATTTTACCTTCATGGTGAACAACCCAGATGTATTCTACACCAGCAAGTTCGACTATTCCTGTATGGGGTGCTCCACCTGTACCAGAGAGCGACCGTTCAGTATCAAGTTCTCCTCCAGCATCGTACAAAATCAACTGAGTATCTGTCAACTCTAGGGTAAATTGTGACTCATCTGCTTCTGTTGCTCTCCAATAGACTCTTTCTGCATAGGAGGTGTTGTCAATACGACTTGCAGTATCTGTACGTTCAATTGCAGAAGCAAGATCGTTCATATTTGCATCAATTGCTTCTTCGTTCCAGCGCTCGCGAGTTGCAGTTTCGATATCATATATCCATAAACTGAACATCGTAAGAAGCAAGACTCCCAGAAGAAATGTGAACACATATCCAAGTTCTGTTGCAGCAGCCTCAGTCCTGCGTTGGAGTTGTGATTGTCTCAAGCAATCACCTCCGCTACGTATGCATCAAGAGATGAAATTTGTAAGGAAAACTGAATGGGTTCACCAGCGGTATGCCAAATTGATTCAGATGTTCCAAAACCAGGGTCTGGGACCCATCCAACATAATCGGATAAGAGGTCGAGCCTACCAGGATATATCGTCCAATCAAGACTTGATTCAAGGCCATCTGTTGAGGTTAAAGCAATTGCTTCACCGTAAGGTTCAGCCCATCCTCTACGAACCTCGTATGCGATATCACTTGCAAGGCTCGTTCTTTTTGTGAGCGTTACTTCCATTGATAATTTGCCGCTACCAATTGCTGAGTCAGAAGTGGGGTGAAGTGACGGGATTGTAGCCGCAAACCGAGGTCCTGGGCCTCCACGATCTGATGGAGATACAATCACTGTAGGGTTAAATTCTGGATGATTGGTCACCACAGCTCCACCAGTCATGGCAACCTCCATTCCAGTGACGGAGGATTCAAAGGAGTAGGTGAATCGAGAAATTTGCATGATCCAAGCACTTCCGATTGGAGCATAAGGGTCCTCGACGACCATGCCATACATTTGCATATGAACACTAGCAGGATAACTCCCGGTTTGCCATGCTGTTTGCATATCGATGATGCTTCGCCCTCCCATGCTTTCCCAAGGCATTTTCAAATCAACCCAACCAGAAGCAGTAACATCGATTTCAACACATCGACGATGACCGTCATGCATGGCCTGAATAAGACCCCTTGTTCCGTTCATTGCAGTAGCATACATGCCATAACCCTCAGTTGTATTCAGATATACATCTTCATCGTCAAGAGCCATTTCAAGAGATGAACCTTGATTGAGAACTGTGCTGTTTGAGATTAAATGAGATGCATTAAAAATTGTCTGTGCTCCATTTGCTCGTACGTTAATGTCGAGGGCATGAGAGGTACTAATGTGGAATTGTTTTCCTGATTCCATCCCTGTATCGACTGCTCCAATTTGAAATACTCCGTTTGTTTCAGCACTGCTTTGCCATTGAATCCCAATTGGTACGTCAGAATTGAGAGATGCCGCTCCATCAATTCCAGATGGAGGCCATTGAACTCGATCAGTACTCATTGCTGCCACCGTGATTCCGTTGCCTCTCCAAGTTGCTGTTGCAGGTACTGTATTTGGATTCGTCAAAACAAGATATCCCGGTTGGGATGGAGGAATGAATGATGTTCCATGGAGTGTTCCACTGGTACTTTTCCAAGCAGTTGCTCCTTCAGTTGCATCCAAGGAAACCATCAACTGTGCGTCTGCTGTAGTTGTGAGGTGAACCACTTGAGGGCTCGCTAACGTCAGTGATTTGGACCAAGAAGTTTCAATATTGACTAAACCTGATGGAACTGCCACTTCTGTAAATGAACCGAATTCACCGTTTCCGTTAACCATGATCAGTTCGTTAGAAACGATATTTAGGTTCACCATTCCCTGTGGCAAGGGGAGGGCCCATGAGCGTCCTTTGCCGTTAGCGCTTGCATCACTGGCTTGAATTTCGGAGGAACCTGTTCCATTTTTTAGCCAGTAGACCTCTAATTCTTGGGTCGATTCGATCTTGTAGTTCTCGCCTTCGAGATTCCATTGTGTAACATCGTCAACAAACAATTCTGCAGTTTGAGTTAGAACTCCATCTTGAAGTAAATCAAGCGTTATTGGGCCAAGAGGGAAACTAAGGCCAGGTTTAGTGGTGAGTATTACTGAATTAGCCCAAGTTGGTGCTGTGTAATGAAACGGGCGGTCAGGGCCCAGTCGCATATCAGAGAAGCAAACCGAACTTGTCGTAGATTCTGGGTGGCGCAATTGAAGTTCATCATCGAAATCGATCACGTCTCTGATTCGAAATGAATGCCCTTCCTCCCATGTGGATGAATACCACATTCCGCTGCGCATAGCGTCCCATTCGAGTGATCCATCTACCGGTACGAATTCCTGAGTTACTACATCCCCAGGCATCCCTTGCTCAGCCAATGTCGTCGTTTGTTGATTGAATTGGGTCATTTGTGCTGCCATGTCATGACGCTCAACACTGCCTTCAAGTTCTTCGATAACTGGAATCATTGTTACCATCATGATGCTGATGATCGAAAGAACTCCTCCGAACAAGAGAACGGTTGCGATCGCTGCTGAAACAGCTTCTTCATTACGCTGAAGTTCGTTCATCCATTCACCACCATCCTGCGAACATCAATTTCCAAAGAGAGCCCGACGTTTTGTGTTTCGACAGTAAATCCATCCACTCCACTTGCTCTTTGGTATGGTGAGATGCCTATGAATTCATCAAGAGTGCCTGATGCTCGATTAAGAGTGTAATCAGTCAGCCATATTTCGTGATATTGTGGGTCAACAATTGAATGGAGTGTGTTTTTCACCATCACTCGAAGGTTGAATGCTTCACCGGTAAAGAGTTGAATAGGACCCATAGATTCAACTTTGAACCCAACATTCGGGCCATTACCTAACGATTCACTCAGTTGAACATCAGTAAGGACAATCGAAAGTCTCGTCGTCCCATCGACAAGAGTATCAAGACGAAGGCGTGGAGCTTTCTCGATTTCCCACGATGTGCTAGGGTCTTTGGAGATTCGAGCATCATTGACCAAAACAATTTGATTCAGGCCACCATCGATATTGGTGCTTATGCTCAATCCCGATAACACGAATCGAGCCCATCGATGAACATGAGTGCCTGCTTCGTCATACATGTCCACAATAAGGTATGTCTCACTGGTTAGATTATGGTCGATAACTGTAAGATCATATGTTGATTCAACTACAAATGATGTCGAACTTGTTGGATTGGTGACAATAACTGATGTGACAGATTCATTCAATGAAATGAACTGGAAAGAGCTACTGTTGATCTCTTCCACTTGTACAACTTCATAGGGAGTTAAATCAGCAGCAAGTATCCACTCTTCCACAAGTTGTACTGGATTGATGGAAGAGGCCTGCAACGATAGGGCTTGGCGAGTTCCTGTTCCATTTGGAGCATCTCCAACGACGTCAAGTCTGTCTTCAATACGGTCAGCAATGTTATTGGCACTGTTCCAATTTGTATTGTCTTGGAAGGCTACAAGGTAAGGATTTAGGAATACGAAAACACCTCCCATGATGCTAACAACCATTGCTAACATCATGATGACGCCGAGGATTTCACTGACCCCGTCATCCTCTTTATTCCGTTCTTGTCGCTGCATCCTCGTCCCCCCTCTTGTCTCTTGAGCATCTCGCCTGCATTTAGGGATTGACCTGTCGTTTATTGATTCATAGCAATTCTCTGGCTATTCTTTGGATGGCGTTTGTTGCAAATCCATCCCCGTCCCTACGGCCTATGAAATGCGAAAAGTGAGGGCCATCTTGGGCAGAAATATTGATGTCACCTTCAAAGATTTCATCAATTTCAAACAGAACACTTGACTCTGCAAGATGTGGTGCATTATTCATTTCAGAAAGGTGCGTCAGAGTAATGCTTCTGGTTTGATCTGTGCATACCTGTTTCAAAAATTGTCCAGTTTGTTTGTTGGACAGGTGCCCGCCTCTACCTGATATTCGATCTTTCAGTGAACGAGGATAAGGTCCGTTTAGCAACCTGTTTGAATCATAGTTTGCTTCCACTGCAATATGTTGGCATCCATGGACATGATCGACGAGTTCATCTGTCCAGGAACCAAGATCTGTGATTATAGCTGTTCTTTCCCCGCCATGGCTGGCTACAAATGCAACGTTTTCTGCTCCGGAATGAGGTACGGGCACTGGAAGCAATGATGTGCCTCGGGAGAATTGTAGTACGTCTAGAGATTCAAAATGATGTGTGAGTTCAGGAAGCAGACCTAATTCCTGAGTGGTTCGGTGATTAGCATAGACTGGAATGCCCCAACGCTTCTGTGCAATCAGCGCACCACCTCCGTGGTCTCCATGGTGATGCGTGATGACGATTGCTTCGAGGTCATTTGGACTGACATCCAAAAGACTCAATCGTTTCTCTAACTGTACGCCACTGAATCCTTGATCGACAAGAACATGCGATGATTCGGTGCTGAGAAGCGTGGCGTTGCCACGACTTCCAGTGCCAAGGTGCGTAATCGATAGCCCCATCCCAATCAAATCTATGGGGCAACAGACGGATATTGAATACACCGCATGATTCAACTCAAAAGCTTCGAATTTTTGACATCCATAATCGATTCACTGTATGAACAACGCTCCATCATTCCTATAAGCATGGAGAAGAGGACAAATCATGCGGCGTCTGCCGCTTAGGTGTTTTTTTGCGACGAAGTCAGACAACCTTGCTCTCCACTCTCGCAGTAATCGCTGGGCTCCTCTTCATGTCCCAGTTCCCAACGATTTCCCCAGTTGCGAACATATATCCAGATGATACAACTGGGGAAAAGCCTCCAACGACAGATACTGACGGCGATGGAATTCCTGATGTTCATGAAAATATTTTTGAGGATTGGATCAACTTTAGCGCAGTCGATGGACGATTGGTAACGATGCAGGGCATGGACAAAGACGATGCATCAGATGCTAATTTGGATACAGATAAAGATGGCTTAAACAACACAGAAGAGTATTGTTGGCCATATCCTGCAAATTGTAATGATCCAGGTTTTTCGAGAGGTTTAACGGGTATGCTGGATGAGAATGGTGATCGTGTATATCTCGATCCTCGTATGTCAGATACAGATGGCGATGGAATGCCTGATGGCTTTGAAGCGGCTATGTGCGCTCGTGCTGGTGGATTTGATATCGTGACGCTGAGATACGTATGTCCCTATTTCGACCCACTCAATAATAGCGATATGACCGATGATCCCGATGATGATGGATTTGATGTCAACAGAGATGGTTTCATTTCAATCGCAGAACAGTATACTTCTCCTGAAGAATACAGTTTTGGCTCACCTGCAAACTTCACAACGGAACTTGATGGTTTGTGGTGTGCTGCTACTCTCCCCCAAGGGTCTGTAATCACACAATGGCCGTTTATCAACACGGGTGCCAATGCCTCATTCCAAAACCTACTCTCAGCATGCACCACAAATGCAACATCGTTTGTTGGAGAAGACCTTTGGCTAGGTACCGATCCACTGCTTGAAGATTCAGATCGATACAGCTGGGACGGTTTCTCTATTCGTCCACTGTATCCATCCTTTGGGGATGGTATGCCCGATGGATGGGAAGTACACTTTGGATTGAATCCGTTGAATCGTTCAAACGCTTTGCTTGATATTGATTCAGATGGGTGGGATGTGAATCGAGATGGTGTTCTTTCAATCGATGTCAGTCGAACTGAAACAGCCTTGGCTTTGGGTGAATCCCTATCGAATCTTGAAGAATATTACATCCACAATGACGAAGGAAATACGGTCATGTCTGGTCTGAAAGAAATCCAGATTGGATTAAATGATTCATCGTATTACAGTTATCCGCTTACATTCAATTCTGTCGAAGGCAATATGGCAGTTATGCACCATGATGTTCGAAGTATTCTTGTTGAAGATTCAATCGCCTATATTTTAACTCGTTATGGGATGACTGTAATGGATTTTGAACTTGAAATAACTCAAGATTATTGGTTCCCCCAAGGCTTTACTGGCTATGAAGCAATCTTTGTCGAATCCGAAAATGGACCTCATTCTGTTGCGATCGCCACATCACACGGTATGCACGTTGCAGCAATTCAAGTTGATGGATTTTTAGAACCAATTGGTTCTTGGTCATCAAGCGAACCTATTCCGCTTTTTGCATTGACTCGCCTTGCGATTGATGGTTCATCACAACAGATTATCGCTCTTGGTTCGAATGGTGATGGTGCTGTCTATGAAGTTACAACCAGTGGATTAATCTCTCAAACGTTTGAATTAGGTCTCAATCTCAAAGCAACCCTTTCTGAATCTCAGGTTACCGTAACGGAACTTGCTCATGGAAGTGTTCCTGGAGGCGGATTGGTGCTGTATGTCGGTACAGAGCGCGGACTGATGACTCTCGAATCTGCCACTGGAAGGGATGATGCAACCCCTTCATGGAGATTTTTCTTCGATCCAAATCCCTCTCTCATACCGAATCGTATCGATGATCTCAGGACATTGAACTTGGGTGCTAGTGGCAATCCTGCAGAAGTTCAAGCATTGCACCTTGATGGTCCAAACCAGGAAAATCCTACAGTTCTTTGGATAGGTACACCCTCTGGTTTACATCGCCTGAATTTAGAAATTAATGACATGACTTTTGGTGGATTGCTTGAACATCCTGGGGGCAATGCTGATGAACTTTCCAAATCAAACAACATTCATTCAATCCTACCAACGGGAGATGAAATTATCATCGGTTCTTCCGCTGGTTTGTGGATTCTCGCAGGAAATCATCTAGACGTTTACGGCCTACAATCCCAATCAAAATTGCCTGGCGAACTTGCTGCTCTAAACACGTTGCAAAAGAACGGAAATACATATGTTCTTGCGGGGGCTGCTCCAGGGAAATTTGCAAATCTTGAATTGATTGACCCTGGTGCTAATGATTCAGACAGTGATGGAATGCCAGATGGGTGGGAAATTGCTTATGGATTAGATCCCACTGACCCATGGGATGCATTACTGGATGGAGATGTTGATGGACTAGATCTGAATCAGGATGGTTCTCTTGATAGATTGTGGACTAATTTAGAAGAATATCGTTACATTGCACGTTCTGATGATGGATTTAATTCAACACTTCCAAATCAGAGTGATTCTGACTTTGATGGTCTTTTGGATGGATCAGAATACTTTGGATACTTCCTAGAAGAAACAAATTTCGATTGCTACTACAATCCTCAGCTCGTCTACTTGTGCGACGAAACACTCGGTGAACAAGCACGAACACTCTACTCAAGTTCAAACGCTCTTGATGTCGGCACAGACCCAACTGTACTGG
>JBMZTB010000045.1:0-13859 GCA_049623485.1 Candidatus Poseidoniaceae archaeon
ATGGTTGCCCGTTATAACGAACTAAGGGATGAGGGAGGTGTTCTTCAAAGAATGACATTCCTCAACAAGATTATTGACGCTGTACGAGAACTTGTATCTCCAACATTTTCTGTCCTCGTCCGCCTTTCACCGGTATCGGATGACAATGGAATTCGTCTAGAAGACACATTAATGGTTTGTGAATCACTGCTTTCAAAATCTATAGATGCGCTACATATCTCGTGTTGGGATGTCTTTGAAACACATAAATCAGGGAACACGCTGACAAAAGAAATCTCTCAGTTTATCGGCAATCGAATACCGATTATCTCCACAGGATCTGTATGGACTGGTGAAGATGCTCACTTCTTGCTTCAAGAAGGAGCAGACGGTGTTGGAGTTGCTCGTGTTGCTTTGCCATTCCCAGATTGGCCTGTTTCAAGTGCATCATTGAATTATTTCCCTGTCAAGCCCCCATTTACTCCTCAGAAATTAATGGATGCTAAACTGAGTCCCACCTTTGTTGAATACATGAGGAGATGGAAAGGCTTCGTTACTGATGGGAAATGAAAATTCTCTTCCTGAAATATGCAAGTTCTTGAATTGATTCGCGGATATCATCCAACGCTAAATGGGCTCCTTTTTTGTTAAAGCGGGACACTTCAGGATACCACCTTCGTCCAAGTTCTTTGACAGTCGATACATCGATCATTCTGTAATGAAGAAATTCGACAATTTGAGGCATTTCTTTTTGCAGGAAGAGACGATCATTCCAAACGGAATTTCCGCATAATGGGGCCGTGTTTTCATTTACATATTCTCGAAGAAATTCCATCGTTTGTCTTTCGGCTTCATCAACAGTGACCGAATTATTGCGAACGCGCTCGACTAAGCCACTTCGATGATGATGTCGAGTGTTCCATTCATCCATTCCCTCCAACAGTGTCTCTTCGACAGAAACAGCGAGGTTAGGGCCTTCTGCGACAATGTTTAGTTCTCCATCTGTGACGATTGTGGCAATCTCTATGATTTTCTCTCTCGAAATATCTAAACCAGTCATCTCCAAATCAATCCAGACCATTCGTGTATCTCTATTGTCCATGTTGCACCCACTAAGGCAGAGCATTTGAAGTCGGCGCAGAGTTCATGATACACCCATGCTACGGTGATTCATGGCAGACGCCTCTGATGTTCTTGATGCAGTACTTGTGGAGGTTATTCCATTGCCCAAGAAACCAATTGCTTTTGGCCTCACTGCACTGATTTTCAGTGTAATCTTCTTTGCATACATCGCTCATGAATTTTCTGCTGATTCAAGTTCAAGTTCCGTGGTTGTTGAGCAAAACACATCCACTGATTGGCGACACTATTCCGTTGTAGCACCAATTGATACAGGAATCAATGTCTATCACGATCACTTCCGTACCGATGAGATTTATCCCAATTGGCTCTTAGAACAGTTGGGAGTTACGATGACTTGTGCTATTACATTTGAGGGAAGTTGGGATGAGCGTTACGAAGCTGATAGAGAAACCTGCTGGGATGTAATCACTACGAGCGATATCGTGTATTTTTATGGTACAAAAATCATAGGAACATCTCCTGATGGTGGAACAAATATCCACATTTTAGATGATCCTGAGGACGGTCATGGAACTGCGGTAACGGGAGCAGTTCTGGATGCGAATCCAGATGCAGTGATCTTTTTTGTAGAAGGATTTTCGACTGAAGCAGTTCTGGCAGCTTCTAATCAACCTCTTGTCGATATTATCTCTACATCATTTGGTGCCATTGGCTCGCTCCCCGTCCCTGGAATTGAAACAGCGACCTACGAGGCTGTGGTCGTACAAAATAAAATCCACACAGGGGCAGCAGATAATACGCCGTCTCCAGCGATTCAAGATGCAACAGCAGGACCTCCATGGTCAATTGGAATCTCGGGATATGCTGAGGAAGGAGATGACCAAAAGGAAACGATGAGTGGATCTTATCCTGACATCGCTGCTGATTGGACCCAAGTTTTGCCAAATCATGACGATACCGATGGTTATCATGAGACTTCTGGTACTTCCTTTGCAACACCTCGCACCGCAGGTATTCTATCGTTTGTTCTTCATCAACTACGAGATGAATTTGGCGATTGGGGTTCCGGGGCTTCTGCAGAACGTGGAGGTTATCTCGTAAACGGAGCCTCATCGGATGAATCTTCTTACACAATGAGGAATTCAGAAATGCGCCATGCGTTGAATCTGTCTGCTTGGTACCCAACGTTTTCCACATGGGATCCCACTTCTGGGACCACACCAATGTCTCCTGTTGCTCCTTGTACGCAGGTGGGGTGGGGGGTTGTTAACCTCTCAAATATTGATTTAATCATCAAGCATCTTAATGGCACTCAAGAAATGGATAACCGACCATCAGATGTTGTTCTTTGCATGGATGTAAATCAGCAGATGCGAGAAGCATATTGGAGTGTTTATCCAACCACTGTTGGCGAGACGACATCCTACATTCCGTACGCAGCAATCTTCAGAGAAGAGTAATCACTTCGGCTCAAAGTCAAGAACGATTTGCCCGATGCTATTGACTCGAACAACTGGATTGAATCCTTCGTGAGGAGTCATCTCAATTGTGCGCTTGATCTGTTCAATCGCTTGAGGAGGCATTCGAACATCGAATGATTGGAGTGTTTCGATATAGCCTTCATTTTTCCTCGTCGGAGTCCTCAGTGGAGCAGCCTTAACTGGTTTTGGAACAGGAACTGCCTTTGCAACTTCCTCGACCTCTTCAACAACTTCTTCAATCTCCTCAACAATCTCTTCTGCCTTTTCTACCTCATCGTCAATTTCAGAATCCTCAACTTTTGCCAAGAGTCCAGGGGCAGGGGCAACTTCAGCTTCCTCGATCCAGGTATTCAACTCGTGAACTTCTTCTGTATCACGCACGTCGACAGTGTGCCTTCTCTGTTGATAGATTAGTGCATATCCAAGTGCTAACAATCCCATCAAAACAATGGTGAGTGACCGATAAATCACTTCATCAATTTGGTTGAATAGGATGATCAGTGTAATCATTGAACCATAAACACCCAAGGCTCTTCTCCATCGGACATGTGCATGCTTCGAGTCAAAGCCTGTAATAGCAAGCCCAGTTAGTAATGCCGTGGTGATGAAAAGAGCAAGTTCAGTCTGATTTTCTCCAAGTCCGTATAGGACACCGGTAAGGGCTGAGATGACACCTGCAAAGCCCATGTACTCTACAAAGTTGAAGAACTCATCATCATCTCCCCAGTCAAACATTTTAGAATCATAGATTTGATCTGTCTTCGATGAATAAACGACCAGTATCAATCCTTCAATTAGGAATACAGAACCAACCAGAATGTCACGCATGGCTTCATCAAAGAGCTCAAATGTTGAGAGTTCATTTCCAACGGTTAAGCCATGGAGTAATGGAAGGAAGAGGATTGAGATTTTGTTTCCTTTCTGGAAAGCATCCTGGGTTGCCCATGCGCTTGCAGCAATCATTCCTATGCCGCCAAACACGTTGAAGGAAAGGAGAAGTGATGCCATTGCTAAAAACCGAAGTTGTGCTTCGAGAGGAAGGTCCATTTCAGAGGATTTGGAACCTTCCTTGACATTCATCCGTAAGATGCCTCGTTGTTCTGAGAGCCACAATCCAAAGATGACAATACCAGACCAGAGCATAGAACTTCCGAATACATAGTCATCGAAATCTGAAAGTCCATCCGAGAATCCGATAAGGAAAGAGAAGATGAGTGCTACGCTTAACATCGGCATGAGCGCTAAATCTCCACGGATCCATGAATTGGTGATTCCGAAAATGACGGCAATGAGTGGAAGCCAGGACGCAGTAGGTAAGACTGCAGCAATCGAAAAGAGGAACCATACCGCTGGAATAATCCACGGGTATGGGTTTTCGATAGCCTCATCGGAAACGATTCTCTCTCGGATGTCATAGATGCTTGCGCACAAGATGAGCATCATGTGGGCTCCTACAATTAATCCAGTCACTTCGCTGAACCACAGGATGGTTGGCTCTGTTGATTGTTCTAAATTTGAATAAACGCCATCAAGAAGTTTGTATGCTAAGCCATGATCCTCAAGCCAAAACATTGAGATGAATGCGATAGGGGCAATACATGATACAACGTGATGTCGATACTTGAATGCAGTCAATGCGACAAGACCATACATGGTCAAGAACAGCAAGCCTCCAGATTGGTCAAGCATTCCTAAGAAGAGTAATCCACCGAGCATAACTTGGTCTGCACCTCTATTCAAAACATTCCTGTCTAGACCTCTCTTTGTAATAATGGCATGGACTGTTACAGGGGCGAGAAGGAAGACAAGATCCCAAACAATTCCAGCTTTGAATAAACCATCCATTTCGTCTGTTCGAGCCTCACTCATCAATGGCATAGAGGCTGCAGCAATCACGAGAAGCATGAGCGTGCCAAAAGCTCGACTTTCAGATGAAATATTGTCCATCTTGTAGACTTCATAGATGAGTAATGAGATTGGAATAAGGTATAATCCTATGATGTAATAGTTTGAATCGAGTAATACATCAGGGTCAAGAGTACTAATTCCAATAGATATGGCTAGAAGAGCAAATGCCAGCGAAGGTCGAGCAATGGAACCATAAGAGCGTGTTTGAAGACCATCTTGTCCAGGTGTGCTGGACTCATCCTTGAGGTACCAAGCATTGGTTTCAGCGTCATAAGTGTAACTTCCTGCAGCATTTACTGCGACAATTTCGAGTAATTTTCCGAAGTCCAGTTCAACATCTCGAACTGAGTTGAAGATTGCGTAGACGATGAATCCGAGGAGCATAAATTCAACTGAAAGTCCGTTCAAACTTTCTGATTTGTACGAATCGGGAATATCGAGTTTTCCGAATACAAGCAATCCAGAACTCAGTGTAAGGGATGTAAGAAGAGCCAAAGTAGCATTTCTCTTTTCAATATCATCTCCATTTCGAGCCTTAAGCATAGATTCGTACACCATCGATAGGAGATAACCAACAAAGATCCATGTAACAAACCAATAAGGTGAATCAAGAATTGTGCTGCTTAGGGCGATGAATGAAACGGATTGCACATTGCTCCAGATTGATATTTTGTCCATGCGACGGGCTGTTTCTGCAATGACGACAATACCAATTGCAACAGTTACGTTTACTGCTTCATTTTGAATGCTGTTTCCAATAAGATCTCCAAAGAGATATGAGAATGAAAGTGCAGACACTGTGAGATTTGCAACCCATTTACGGGTTGCTTCGGCTGCGAATAACATGTACGAGATCATAACTAATGCGATGCACCAAGGCATAATTGCCTGGTTGCCATCAAGCGTCCACAAAGCGAAAGCAAGCCCAATCGGCATTGCAGGAATTCGATTCTTATGGGCTGCAGGGAAATACGAGAAGAGCAGAGTAAGCCATAGGGCAACTGGGAGAGTAAATACTGTTACGAGCTCATTGCTCCACTCAGAACTCGTAGATTTGATTGGACCTAGGATAAGGTTGAGGTCATTCAGGTTCGCAATGAGCATTGCAATAATCACTTCACCGATGAGAATGAAGGACATTTTTTCGACAAGTTCACGCTTTAACTTCTCACTGCTGGCAAGTGTTCCCTGTATGATGATGATGAAGACAAGAAGTGATAAAGCACCACCTGCTCCTTCCTCTCCTGCATTTTCATTGAGAATTTCGTAGACGATTGGAATCAATCCAGAGACAACGCTTACAACACCGAAATTGATTGCTTTGTTCGATTGTAATGCAGTATACATCGAAAGACCACACAGGCCAACGATTGCAGTTCCTAGTGGATAAGAGACCTCATAATCAGCCCATTCAATCCAAGTTCCAACTCCGACGAGTAAAAGGCCAAGTGGAATATAGGCTGCAACAGCCCATCCAAAGGAAGTTTCTCCTTTGTATCTCTTCAGTATTCGCTGATGGCCGAAGCACATGAGGACAGCTCCTATCGCTTGGGCATAGATCAATTCACCTTTCGCTACGAATACTCCGTCTTTCTCCTCACCAAAGTAATTGAATTGGTCCCACCAAGCGGTTTCCATTGTAAGGTATCCTGCAAGATACCGAACACCCCATAGCAATCCTACGGCCATGAAGAAAAAGGACAGTCCGAGGAGGTAATTCTGCGAAATCATCAGATGATTATCGTTCTTTTTGGCCTGTAATTCAACCATGAACAAGGCTATTGCAGATGAGAGTAAACCTCCGATGAACAAGATGAGGAATTTCTCTTCGCCGACATCGTCTGCAAATGCGATGCTTAGTAATCCCACCCAAATTGCAATCATAGCAACTCCAAACATGATCACTTCAGTGAACCGTTCCAAGAAAAGACCCATTTCACTGGTGCCTGGGGGTCGGACAACGACTGGTGCAGCGGTTTGGACTTCATCATTTGCAAAAATAGCATCGTTTGCGATTGAGATTGTTTTCTTTGGAGCACGTACTGGAGCTGGCATCTTAATCAAGGGGAAATAATTGGTTGGATTCTTAATACTATACCCTGCATTACCCTTAAAGTTAGGATTCTTAAGAGGAAACTTACTCTTCAATTGAAAGAGTTCAAACAATAGAATTGATTGGAATGTGTATGAGCCGGAAGAGCGGAGCACGTTCCGTGTTGATTTTAGCCTGCATGACCATGTTTGTACTACCGACAGTACTTGCTACTGTATCGGTTGAAAATACGGATGCTGATCAGCAAGAAGAAGGCTGGTGGGTTGAAACTACCGTGGATAAAGATGGAAATGGAATCGGAGACATGATCGAAGTGCATCAAAAGAACCCATATTTTCTTGACGCAGACAAGACACTTCCTCTAATCATTGATTTCGACCATACTCCTGGCGAAGAAGAGATTCAGATGCTCGTAGAACAAGTGAACTACCAACATCAGTGGACTCTCGAAGGAATTGATGCTTTGGCTGGCAGAGTCCCTGCTGGTGATATTCTTGAAGCATCCCGGCTTCCTGGAGTCGTTATGCTTGAACTTGATGGAATTCTTGAAGTTACAAACGGTGATGCAGCCGTTCTTCATGGTGTCGATACTGTATGGCAAGACACTGGATACGACGGTTCAGGCAGTACTGTTGCAATTATCGATACTGGAATTGATGGGAACCACTCTAGCCTTGATGACCAAGATGATGATCCAACAACCAACGACCCGAAGGTCATCGCATTTTACGACCCTGTGAACAATCCTTCTTTGACAAATGGAACCGAAGTATTCGCCTATGATGACCAAGGGCACGGCTCTCATTGTGCTGGAACAACCGCTGGGACAGGGGCGCCAACATACGAACACATTGGAATGGCTCCACAAGCTTCTCTCGTTGGAGTAAAGGTGCTTGACGCAGGTGGCTCGGGAAGTTTCGCAACAGTCATGGCTGGTATGGAATGGACCGTTGAAAATCGATACAAATTCAACATCCGTGCTGCCTCAATGAGTTTGGGTGGACCAGGAGCAATTGAATGGACTTCTTCAGAGGAAGACAGCGTAAACCGTTACGCAAACGAAATGGTACGTGCTGGAATTGCATTGTTTATCGCCGCAGGAAACAATGCTGTATCTGCTCAAATTGGTACACCCGGTTCGGCTGAAGACGCAATTACGGTTGGTGCCCTCGACAAGAACTCAGCGATTGCAGTTTATTCGAGCCAAGGCCCTACTGAAGAAGGTCGAGTAAAGCCGAACATTGCATATGTAGGAAGCAACGTCATGTCTGTTGCCTTCAATACTGGAGACCAATATACGGACATGTCTGGAACATCGATGGCGACCCCAGGTGCAGCGGGCGTTGCTGCACTTATGCTTCAAGCAAATCCAGACCTCTCTCCTTTCGACATTCGAAATATCATGCAAGAAACTGCGACATACCGCCAGTGTGCATACATGCTAGCAAATGAACCATGTGCAGAGGATTTGATTCCTAAGAATCGACAAAATAACGTCTATGGGCATGGCGAAGTACGAGCTCTCGATGCAGTCCTTGAGGCGGCACAGGAAGATTATGACTTTGATACTTCAATATCCGTAGTCGTCTCAACAGAGATCGGCGAACACAATAGAATCCATCTCAAGCGAGGCGATTCCATTTCTTTTGATGTCGTTGGTGATCTTGAAACAGTTCAATGGAGGAGTAATCACCTTCGCGATGATTGGTCAAATATCCATGGGTTCGGCCACGGAAGCCCTTCGGGAGAACTTTCTCTAATCGACATCGTTCACCAATTGGAACATCTTCCAGGTACCGATGTGCTGGGCAATCACACCATTTCTCTGCGTGGAATTCAATACAACGAATCAGGAGGTCAATCCTCATCAACGCCTCTCACGACTGCAGAAATTATGATCATGGATGCAAATACTGACCCGCTTTCAGTATCCGAAAGTGATGGTCTTCCAGCGGTTGGCGTGATTGGAACAATCGCAGTCATTGCACTTGGAATTGCGGCATCATCTCGAGAAGACGAAGATGAGGTCGACGAGCAGTAATTACAAACCCTATGTTCATATGCGGATTTGATTAGGTAAGGTTGGGCGAGTCGTATGGTTGGAGAAGCACACGTATCTATGATACCGACAACACCCAAGAAAGTGTGGTCTGCCAATGTCAACGGCCATGCTGTCCAAGCCCTTGCTCCTTCCAATGCCATTCTTCTCGACGTTTTACGTGATGAAGTAGGGATGCTTGGAGTTAAGCGCGGATGTGATCTTGGTACATGCGGCTGTTGTGCAGTGCTTGTTAATGGCGAACCTCGCCTATCTTGTCTATGCCTTGCAGGTCAGGTTGAGGGCGATGATATTACAACAGTCGAAGGACTTGCCGATGGCGCCCATTTAGCGCCGATTCAAACTTGTTTTGCAACTCATGGTGGTTCTCAATGTGGTTTCTGTACACCTGGTTTCCTTATGGCTGCTGAAGCCTTGCTTGATTCAAATCCAGAACCTTCTCGCGAAGAAATATCTTGTGCTATTGAAGGCAATCTTTGCAGGTGTACTGGTTATCAACAAATTATCGATTCGATTGAGGCTGCTGCTGAAATAAAGCGTGGAGATGCTCCAGCTCCAACGCCTTCTAGCGATCCTCACCCTAACCCTCACCCAGAAGGTCCCGAAGAACCGTCGATGCCACCCGGTCATGCGAGATGATTTCATGTCAGGCGGATATCGACAACAACCTGGTGCTTCTCGCGAGACCACTCGAAAGGACGGAAAGCGGGTTGCAGGGAAACAGAAATTTCCTCCGCCCGGTTCCGGTGGTTCCCATCCAAACATGTCTCCACGTGATCTTGACTGGATTCCCGAATCGGTCGGAGGTAAGGAGCCACAACCTGCAGGTTCTCATATTCATGACCGATACCGTACAGGAACCTCAGTTGGTAAACCGCGTGCTCTCGTCGATTCACATGCTAAAGTTACAGGACAAGCTTGGTACGGAGATGACGTTCGTCTTCCAAACGAAATCATTGGAAAGATTCTACGTTCTCCTCATCATTATGCCAAAATCAAATCGATTGACACTTCGAAAGTTGAAGCATTGCCAGGGGTTTTAGCTGTTGCAACTGGCCAGGATGCTCCGAACACATTTGGTGTTCTACCCGTTACAAAAGACGAGCATGCCATGGCTGTTGAGAAAGTACGACACGTTGGAGATTTAGTTGCGTGCGTTGCAGCAATTGACGAAGCAACCGCGATGGAAGCATTGAACCTGTTTGAAATCGAATGGGACGTTTTGGAACCCGTTTTCGACCCAAGGAAAGGATTGGAAGATCAAGATGAACCAATTCACTGGCGTGGCAAATATCACGTCGGTAAGACAAATGTGCAAAAGCGTGTCTTCCAAGAATTTGGAGATCGTTCCTTGGTTGAAGAACCGTCTGCATCATCGCATGGCAAATGGCGGATGGAAGGTGTTCATCACGGGTTTACTGAACCCCATGCCGTTGTTGCACACTGGGATCCGAATGGACGTCTTCAGTTATACACACCTCAACAAGTACCTCACTACGCTCACCGTGCATTATCGACTGTCCTCGAAGTTCCAATGCATCAAATCAATGTCATACGAACCTTTGTTGGTGGTGGGTTCGGTGGAAAATCCGACCCATTCCCTCACGAGATGTGTGCCGCTATTCTTGCTCGAAAGGCAGGACGTCCGGTTCGAATTAATTTCACGAGAGAAGAAGTCTACTGGATTAATCGTGGTCGTCACCCGAGCCATATCGAAGTCAAGATGACTGCTGATGAAGATGCACGAATTTCCGGTTTCGATATCGATGCTCTGATCGACGGGGGAGGATTTGCTTCCTTCGGGCACGTCACATCATACTACAACGGCGTCCTCGCAACGGCTCCATACGAACTTGGCTCCTTCCATTACACGGGTGCTCGAGTCTGGACCAACAAGCCTGCCAGTGGAGCAATGCGTGGGCACGGTGCTGTTAACACCAGATGTGCTGTTGAGGTCGGACTTGATGAGATGGCCGAGCAACTTGAAGTCGACCCAATCGATTTGAGACTTGCAAATCTCCTACCGCCTCATAGCCGAACGATTTCTGGCTTCCGAATCACATCTAACGGAATGAGAGAAGGGCTTGAACGAGTCCGAGAAGGCTCGAATTGGGATCAGAAATTTAGACAAATGCCTCTTGGAAAAGGGATAGGTATCGGATGTGGTTTCTTTATCTCAGGGTCCGGTCTTCCAATCCACTGGGATCCAAACCGATTCCCACATGCAACTGTTCATATGCAAATTGATATGGATGGAGGCGTAACTGTCCACACGGGAGCAGCAGATATCGGGCAAGGTTCCACAACTGCTGTTGCTCAAGTTGTTTCAGAAGTTTTAGCGTTACCAATCGAGATGATTCACGTCCGATCTCATGAAAGTGATACAAGCCCTGTTGATTTGGGTTCTTATTCAAGCAGAGTCACATTCATGAATGCAAATGCAGCGATACGAGCGGCGTTGGATATTCGTGAGAAGCTGCTTAATGCAGCGTGGGAGATGCTTGGATATCACCCCGATGTTTTGGTGCTTAACGACAGAAGAATCTACTACAAACACGATCCTGCTGTCGGTGTTTCCTATCTCGAAGCCCTTCACAAGGCACAAGAAGACAAGGGGTCATTGATTGCAAGTGGAGCATACCGTTCGCCGCCTATGGGCGGTGTCCACAAAGGTGCAGCCGCTGGCTTAGCTCCTGCTTATTCATTCTCTGCTTACGTTGCTGAAGTTGACGTCGATGTCGAAACTGGTCGTATTTCTTGTACCGATGTATGGGCAGCCCACGATTGTGGAAAAGCCCTCAATCCTCTAGCAGTCGAAGGGCAAATTATTGGCTCCTGCCATATGGGGTTAGGCCAAGTATTGTCTGAAAAGATGGTCTATGGGCGAACTGGGCATCTCCAAAATCCAAATCTCTTGGAATACAAGATTCCTTCTGTTCACGAAATGCCCAATGTAACGCCAATCATTGTAGAATCATCAGATCCAGAAGGGCCATTCGGGGCAAAAGAAGCGGGAGAGGGGCCACTTTTACCAATACTCCCTGCTGTCGTGAATGCAGTCTATGACGCAATAGGAGTTCGAATCAGAGAACTTCCGCTCACACCGGATGTTGTTTGGAAGGCAATTTCTGCTAAAACCAAATCAATGGATGGGATCGAGCCAACTGATTTGCCTGCTCCACGTTTGAATTATAGCCCACTTCAGGCGACATTGGTTGAACGTGGAAACGAACACAAGATACGTGACAAAAAGCGACAAAGAAGCGAGGATACTTCAGCCTATGTGAATGGTGTTTTGTTTGGTTTCGATCCTGAAAGACCAATGGAAGACCAAGTTGAAGGCTGGAAGACAGCGGTCGAACCAGTTCCAGAACAACTCGCAGAACTTGGATTGGCAGGAAAAGCGTGGCTCAAACAAGAGCAACGACACATGGGAGGTGAGCAATGATGCTTATGCCACCGTTTGAACTGCACCACCCTACATCTGTGGAAGAAGCATGTGAAATGGCATCTTCGTTTATGGAACTAGGAGAATCCTTTGATTGGGTTGCTGGTGGAACCGATCTGCTTCCGAACTATAAGTGGCATATAAACGTGAAAAAGCACGTTATTTCTCTTGCCAAAATCTCTGGCACAGATAGCATTTCAATGACAGAAATTGGGGCGATGGCCCGCCTTGGAGCGATTACAGAATCGAAGGACGTCCATCCCCTTCTTGCAGAAGCGGCGGCTAAAGTCGCCTCTTCATTAATCCGTAACAACGCTACACTAGGTGGGAATCTTTGTGTTGATACGCGCTGTTTTTGGTTCAACCAAAGCGAAGATTGGCGACGTTCAATAGATTGGTGCCATAAAGAGGATTGTGGGACTGGGTCTGATTGTAGGGTTATCCCAAATCAAAACACTCTTTGCGTTGCAACATACCAAGGAGACCTTGCTCCATCGTTGATGGTTCTTGAAGGGGTCATTCATCTGATTGGGCCTCATGGGTCACGAGAAGTCCCTGCAGAGGACTTTTTCCAACTTGATGGAATCACTCGGAATGTGCTTCAAGAAGGAGAATTTGTCCTAAAGGTAACCTTCCCAGAGAATGTGTCTTCACGAGTTGGTTCTTATCACAAACTCCGTGTTAGAGAATCGTGGGATTTCCCCGAAGCTGGAGTTTCTGCTGCAATGATTCCAGGCGATTCTTCAACTCTTCGAATCGCTTCTACAGCCCTTGAATCAATCCCGCGCCTTCATTCAGAACAAGTGGCAGAATTGTCAGGTGATTTTTCAACAAATCAAGTCAGTGCTTTGTCAGAAGCCGTAATGAAATCGATCAAACCGGTAAACAATACTGCTCTTCCTCCAAGATATAGGAAAGCAATGGTCAAGGTCTTAACAAAACGCTCACTGAACAAGATACTGGAGGTTTCTGAATGAAAGGAAAAAGCCTCATTGTCCTTTTGTTGATGCTCGCGTCTTGTATCCAACCCTCTTCCGCACAATTTCCGGAAAATAATGAATGGGAATTTGGTTGGGAAACCGATGTAGAGCCGAGTTATGTCCTTCTTCTCGATAGCGACAAATGGGAACTAGAAGACACCCTCTACTTCTTTGTTGAAAACCCTCGAATGAGCGAGCTATCCCTGACTATTTCCGTTGAATTTGATTCAGAAGATGAGTTGCTGGAAGCGACATACGATGAAGAAATTACCATTGCATCTCAAGAAAACAAAACGTTCTCAGTTGAGTTACTTAGTTCAAATCCAGACGACGTACGTGGATTTTCTCCCGATACATCTTTTTCCATCAAAATCTCAGCCACTGAAACAGCTGGCTCTGCTGAACTCTCCACAAAAGACATCGAAGCTGATCTCAAGGTCCCACGATCTCACAAACTCATTCCTGAGGCGACGACACCATCCTACGCTGTCTCTGCAGGAACTTGGGTTGAAGCGACTCTTCATCTCAACAATATGGGCAATTCAGTTGATGCTGCAAAAGAAATAGAAGCCGATGTGCGAAGTTGTCCTCTTCTTGACATAACAGGGCTCGATTCTGTTCTCAATGTCCAGATACAACCAACAGGAGTAAATGGACAAGAAGCTGAATCTTTTACCTTCAGAATTGAACCTTCTTCAGCCCATCCTAGCCGCACCTGTGAAGTTACAATTGCGGTGACCTCTGAAGGCGATAATAACCAACGTAGTGTCGTGTTTGACATTGAAATTATGGAAGAGGGTGATTCTGGATCAGATTCGAATTCTGGCTCAGATTCAGGTTCCTCGAGTTCAGGCTCTTCTGAGGAGGA
>JBMZTB010000046.1:0-13738 GCA_049623485.1 Candidatus Poseidoniaceae archaeon
ATACCTACTCGTATATCGTTTCAACGATTTGTGGACACAGGGCACGGTGTGTCCTAGACCTATTTCAAGTCAACTTCTTGTTTTTTTTAATAGAGTCAAGTACTGCTTCTCCTAGTCTTTTTGCTAGAAGAGGAGGGACAGCATTTCCAACTTGGCGAAATTGGCTAGTCATTGAGCCTGAAAATTCAAATGAGTCTGGGAACGATTGGAATCTTGCAGCTTCTCGAACAGTAATTGTTCGATCATGGAACGGATGAATGAACATGTAGCCATCTTTGGCTAAATGAGCGACAACTGTTGGTGCTGGTTCATTCCAACGTATTCTTCTCATTTTGTCTTTGAAATTTTTTGAAGGATACATCACCCATCTTGTTCCTTTCTTATTTTGAACATAATGGCGTTCATCAACAGTTGATGCCTTTAGTTTCGCCTTTTTGAAATTTGGAACTAAAACACTTGACCACTGGCTTGGATAAATGTCTCCATAGATTTGTTTTGGAGATGATGATGGAAAACGAATTGAACCCCTTGAAATAGATGGCGAGCCACTCTTGATTAATGGGAATATGACTTTGTCTCTATCATTCACTTTGCGAGTCCAATGACTTGTTTTTTGTGTTGACTTTCCGTTGACCATGTCACCATTAGATCGCTTACAAACCCAGTTACGCATCACCTTTCTGTAAGCAGCTCCATTGGATTTTGAATTCTTGTACTTTACTTCAGCAATTCCGCTTTTTGATGGTGGGGCTTCAATTAAATCTTGGATTGCGTCCAATGCTGTTAATTTCTTAGTCGTTTGAATTGGATCCGGGAAATCACATTTCTTCAATCCTTTTTTACTGCCGATAAAAATAATTCTTTTACGGTCTTGTGGTACCCCAAAATCTGCTGCAGTGAGGATCCTTTCCTCCACGTTGTAACCTGTAAATTTCTTTTTTATGACATCAACAACAGGATCATTTTCGATTTGGTAAGAAGTCATTCCTGAAACATTTTCCATTATGAAATATTGAGGTTTGAATTGTTTAACATACTTCACAAACTCAAGAAACAAGTTATTCCTGGGATCATCGATAAAACGATGTCTCCATTCTTTGTTGTTTTTGTATGTCCCCTTTTTGTTCTTAATTAAATCAGATATTTTTGAACGACCGATCAGTGAGAAACCGGGACAAGGTGGGCCTCCAGCAATTAATGAAATCTGTTCTTCTTTCTCTAAGGCTCCAGAATCAATTAATTTCTTATGCAGAGTTTTCGGTTTGAATTTGGTGATATCTTGAATTTCAGTATGGTTGCCTATGTTGTTTCTGTAAGTTTTACCTGCATCGGGGTCAAGTTCGACAGCAGCTATAACTTCGAAACCGGCTGCAGTCAAACCTAGACTCAAGCCACCAGGGCCTGCAAACAAATCGATAGCCTTGAAATTTCCAGACTCCACATTTATTGTCATGATAATCCCCCTTATGATTTCCTGGTCGAAATCCGAATCGTTCAAATGTTTGAACACAGATGTTCATTTCAGCCTCGCCGTTGGTATTCCGGATAATCACGATTGGGATCGTATCCCGCTGCGCAACAAGCAGTCCAAGCACGTAGTATTACACCTGCTTGCTTTTCTGAGGGTTTGTTGCCTCTCGAGACGGTGTTAACGATAATGTTCGTTAAGATAGCATTACCTTGGAATAATACACCATTGGCCTTACCCCATCGATACATTTCCCAGAGTTTATTTTTTCCAATTTCCATCACATATTCAGCGGGGTCACCCTGGACATCTTGGCCATCCTGCATCATCTTTAGTTCCAGTTCAGCAAATTCTGTCGGTACCGGCAGCGACCACACAGCCTCTGTGCAACTTGGAGACTTTGCCCATTGTTTTTGGTCGTCTTCTTGATAATTTCGGATTAATTTGTCAACAGGTTTTGCAAGTAAAGTGATTGCTTTCTTCAAATCTTCAGAAAGTTCTTCCATTTTCCAGATATCAATCAAATCCAGTCTATTTTCAGATAATTTTGATAACCAACCAAGCACATGGGGCAACGTTGCTGAACGCAATCCAGAGAAGTTGGTTGCCATGAAATCAGAAGCAAATTTATGAAGTTTTGAAAGCCCAATTGTCTTTTTATGATGCATTTCGGCATCCCAATTTCTCTGGGCAACCCGCATTGTCAATTCGTTGTGATAGTGAAAGAAACCTTTGTTTTTTCCTGATGCACCTATGTGAGGTGAACCCCACCAAGCGTTCCAAGCAATGCCAATGGCAGAAGCATGAATTACATTCTGGGGAGGAAATTTGTGTTGCCAACGTTCGAAGGAAGCTGAGTCCATGGTCAGTTCTTTGGTTCTTATTTCTCCTCGACGTCGCTCATAATACCAACCCTTTCCTGCTGAAAACATCTTTTCCATTTCTGAAATCTCCTGCAGTTCAGGGTGAGGCGTCATGTTGACCATTCGATCAGCATCATTGACTTTGCTTTGAGTGTTTGAATACAGGCTAATGGATTCAAGAAGACCTTTCCTAGCGTGAGGATTATCAGTCGTTAGGACAATGAATTTCATTGGAACGAAAATTTTGGATAAATCTTCACCTTTCTTCATCGCCTTAAAAATCGAAACGGAGGTTTGCCCACCATTTACGACTTGAATTTTATCAGCGGAGGTAAGTTTCCCATCAACAATATTCGCGCCCTCGGCCACAACTGTAATACCGTTATTGTATGAGCAAAATCGCTCAGGTTCATCGATGATTGTTTGAGCAATTCCTTTGTTGGGGCCTACTTGGCCGAGGAAATGGCGAACGTTTCCATCGAGAAGAGGTATTCCAAAACGGTCGTATAGTTTGGCAAGCGTTCCGCCTGGAATAACTCCCATGTGCACTTCATGATCTTCAGCATTGTTACGCGCCGAAATCAGTTGAGGCAACTCTCCAAATTCTTGGAAATTTATATTAAGCGATGAGACTTCTGACTGACCATTTAACTCGTTGAGGTCAATGATTTCAGTTCGTAATTCACTGTTTCGAGCCAACATTTTGTCTGAATCTTTGACTCGGCCAGCGCTTAATATGACCAGCAATGTAATTTCGACAAGATTGTTATCTTGCGAAACCCGTGTGAAACTATCCCTCAGCACCTCAAGATCGGAAGGGAAACCGCTTGAGTATTGTGTGCAACTCTCCAAGAATTTTTTCCCTTTTTGAATCAAATTCTCTATCTCTCCCCATTCCATCTCTGAATCATAGGTCGTATTGGCAGCGGAAATCAATGCCGTTTCTCCTGAGGCTGAATCTGCAATGCCACCTACAATATCGTACTCATTAGGCGGTAAGAAAAATTCAGGATTTGAAACCAACCCACGGTCGGTAATCGTTGATTCAAACGTATGGTAAAGAGCTGCTTGTATGTTGCCGTTCATTCGCCGAGTGTTATCGGCCATCAGATCTTCAAATCGGGTCATTCTTCTTCCTCCAAAAGTGTGTCAAATGCATCATCAAGCGCTACCATGCAAATGGCATGGTATTTGTGCAATCGAAGCGATAAATAGTTCCTCGGTCCTAATTCCATAACATCTCTTAACAGAACCGTCTCTTCATTTCCCCAAGCGTTCGCATGGTTCAATATCTGGTGGAGTGTAGATTGAATGGTTTGGTCGGTTCGTTCTTTTAATCCAAATTCATTCGTGTACATCGTCCCTCTGTGGGTTGAGAATCGAGATAAGAAAAGTAAATTTCCAGGAAAGTTACTTAACTCCGAATCTTCTAACATCGCAGCATGTGTGCCTTCTCTCTTCCGTCGGAGATTACCCATTTCCGTTATCACTTCCCCTGGTGGATAAACAATTGGTTCGTCAACTAATAATGAGCCAATATTTGGATACAATGTGGATTTAATTTGATTGCGAACATTGCCCAGCAAGAGAATGAGTTTCTGTGTATCGTCGTTACGGGCGGCACCCATCCCACCGCGATTAAGAAGCGAACGTATGGCATCAGTGTACCGACTTAGCAATCTCCGAGCGGTCCCTCTTCGAATCGCCTGATCTTTATCCGATTGCCATTCAGGCTTCTGACCAAACTCGAAGTCCCACCGCTCGGCTTCACTGTGTTCACCGTTTCCATTCCATGGGTTGAGTATGGTGCCGGTCATCCGACGTTTCATGGCTTCAAGTCGATTGCCTAATTCTCCACCATCAATATCAAAGTTAGAAGCCAGTAATTGAATTGCTTCGTCGTTTTCAACGGACATTCTTTTCAATTGTAGGAGATTGACTCCGAGCACCCGCTTTAGGAGTTGAAGAAGCGTTCCTTTTGGACTGACCTCAAGGTTTTGAGTAACTAGATGCAGGCAGTTTTGACCTTCTTCACTTGATTCAGCACATATATCCCAGCCGCCTTTGCCGAGAAGAATTGATCTACCCCTGAACACTTGACAAGAATGATTGATTTCTCTTTGACCAACCTGAGGCATGAAGTCTTCAAAATTAGTTTCACCCAAAAGTTGCGCGGCTCTTAGTCCAATCAATAATTGAGCAAAGCCCCATTGTGGATGAGGTTGAATAGGATCAGTGTTCCGAACCATATTGTTCAGTACATCTTCGAAATTCACATCACCGATAGTATGCTCGGCAGCGGCTTCACAATCAAGAATCGGTACCACACTTGGTGGCGGAATACAAACTCGATGGTCTCCACCCGGAATTGTCCAAGCACCTGCATCTTCAGATGTTGATTGAGAGTTTATATTGAACAAAGCTCTTGCTGTCTCCTCTTTTGTGAACGCATAGTTTGGACCGATTCGACAATGTTCTGGCCCTCGCCTGAAATCTTGGTATTGAGTTCTGTATTGAAACACTGCTGGGCTGGTGGGAAGGTTTCTAGAAGAAATGAAGAAATTCCATTTCTCGTCGTCGGTTTCTAAATCTGCTATTGCTTGTTCTACGGCTTCCCAAGTTTGAGCCTGAACACCTTGCAGAGAAGATTTCAATGCATTCAATGGAATCATTTGATTTTCATTTTCGAATTCTTGGAGGGCATGCTCAAGATAATCCAACAACCGAGTTTTCTGTTCTACCTGAACCCCTAAATTATGTTGTTCCATTTGTTTGAAAACGCTCGAATCACCAAGAAGGTTTGAATCGATGTGATGGACAATTTTCGCAAGAGCAAGGAGAAGATTAACATCGGTTCCGTCATCTTGAACTATGGCGTCAATTAACAAGTGAATACCCCTGCAAAGCCCCTTGCGTAATTCATCGTCTTCTGGCAAAACTTCAACTTTAATATCAATAGAAGATATAACCTCCAAGTTCTCAATGCCGTACAGAGAATCCCACTCTTCTGCATTTTCTTCAGTGTCATTCAATGAGATTATCCATCGAATCGGCTCGGATAATAAGGTTTGAGAAAAACCACACAATCCATCATCAGCAAGCGATTGGCTTTCTTCGTAAGGAATATTGTTTTGATTATCAAATGCGTGAGTGCTTTGTCTGGTTGTACGTACGGATGCTCTTTTGAGAGAATATTTGCCTCTGGTTGCTCTTCGGTGTACACGTACAAGTGTAACAGACAAACGGTTGTATTGAACGATTCGATTTTGATTTATGCTTGAGTACAATCGTAAATTCTGAAACGCTTCGTCGCCTCCAAACCATTCTGAGTGAAGAAGAAGTTCTTTTACTCCGATTTCTCTAATTAGAGCATTCTTTTGTTTATTTTGTCTATTTTTTGCATGCAACTTAAGCGCGTGTCCATAAAATGTTGAATAATAAGGCGCAATTTCAGAGTTAACGCCATCTTCAGTGTCAGCCCAGTTGGATAAGAGGAAATTATCCCCAGTCTCTTGGTTAAAGAAGCCTTGATCATTGTAACGGAAATCATCTGGGAGAGAATCTCTATGTTTGGCAATGCTAAAAGTTGGGATTTTTGTCCAATTTTTTCCTCTTAATTGTGCTAGAATCGGCTCAGTTTCAGGATATGGGCTCACCACCAACATCGCCGAATTATCTGAGTCGAATGACGTTACTGATTTCTCAATCACATCCCCCATGAAAGAGATAATTTTGCTCGAGTTGATAGGTTCCCCCATGACTGCGAAATAATCTCTATCCTTTAGAAAGTGGAATAAGTCGTACCTGACAACGTCGCTCGCATCACTACATTCTGGGCATACGGGCATCGATGCGCCTTCCAATGGTTGTTCAAGCTGTATAATGTTGCCATCGTATTCACAAAGATAGTTGGTAGGTCTATCCTCTCTGCAAAAATAGACTCTACCGTTTATGTTATTTTGTGAATGAGCATCTGAGCTAACACTTCTCCATAAGGACAGACCGGCGGAACTAGCTTCTCGGTTTAGATTCCATGCTGTCATTGTGTTTGTCAAAACAGTCCAGTTAGATCTGTAATCAAACGATCGTGGTAGAATCGCCAATTCTTCTCTCGATTTCCTAATACCTTCTCCATCATAGACATGCAGTACCTTCACCTTGGCAACAAAAAATGAACAATCATTCGAATTATTTAGGGGATTCGAAATCGATTCAATTACATCATTCGGAATGATGATTTCATCTCGAAGGATTCGTTCCATCAAGACATCAAACCACCATTCAGGCGATGCTTCCGTAGGGACTGAAAGGCAATTATAACCGTTAAACTCAATCCATTTAGGCTTCTTTTGATTATATTTATGAGCAATTCGATCGTTCACATCTATAAATTTTAATCCCGAATCAAAAACATAATCCTGAATCGGCGTTAGGAGTTCGCTTTGGTTTGGCCTTTGACCAAAAATAAAGCTTGTGATTCCATCTTCTATCGGCATTTCAAACCACGTTGCGTGAACGACTCTAGGAAAATCATTGACTAATTCTTCCATCAATTCTGCTTCGATTAAAATATCATACAGACGGTTTTTCTCGATTTCAGGGATGGTCCACGTCATAGGGGTGTTTTTTTCATTCAATATTTCTGATGTTTCACTCGAATTAGAATACGGTACGAAATCGAAGTGCTGCGACATAGTTTCTGTTCTATCTTGTAGCCATTCACATAAAGTAAGTCCGCCATCAATTTTCCAAGAGGCAGGGATTCTCCGGATCAAATTTGTATTTATCATCTGATTATTCACGTTTGAATAAAATGGGCGACCATTGAATATTTGATTATACTCTCTGGGTTCCACATTCCAAGCAAGATTTTTATTTTCTAAAGTTTGAAAAATGACTCCATGGAATGGGTTTGTAGCAGGATATTTAGTCTCAGTATTGAACATGATATCAAACGGACTTGATTGATTTAATCTCTCAAGATCCCCGCTTTGAAACAAATGCTCTGCTAACTTTGGGGTGCATTCAGAAAGAACAAATTGGAGCAGTGATGCATTAGCTCTATCAGATATTTCATCGTTCTTTAGCTCCTTGCGTGTTGGAGAAAGCAAAAACGGGCCGTCCACAATCCAATTTGATTGAGAGTAGAATATATTCTGTGGCCAACTCACAGATGAAGTGATTTCGGCCATCGAAAACAACCAAGGCGATTGATAAATTTTGTCGGTTAAATTGATACCAAGAGTTATTCGTTTTTCTAGGTACCAATCGGCTGGTTCCACTGCTAACCACGGGTTTAACTCTTGATTTTGAAGAGATGAATAGTGGGCTTTCTCTCCATCGATATATGCGTTAATAGCATTGTTAATTTCTTCGGATTCAACTATTTGAGAGCGCAAACCTATTATTCTCTCTTCAGTTAATCTCAGTATAGGCTCTATGTCTTTGTCATCAGTGCATTCTGGACATTCCGGTTCAAATAGGGACTCATCACAATCGTTGTTAGTACAGCGATAACTAAAAATTTCACTACCCTCATTAGGAATCTCTTCAACCATTTGGTTTTGATTACACAATGGGCATGCAGGAGTGAAGGGCGTTTGTTCACATTCACTGTATGTACAAATGAACTGCTGCTCAGTGTGATAAGCCGTTAGATCAACTCTTGTAAATGATTCAAATATCTCTTGGTTGAGAGTTGGATGATTCAAGTCCTGTAGGGTATTTACTTCATGAATCAGTTCTACTTCAGATCCCATTACATTGATTTTTATTGTCACGCCATGATGAGCGAATCTAATCATAGGGGACCATTCATCGATGATTTCCTCTATAGAAGGAGCTTGAAACTCTGTTGTGGGATTTGAAAAATTGAAAGAGGTTCTTCGCGGGCAAGGGACATTGTTGATTGGATCACCTGGTCCTTTCAAAATCAAGCTCTCTCGATTATATCCGTCCCCTTCAAACCGATACCCGACCTGAATTTTTTGGTGACCATTGGAATGTTCATGACGGATTGCTTCAAAGAAAAGCATCCAACCTTTAAATCCGATTCCAAACCGCCCCTCGGAATTAAAAGAACCCCTCTTTGTTGTCATTCCGGGCGCATATAAGGAGGCCATTTCACCTTCTGGTGAAGTCGGTGTGGGTCCTCTAAATGTTCTACCATCGTGGGAGAATTTCATTCCTGAGTCATCAATAAACAGTTCAATGGTTAGATGTTCATCATCCATGATAGAATCTAAAGCATTTTGACATAATTCTCGTATGTATTGTGTGAAGGGAAAACTTCCTTGAGTTTCCTCCCGTGACACAAGATGCTTGATCTGCTTTCTGTAGCCGACTTCAAAGTTCGTTGAGTCCTGAATAACCTTGCGGGCCAGCCACCAACTGGCTGCTTGGAACGTATTTTCCGGTTGTGCTAGAATACTCCAAATTTCAGCGTTAGGATTGTTCTTTTCATTAAGAGCTTGGTCGTACCAGTCGCTCACTTCAGGCGCCCATCCGTAATCTTCTGAGTTCATTTCAATTTCTCCACAATAACAATTGGTGTAAGAATGTGTGAAAAACCACTTAGGTTTTCTATTTGTTTTTGTCGCTGGGCGATATCTTCCGAAAGACCTTCGATACGAGCAAGGCGTCGATTGTGCCCTTCGTGTTCGTCACCACATTCCGTGATTTTATTTTGAACAGCGCCCATTTCTCGAGTTTTTTCTTGGTTTCGCTTGAGAAGATCGTCGATTCTTTGAGTCACTTGCTGCCGTCCGATTGTATCCTCGAGTTCTTCGGTATAAGCCTCTGCGATTTTAATCTCTTCTTGCTTGATAAGAAGTTTCATGGTTTGAAAGACAATTGCCCAGGCTTGCCTTTCGATATCTTCCCCTGCACCGGCAAACAGCAGTTCGCCTTCTGGCGAGAGAATCCTCATTCCTCGATCATGGAAATTTGAGCCTCCACCATTGTTCAAACTCGAAATCTCTTTGTTGATGGCTAGAATACATTTTTCTATGGGTAAATCGATGAAAGCATGCAATAATTTCTCACCTTCACCACATTCATCTAACACCCTTCGGAAGAGTCGGGGGGGGACTTGGGAGAGATTCGGCAAGAGATGCGTGTCAGGCAAAAGTTGTTCCCAAGAGGACGCAAAAGTCAGGGCATGTTCATGGTTTGGTATTTTAGGAGAAATCTTCCTTGAGAAGGCGGGAGAAATCAACTCTAAATCTCGTACATTTCTGACTCGTGGTTCGCCAAGTGCGAGGCGTGATGACCATGGAACGTTTTCATTTACGTGCCCGTTTTCCAAAATGGTATCGCTGCTTCGAAGAAACTCTTCAGAGACGCAATACTCGGTTATAGCGGTGCATCGAAGCCTTTCCGCTTCCTTTAATCGAAGCCCAGGCCAGTGGTTTTGGTCCTCGCCTCCGTGAAACATCACATCCAAGTGATTCAGTTCGTCATCCATCAGGTGAGGTGAATGAGCAGAACCGCCTGGGCGAATTTCAATCTCATCGGTGCCCTCTGGGATGTATGATCGCTCTGGTAGACCTAAACTCTCGACTGCTTGATCAAACCGAGTGTTGATTCTTTGTTCAAGCTTTTCATGATGTGGAATGTCATCACAGACCATATGAAGCACAGAATAATGGGTCCTAGTTGAATCACTGCTGATTCTACGATCGAGCCGCCATGTTCGTTGCTCCATTCGTTGAGGATTCGGATTTAAGTCCCAATGAACCAATGTCGAGGCCCATTCCATGTCGAGACCGACTTCCCCTGCCGCAGTACAAATCAAAATTGGATAATGAGTCTCCTTTGCTGACAGGCGCTCGCATTCCTGAAGGCGCTTTTTAGCATTATTGACGTCGGTGCTCCCGGTCAATTCGAAGAATTCCAATTGGACTCCAGCCACCATAGGATAACGGCTTTTCATCTCCAATTTGAGACTATCAATTGTCCCACGCCAATCAGTAAAAATAACGCAACCACGCTGCGTAACACGCCCCGGCAGACCTTCGTCATGATGTGCTAAATCTAGCCTAATTTGCTCGACGATGCGGTCGATACGTGGATCCTTCATGGCCTGAACTCTAGGCCAGAAATCCAGTGGTTGCTGATTTGTAAAATCCCAAATGATTGGTTTCTTTTTGGTTCCACAATATCGCGGTTCACCATTTTCGTCTGTCATTTTTGGGTTTCTTCGATGCGAACACACAATCCGCGTGGACTGGTTCAAGGTTTCTAGTAAGCCAACCGCCTTGTCATTACGACGGATTTCACCCAAAAAGTGTAGAATATCATCTCCGATTAACAACCGTTCTGTTCGCTCTTTTCGGATACGGAATTGTTGTTGCTCATTTTCGTGCCGGGGCACAAGGTCAATTCGAAGCACCATGCTCAAATGACGGCCGTACGGGTGTAGGTCTCGAACACGTCGAAGGGCCTGGCTTGGCGTAAGGGGTGTGCTTCCATCACAAATTGATTCGAGCCAATGGGTCAGTGAATCAATTTCAGCCTGGCTAACTTCGCCCCATTGCTCGGGGTATTGTTCGTTGAGTAGCATTTCTAGCAAAGGATTCAGTAACCCTGCTGGGCATGAATCAGAGCTGTCGCTGGCAGTTCGCGCCCATGTTGCCACAGCTGCTAGGGATTTTTGCCATTGCATGTTGATGTCAGCAATGGGACTATTTGCAACTTTTTGCCACTGACTTTCTGAGCCCAGCATAGCCAAAATGTATTCAATTTCTTTAGTATGGATGTTGATTGGAGTGGCTGTGACTCCAATGGCAAAACACGCCTTTGCACAAGTTTGTTGCAAAACCTTAGCATGAACTGTCGGGGAAAAAGCCTCCTCTTCACCGACGATGTTTCCCATACCTTCTTCATCGCCATATTCTTCCTCTTCATCGCTGTATTCTTCAAGCGACATTCCAGTTCGACCTTGGTGTGCTTCATCAATAACGACGCACAAGGGGGTAATGTCGCTTTCTCGACCGCTCCAATGATGAATCCATGAAAACTTTGACATGATCACAATCTGATTGTGATGTTGGATTGGGTCGAAGAACCGAGCACTGTTCAGCATTTGAACACGATCGGGATCATCAGAAAAAACCGCTTGAAGATGGTCAAGCCAATGCTCTTTGAGCAAGGGTGGCACGAGAATGAGCACAGGCCCTTTTGCATCTGGTTGTATTGTAGTCCAACGAACTGCTAGGGAAACACCGAGGGTTTTTCCAGTTCCTCCTTCATCGGCCACTAGGACCCGCGTTCGTGCAAATCCATCCAATCCTTCAACATCTTGGAACCAGTTCGTTGCAAGCATATCACTCACTAGAAGTTGGTGAGAATCTGGCGTGTATTTACTTCGATTAATTCCATCAGCCAATGGCCAACCGGGAAGTGCATGTAGCAAACCACCTACGGCTTGCAATCTTAATTTTTCAGACTCTGGGAGAGGTTTTGTCCGTTTCCAATCACCATTAACTCGGTGAGTGGAACTGATTAAATCATAGCCGAAAACACGCTTAGGCTTTCCGTCTAAAAGTCGGAAATTCGTGTCAATCGTCATGATAAATCACCCAAAGCAAGCGTGACTGTGTTGCGAAGTATCTTGACAGTCGGGCCTCTTATTCTAACGCCCATTTCCAAATTTCTGTCAGCACCGCTGTACGTCAGATTTGCGGAACCTACAATGGCTTCGCTGTGATCTGCGATGATGACTTTAGCATGCATGCTTCCCTCGACCGTGTCGTCGTGTAACTTGATAATCGCACCGGCTTTTACCAAGTCATAGTACACCGAAGTTGCGCGCTGATCGCCAAAGGTTTGGTTCTTATCCAAATGAATAATCACCTCGACTCTTGAGCATTTTAGCATGATTCTTTCAGCAATCTCGGGGGAGTTCAACATGTATCCTGCAATGAGCAGAGATTCATTTGCTCGATCGATTGTATCAAGGAGGTTTTTTCTCATGAGGTGTGAACCTTCAATCTCAGATGAAATAGACGATGGCCCAAGAAGGACTCTCACTTCATCCGAGTTGCTGGTTGACATAGCACACCACTCTCAAATCCCTGCCCCCTCAACCATTAATAAACGGTCAAGAAACATATTTCGATGTTCACATGAAGTTTCTGGATTGAATGTACAAGCATAACATCCGATTTCAGGCAATATTCGTGAAGGTCCTTCCTCACATAAGGGATCCATGGAGCAAACCACAGCATCTCTTCGAACTCTATCGAGATAGATTTGCATGTTAGGTAGCAATGAAATCAATCCGCCTAATGTCCCATCCATTCCACCTTCTGTGACGTATAGTAAAATCGCCCCAGTCCAAGTACCATCAGGCTTTGGAATAGCGTAAACCCTTTCAGAAATAGCCGACGATGAATAGCCTGTTTCGGCTTGAACGGCACGAATCAGGTGATGAGAAAATGTGTGCCACCAAACAAACAATGGGTGAGACTCTGCGAAGAATCCAGGTGCCTCATGTTCGCTCGGCATCCATTCCTCTTCACGCATCAAAGCGGTTCTTGGAGATCTAAACAATATCCATGGAACTGGTTGGGTCTGCTCATTGAGGGAATCCTGGACCAGCATTTTGTGTTCTGCCATCCACTTGCCCCATCTCTCCGATTCGATAAATGGTGCTGATTCTTCATCGAGGGTGATCAAGATTCCTTCGCCGAAAGCCGAAGTTGCTGCGTACCAATCATCCCCGTGTATGTTGTGTGACAAATCGATTGTTTTTGGGGGGTCCTGATTGTCTAAATCCCCAAGCGCTCCCCGTGAATAGCCAGTTAAGGCCGTTACGCTTCTCAACCTCTGTATTGGCTCCCCCTTGAGTTTCAAATTACCTAATACGCCATAATACGGATCGTTCTCCATGCTGAAAATGATGCTTCTTCCGTCGTGATCTTTCACATCCTTCGGACGAGAGGATTCAACCAACCCTTCAAATTCATGTTTGTACGAATCAAGAGATGAGTTTACACTCCCACCTGCCTGAATCCTCGACCATTTGTCCTTAAATTCAAGCATGCTCTGACTTTTTAAAATTTGAATTGCCAACTTGTCGATTAGATGGTGCTTGTGCAAGGAAGTAGCCCCCCTAATCACGAATTCCATCCACTGAAGCAACCCCTTGACATCGTCGTCAGTTGGAACCGGGAACGAAAGACGACTGCATAAGGGGGTCACCAAATTTGTTGTTGAAAGCATCATCTTACCAATCACGATATTGGCATTAAGATCTGGTTGAGTTGTCAAATGTGTGCTCATTAATGCGTTGATAAGTTCTCCCATTTTGTCATCGGTCGGAACGGATATGACCCGTTGCGAAGAGGATTGCCACAAAATAGTGGATTGGCGTTGAGTGATTTTAGCCTTTTGTTTGCAGTCC
>JBMZTB010000047.1:0-13718 GCA_049623485.1 Candidatus Poseidoniaceae archaeon
GGAATGCCCCATGACCATGCTTCGCGTAATGTCAATTCCTGGAAGAAGAGCGAGTTGACCCCATGCTCGTAGGACATCAGAGATGGTGTCCATCCATACGCCTTCATCACCATCATCCCAACGTTTGAATTCAATGTTCCATGCAGCAACACCAGCATCGCTGAGCGCATTTGCAATCGGCTGCATCAATTCAAGGGAATATTCTTTTTTCCAGAACCCACCATGAATCAACATGATGCATGGGACACCATGATCGTTCTGGAAGGGGGACGGTTCATCAGGCATATGCAAGTCTGCGAATTGCCACGCTTCAGCACCCCATTGCATTCGATCAACAGGCATCTTGGTCAACTCAGGGTGTTACTCGATGTCTGTCTCGAGGGAATAAGACAGTTTCACGTACGTTTCTTGAACCTGTCAATGCCATGAGGAGTCGTGCAACTCCCAGACCCCAGCCAGCGTGTGGTGGTGCACCAAACCTGAATCCATCAGTGTAGAAGGAGAACTCTTCTGGGTTGAGACCTTTTGAGCGAAGATTCTCTTCAAGAATCTCTACGTTGTGCTCTCTTTGTCCACCGCTTGTCATCTCATCTCGCCCATAATTCAAGTCGAATCCGCGACTGAGTTGTTCTCCAGTTGCTCCTACTTCGCCAGGAATGTGATGGATGTAGAATGGTTTCATTTCCATTGGCCATCGAGGTAAAAAGTGGAATCCTGGGTATTTTGCTGCGATAATATCGCAGTGGGATGAATCAATATCGTCTCCCCATGCAATGTCTTCTCCTGCATCTTGAATCATCTTAATGGCATCACAATATTCGATACGAGGGAATGGGACTGTAGGGATTTCGACGGAAATTGGTTCATCTCCTTGACTTTCTCTGTAAGCATTGATTGTGTCAATATGCTCTTGGTCGTTTTCTGCTACAGTCTTCCAGATATGATGAATCATTCTTTCTTGAACGCCCATTACATCATCATCATTCATCCAAGCAGCTTCAATATCGAACGAGATAAATTCATTCAGATGACGGTATGTATCATGGTTTTCTGCTCTGAAAGCAGGTCCAATCTCAAAAACACGTTCCATTCCACCAAGAATGGTAAGTTGTTTGTACAATTGTGGGCTTTGTGAGAGGAATGCAGGCGTATCGAAATACATCATTGGGAACAAGTTTGTTCCTCCTTCTGAAGCAGATGCAATGATTTTAGGAGTATTGATTTCTTTGAATCCTTCGGTAATGAGGTGCTCACGACCATATTGCAGTACCTTGGAGCGAAGAGTGAACATCGCATTTACGTGAGCACGACGAAGATCAAGGAAACGGTTGTCAAGACGGGTATCGAGTCCTATTGTGACTGAATCGGTAATGCCGAGTGGAAGTGGTGCATTTGCACGGGTCAATACGACCACGTCAGATGCTACAATTTCATACGCTGGTGGTGGCGCTGTTTCACCTTCTTTCAACTTTGGTGGGCGCTTTTGAGCTACAGTACCTGTGAATTGTAATGTTGATTCACGAGTCATCCGTTGAACAACATCAAGTTTTTCTTCCCCAATGATGTCTCCTTTCAAGAACACTTGTAACGTTCCAGTTCCATCTCTCATGTCGACAAAACAGATGGCGCCTTTGCCTCTATTGGCCTCCATGAATCCAGCGACTGTGACTTCTTGCCCAACGAGGTCTGCTCCTTTTTGTTGAATTTCAGAGAGAGTATGTGTCCGATATGCGGTGGGGTGCCAGTCAGCCATGTGAAATCCTAGATGGAGCCGTACAAATAGGAATCGCTGTAAATCCATGCTCGATTTGTCATGGAAACCTTTGATAATGACTATACTGGCGCAGAACTATGCAACAAGACATCTTTACTTCAGAGTCTGTAACTAGCGGACATCCAGATAAATTGTGTGATGCGATTTCTGATGCTATTGTAGATGCTTGTCTTGCTCTTGATTCAAATGCTCGAGTAGCGGTTGAAACCTGTGTGAAAGGCATGGAAGACAAGAGCGTGATTATTCTCGCTGGTGAGGTGTCTCTTGATGCTCCCGCTCCAAATTATGATGCTATAGCACGTCAAGCAGCAGCGAACATTGGATACGATTCACACGCCATTGGAATGGATGCTACAAATCCCGACTTGTGTGATGTTCTAGTTTACGTAACAACTCAATCTGCTTACATTAACCAAGGTGTTGATCGACAAACACTCGATTCCCAAGGAGCAGGTGATCAAGGACTTATGTTTGGTTTTGCTTGCACAGAAACTGAACAATATGAGGATTTGAAGGGAAGATACTTTCCTCTCTCCGCTGCATTGTCACAGAGACTTTCTCGAAGACTAACGACCGTTCGTGAAGAAAAGATTCTCCCATGGGCACGTCCAGATGGTAAATCTCAAGTTTCTGTAGCATACAACGCTGAAGGCGAAATCATTGGAGTCGATACCGTCATTGTTGCAATTCAACATGATAAATTTCTGAAAGACCAATTCGATGGTTCAGTAGAAAAAGAACTTCAGTATGTTCGTGAACAGGTTCAGAAACACGTTGTTGAACACGTCATTCCATCAGAACTTCTCTCCTCAGATTACACACTGATTGTCAACGGAACTGGGCGATTCGCTGACCCAGGTGGTCCGTATGCAGATGCTGGATTGACTGGGCGAAAAATCATCGTGGATACATACGGTGGTATGGGTCGTCACGGCGGAGGTGCTTTTAGCGGTAAAGATCCATCGAAAGTTGATCGAAGTGCAGCATATGCAGCACGCTGGGCTGCTAAGCACGTCGTTGCAGCAGGGTTAGCTACCAGATTTGAGATTCAACTCGCATATGTCATTGGTGTGGCCAAACCAGTCAGTCTAATGGTGGATTCCTTTGGGACTGGTATCGTTTCAGATTCAGAACTCGCTCGTCGTGTGCAGGATACATTTGATTTCAGGCCTGCAGCTATCGCTAAGGATCTAGATCTACTTCGCCCAATTTACCAAGCAACGTCTGCAGGTGGTCACTTTGGTCGTCATGCAACGGACGAGGGACATTTCCCATGGGAACGCTTAGATTCTTCACGAATTGAAAAACTAAGCAATTTCTGAAGATATTTTACTCCTATTAGCCGATTCGCTCAAGTGCTAAAGGTCCCTCGCTTGAAGTGGTCCCATGTCAAAGACTCACTCACGTGCCGTAGTTTTGGTCCTATTGATGCTTGCAGCAAGTGCTTCTCCGCTTGCTATTACAGCAAAAGCAGATCCAACTATCGTTCTCTCTGTAGATGCACCTCACATGATCCTTATTCCGGGAGAATCGGCTAATCTCTCGCTTGAAATTGAAAATAATGGATCTTCTATTGAGAGTTACTCAGTTGAATCTTCAACGGATGGATTGTCAAATGTATGGTCTGCGACACCAACCTCTGCAAGTGTGTCCAACGTTTTACCAACATACAATGCAACAACAACCATTGTTGTCCAACTTGCTGAGGACGCAACGCCTTCTGATAACGGAATGTTTACCCTGTTCGTAAATGAATCCGATGGGGCATCGACATCTTCCATTGATGTCTATGTATCCGTGGCTGTCGTCTATCATCCATCAATAGATGCAACTGGCATTGGCGACAATGGATTGCTCGCTATCCAGCCAGGACAATCAGTTGATTTAGATGTACCAATTTCTAATCTTGGATCAGTTACAGATTCATTCCTCCTTAGTGCTCAGGACGAACCAGACCTCTCCGGTTGGTGGGCGAATTATACATCGAGCAACCAAGGGTCGAATACCACCACCAGCGTTCCATCATGGTCAACATCTGTCAGCGACGTCCTTATGTTTGGAAATTCATATACTTCTCAGAACAGTTTGTCTTCGATGCTTGAAGAAATGTTGAGAAGCGCGGGTAGTCCGAGCAATACCTCGACATTTACTGCTGGAGGAAAAACTCTTGCTGGCCATTGGTCTGATGTAAACACTTCTTCGAGTGCTCAAAACCTATCCCTTGCTTCAGGTGTTTGGGACACAGTTGTCTTGCAAGACCAATCTCAGATTCCAGGTTTTACTCGATCTAATTCTGATTGGATTGCAAGTAAAAACGCAAGCGTTGACCTTGCAGATCGTGTTGATACAGAAGGCGGTTCAACGATGTTGATGATGACTTGGGGGTATCGAAGTGGGGATGCAAGCAATCCAACGTTGTTCTCTAATTACACTGTCATGCAAGACCGGCTTGAAGATGGTTACATCGATTACAGAGACAACATCTCTTCGCATACCTCTGCCGACATCTATATCGCACCTGTTGGATTAGCATTCAAGCACATACACGACTCAATCGTTGCAACGGGAGGCAATCCTCAATCTCCTACATCAACGTTTTTTGGTCTATACTCAAATGACGGCAGCCATCCTTCAACCTCTGGTTCTTATCTCGCAGCTTGCGTACTGTTCTCCGCTCTTACAGGTGATTCACCAGTTGGATTGACCGACAATACAACCATGGATGCTGCGCTGCGCCTGACATTGCAACAAACCGCAGCAGAAGTTGTCTTCAACGGGTCGTCTGAGTATGATTATCCTTGGCAAGCCTCGGCCGCAATGCAACCAATGAATCAACATTCAGGGCTCCCGCAAGGTTGGGAAGTTCGATGGCTTGATGACCAGATCGAGAATCTTTCAGCTCAGGAACAAGAAACCTCGACTCTGAGGGTTTCGATACCTTCGGATGCGCTGCCAGGTGCAACGGGTGTTCGATTACATGCTGGTTCACTCATGGGCAATGTTTCAACTTCAACCCTCTTCGTCATCGATGTACAAGCCACCTATGGTTTGCAAGTAGATTTCCTAGCAAGTACTGATGATTTCATTCCCGGAGAACAGACGCACACAAACGTTTCAATCACCAATATAGGTACGACGGAATCCACCTATTCTCACTCATTATCTGTGTTGAGTGGACCATGTACTGTCTCGTTACTCGCAACAGAGACCGCCTTTTTAGTCGATGAAATTGCAAACATTCCATTCGCGGTTGATGTAGGAAGCAGCAGCAATGTGGGCGATGTTTGTTCCGTTCGTTTGATCAACACACTTTCCGAAGATTCCACCGTATCCTTTGTTCGCGATTTCTCATTTGAAATCGATCGGAAGGTGGACTTTACAGTGCAAGGGCCTTCAGGAGCAGTCCTTCTTACCCCGGGTATCGATGAAACTCTTGAGGTTCGTGTCTTCAATACCGGGAGCGAAACAGAAACATTCTCATTACAAATTGTAAGCAATGCGACATCGCATATCACTCTTCAGTTAGACACAGCGTCTTCAGTCACTGTTGCCTCAGGTCAATCAGCGACATGGACCTTGACTGCAGTGGCTGCTTTTGGTTCGCTTGGTCTCAATCAGCGAATTGTTTCTGTGATTCATGATTCTCTTCAATCATTGAACACAACATTACCTTTTGACGTACAACCCGTTTCCGAATTGGAATTGTCAGGTACTCTCGATGGAAGAATTGTCGTTCAACCTGGTCAATCCTCTTCCATCGATATTGTCATCGAAAACACTGGGACGTCCAATGTTTCCTTGAGCACCTTCACAATTTCAGGCTTGCCCGGTGGTGTCAGTGCAGAACTAAGCGATGTATCCTCGGTAACACTCGCCTCTGGTGAGTTCTATGTGGCTCAACTGAACATCACTGCTTCAGCAGCCTTGAATGCACGCACTGATTCATTGAGCATTCGTCTCGTTTCAGATGCTCCCGATTCATTGCTTCCGCTTGAATTACAAGTCATCGATCGGAGTTTAGCTCTTCTCAATGCGAACACAAATCAAGCCATTGCTGGCCCTTCTGCAATGACAAACGTCACGATTGAAGTCACCAATGTAGGTACAATGCAGGATACCTTCCTTCTTTCACTTGAATCTGGAGAGTCTTCAACATACTTCGAACTTTCATTATCTCAAACCTCTGTCGTGTTAGGCGTGGGCCAATCCGAAACGGTCGTCCTTGGGGTACGTGAATCCTCTAGTGGTGCTCCTGAAACTGGACTTCCAATCAACATCAGAGTGACCTCTACTCTTGATTCTGAAGCAACTGATTTTGTCCTTATCACACTCTTTGCAATGGATGCAGGGGCAGATTTAACAATTCTAGCGGACGATGCTTCTTCTGAAGCAGGTGGCACAATTTCTGGTACTGTTTCAGTCACAAACACGGGCAACAGTGCCGATGAATTCTCAATAAGTTCAGTAGGGATATCGTGCAATATTGCTCAGTCAGTGACTCTTTCACCAGGTGCATCATCACCACCTCTTCCATGGGTTTGTGACGTGTCTGAGGATGCCTTAGCAGGAACAAATGCGTTTAGTATTCGAGTTGTATCTTCCGCTCGTTCAGATTACGTGTACAGTGAAGTGGCCACCTACAACGTAGAAGCAACATGGGACTCTGCATCAGTTGTCTCGATTTCAGTGGATACCAGTTCACTCGATATTCCTTACATGGGTGGTTCTTCAACCACAGTGACTGTGACCAATCTCGCAAACATTGACATCAACGGTCGCTTAACTCTCCTCGGTGTAGGCGATGGAGTTTTTGATGTTCAATGGAACAATACCGCAGGTGAAAAGACGGATCTGTTTACGCTGAGTCCGGGCGCTTCAGAAATCTTTGTCGTTCGACTCAATGCACTCACTTCTCAAGCAACATCAGCGGAACTGAAGGTTCGAGCATTGGTACAAGTTGACGGAAGCAGTGTTGATGCAGAGTCTCCATTGATTGAGGTGGATGTGGCAGGAAAAGCACAACCTCCTGAAGGTATTACTCTTCTTGGAATCGAAATTGGGGGCGATGCGACATTCAAAATCATGGCTGCAGGATATGTTTTGTTTGCTCTTGCTTTGCTTGTCATAAAGTACAGAAAACCATCCTCAACTGCCTCTTCTGAAGAAGAAGATGATGAGCAAGATGAAGAAGAGGAGAAAGAATATGCTCTTGGTCCAAACGAATGCAGAATGGATTCCAATCGCAGAATTAGTTGTCCTTCCTGTGAAGCTAGGCTTGCGGTCCCTGGTGGAAATGACCCTCCATTCAGGTTCACATGTCCGACATGTGATTCGAATATTCGAGTTGTCGAATATGGTGCAGCGCCTAAGTTCTGATTCAGCTTCGGCGTTGGGCTATCAGTAAGAACGCAGTATGGCCAAATGGCCCGTTTACTGGACGCACCCCGCCCCTACTCGCTTTACCCCATTGTCTTTCGATGATTTCCCCAGCCCACTCAACATGCAACCCTGCTTCCTCACAAGCGATCCATGCTCCCTCGAGTTGGCTTGTCACAGGGCAGTAACAGGAGATGCGGGCTCCTACGTTTAACAAGGGAGCCACGGCCTTGATTGCAGGCGGATGTTCTGGCAAGTCGAGAAGAATCGCATCAACAAATTCAGCATGTTCCTGGATTTGCTCAATGACATCTTCAATTCGCCCATCAATATGGCTGTGTTCGGGGAATTCAGCCATACATTCAGAAAGGGTTTTGAGATTTTCCAATCCAACACTGGCATGTTCTTCTCTGGGTTCAACTGTGATGAGATGGCCACTGGGCCCTAGTACTCTTGCAAGATGCATCGATAGACCTCCAGAACCAAGTCCTGCTTCAAGAACAACATCGTTTGCACCAATTCCATGTCGCGCTATCAGAACACCAGCATCTTTTGAACCGATTGTTTGGGCCCGACGCTTCATACCTGCGATGAGTTCAGGCAATCTTGTAGGAAGGCGGCGAAGAATTTTCGATCCAACATGTGTCTCCTCTCCATCCTTCAATTGTGAGAATTCCTTGTGTGGGTTAACCACGCCAAGACCTTTGATTTTGATGGTATTATCGACCATGCTAACGATGTGAATCTTTCCACTTTCTTCCATTAATGCGACAGATTCAATGTCAGCCATGACCAATCCTAGCGGATGGAGAACATCAGTTTTTTCGATACAATTTCAACGAAATTATTTATTAAAATTGTTATTTTGATGTTTTTTTTTCAATAATATCGAAAACGATGGACGCTGACAGGAATGTAATAAGATTATATAGGTTCTATCTATGCGTATGTCCATGAATCTTTCAATGCGAGCGATAGCCCTAACAATTGTGGTATTATTTCTTGGTAGTGTCCTAACAGGTCTGGTTACGAACCCAGTCGAGAACCAACCCACAATCCTCGAAGAACAAAGCACGGTTGAGGGTGCGTCACAAGCTACAAGCCCAGGTCACGTTGTCTTTGGTCAGTACATCTCTTCAGATAACTGTGGACATTGTTCCAAACAAGGAGGTGGCTCTGATGCACATCACGCAGTTAAGCAACTTCATCCTGATGAATACGTCTACATCACATACATGTCTGCTTCCTATGGAGACACCGACACAAGCCGTGCAGGAAATGTCGCTCCGTACAACTGGCCTTGGTCGACTGGAGGTGCTCCTGATGCATACTTTGGGGACCGAACAGACAAGAACCAAGGTGGGGCTTCATCGAACTACGATACATATGACACCCTCTTCTCTAATGGAGGTGGAATGCATCAAGATGTCAATGATTACGGAATGACTGCAGCCATCAGCCAATCTGGAAGTACGTATGACATTGATATTACCTACAAGTACACGGGTTCAGGATCTGCCGCCAGCAACATGAAACTTTACGCTGCTTTAGTCGATAAAGACTGCACAGGATACTCTTATTCTTCTGGAATTCCACATGGATACAATTGCTGGATGGCATGGTTGACTTCCGGAGATACCTACAAATCAAAGAGCAGCGGTACGGGCAGTTCCTTCCTAAGTGTTGCACCTACCGCAACAACTCAAACTGAATCTTGGTCTAGTGTACCAGCATCTGTTGTACCTGGTGGATTGAGCAAGGCCATTGTCATCGGTGTTTTGATGACAGGTAACCAAGTATCCGCAGGTGGTTCAAGTCCTCACGTTTACCACGCTATCGATTCAACAATGGGACCAAAGATGGATTTGTCAATCCCGAGTTTCACCGTCACTTCACCAACCGCTGATTCCTACGTTCGTGGAGACATCATCACACTCGATGCAACCATTGCCAACACCGGGGACCTCGATTACACAAGCGGCGGAACAGTCAAGTTCTACTACGTGCTCAACGGTCAAAAGAACTACATTGGACAAAACACTGCAATCAACACATTGACTACAACAGGTTCTTCGAACACAATGACTGCCCAGCAAACATTCGATACATCGACCCTACCTTCCAATTCCTGGAAGACCGTATTTGGTGTTGAACTAGATACAACTGGAGAAAGCGTAACTTCGAACAACATCCGAACGACCGATCTCGAACATGACCGGCCACCAACCTCGAAATCACCTCAGGTTCTCGGAACAACTGATATCAGTCGTGGCAACTACTTTTCTGTTCTTGCTAAGGGCGACGCAAACGACAATGTGGACACTATCGACACAATGACGTTCGATGTTGAAATTTCTCCTGCAGGACAGGACCTATGGTCTGATTCAATTGTTACAGGAGGACAAAACATCCTCTACATGGGTTCCGCAAACGAAGGAAGAGAATATTCGCTCTTGCCGACAATGGAAATGGCTGCAGGAAAATACGACCTTCGTACAAGAGCTGTCGATGCTCGTGGTCAATTCTCTTCATGGTCGACCACAACAGACGCTTTTGATCTGATGAACGCACCTCCTGGCATTACTCCGAACCAAGTCAATCCAGTGCCCTGTGACATTTCAACAAAGGTCGACATGAGTGGAATAATTGTAGATCCTGAAACTCCTCTGAATTCCTTGACCATTACAAGCAGTGATTCGTCTTTCGTTGCATGGCATCCATCGACAACTGAAGTTGAGGTTCTTTTCGCTTGGTCTCCAACCCAGGGTTGTCCTCTTGGACAACAAGGTATTGAAATCAGTATGGACGATGGCGGAGATTATTCAGCGCAAGGTCAACTGCCTTATGGGACACTTCTTTTCAATGTCATAGAAAACGGACAACCACGATGGCAAGCACTTCCTACACAAGTCGTCGACGAAGATTCGATGGGTGTTTTCAGCCTCCTTCCTTATCTTTCCGATACAGATGATGTAGGGAATTCAGTTTCTGCTTCAACGCTTCAGTTAGAGATTGTGGGCCTTTCCAACAACGATGTTTTCAAAGTCTCTCTCGAAGGAACGAACGTCGTCTTTGAAACGGTTGATGACGATGTCAACGGAGATGTAATGGTCACACTACGAGCCAGCGATGGTGAACAATTTGCTGACCAAGATTTGCTCATCAAGGTCAATCCAATCAACGATGCGCCACGTCTTGATCTAACAGGTCTTGAAGAATTCACCTTGAAGATCGAGACACAACGAACAATCAATCTCATGGCGATTCTAACCGATGTGGATGATCCTTCAAATGAAGCATTCATCACAGTCACATCCGATGAACAAGGTGCTGCTAAGTTCAATCCAATCGATGGAACAATGACATTGAATTTCAAAACATCTGGTCTTCACACAGTCACAATCAACACCATCGATCGATACGATAGCAACACATACACAATCACAGTTGATGTGTTTGATTCATACCCCTTGTACATCGCTAAGGTCGATGATGGAAGTGGCCACTTCTATGTGAGCATGGAAGACACCTATATCGGTCAAATCCCGACAGCGAATGTCGTCCTGACGGATATGGCACCAACCTTCACTGACATCGAGGCAACGTGGAATATCTGCAACGATGAAACTGGTACTTGTGATGGATTGTACAAAGAAAACCTCGACATCACACGCTCGATGGTTGGATGGTCTACAGAGTTGGATATTCCATCGATCTTCATGCCAGATCAATACGCACGTCCTTCAGGTTCAATCTACAAGGACTATTACCAACTTTCAATCAATGCCGTTGACAGCAATGGTGATGATTACAAGACAGTTGGAGTTGTAAAATGGAACATTCTCGAAGAACTTCCTGCTCCAAAAGATATGGATGACGAAATGCTCAGCAATTACATCGACAAATTATCAGAAGAAATTGAAGCATTGGAACTCTCAGCAGCAGAGGCATTGAACGATGCTTACAAAGAAGAGGTTGCAGAAATCTTAGAAGATAAGCGTGCTCAATATTCAACGGCTTGTGAAGATCCTCGTTCCTCCTGCCCAACCGAGGAAGTTCAATCTGGAGCTGGGGAAGACGGAAGCGAAGATTCTGGAAATCTCATGCTGATTCTTGCAATCGTTGGTGGAGTTCTGTTCCTCGCAGTATCTGTAGGTCTGCTTATGCGTCGAAATGACGAAGAGAAGGTCTTTGACAATGGTCCAGTATGGGAAGACGGTGCTCTTCCTATCCACGACACAGTTGCTAACTCGATGTATGGCGGTGCAGCGCCTCTGTTCCAACAACAGATGCCTCAGCCGATTGCTCAACCATTGCCTCAGCCTGTTGCACAACCTCTGCCGGTTCCTCAAGTGCCTGCAGGTCCGCCGTTGCCAGTAACTGGTCTTCCAGCAGGATGGACCATGGAGCAATGGCAATATTACGGCCAACAGTACCTTGATACAATGCAAAATTGAGTCTTTTTCGCCTCTGTGGTGGATGCTAAAGTCCTAAAGGGGAGGAAGGTGAGGAAACATCATGGCAGATGACGATATTCCTATTGAGGACGTTACTGAAGACGACTCTGAAACGGTCACTATTTGGGCTCCAGAGCCATCGAATGGGACCGACGATGTCGTTTCTGTAAGCGTTGACAAGTGGATCGAATCTGTAAGTTTCGAAACGACCGAAGACGTTCCTATTCCTGACCGACTTGTCGATCAAGTCATTGGTCAAGAGGCTGGTTCAGTCGTTATTCGTAAAGCAGCTGAACAACGTCGTCACATGCTTATGATCGGAGATCCTGGTACAGGGAAATCCATGCTCGCTCGTTCAATGACTGACTTGCTTCCAAAGGATGCTCTTGAAGACGTTCTTGTCTATCCTAATGAGGACGATGAAAATGAACCACGCGTTCGTTCAGTCCCCGCTGGTCGAGGAGAACGCATTGTCCGTGTTCAGAAAGAGGCCATTCGTGAACAAAAGGAGAAAGCACAACGGATGCTTCTCATTGGATTCGGAGCTGTTGCGTTCTTGCTGGTTATCGTAGCAATTCCATCTGGCGATATTCTTACTCTCCTGTTTGGTATGTTTTTGCTCATGTTCGGATATATGTTCATTCGTAGCCGACTGGGTTCTGGTGATGAAGGACGAATCCCGAAGGTTCTTGTCAAGCATGACATGGATGAACGCCCTCCATTCGTCGATGCGACCGCCACCCTCTCAGGCTCTCTACTCGGTGATGTCCGCCACGATCCATTCCAATCTGGTGGGATGGAAACTCCAGCTCATGACCGTGTAGAGCCAGGTGCAATTCACAGAGCGAACAAAGGGGTTCTCTACATCGATGAAATCAACCTCCTTCGTCTAGAGGAGCAACAAGCACTTCTCACTGCAATGCAAGAGCGTGCTTTCCCAATTTCTGGACGCAGTGAACGCTCATCTGGTGCATTGACCAAAACTGAACCAGTTCCATGCGATTTCATTCTCATCGCAGCTGGCAATCTCGACGCTATCCAAGGCATGCACCCTGCTCTTCGAAGCCGTATCCGTGGATATGGATATGAGGTATACGTCAACTCAGAGATGCCTGATACAAACCGTAACAGAAAGCGTTTGATTCGATTCATTGCCCAAGAAGTTCGAAGAGATATCGGAAGTACCAGAGAAATTCCACATTTCGATAAGACTGGTGTTGCTTTGATTCTTCGAGAAGCACAACGACGTGCTGGTCGTAGAGGCAAACTTTCCCTCCGCTTGCGTGAACTTGGTGGATTGGTTCGAATTGCAGGAGACTTGGCAGCAGAAGATGGAGCACCGTATGTTACAGATGCTCACGTCCTTGCCGCACGTTCGATTGCAAAACCGCTGGAACAACAAGTTGCTGATCGAATGATTGAACGCAGACAAGACTACGCTCTCATCGTAAACTCTGGCAACAGAATTGGTCGAGTCAATGGTCTGGCTGTCCTAGGAGCGAATTCAGGTCTTTCTGACTTCTCAGGTATTATGCTACCAGTTGAGGCCTTGGTAACACCATCGCAAGGTGGAGGTGGAAAGATTCACGCAACAGGTGGACTCAGTGACCTTGCTAAAGAGAGCGTGACAAACGTTAGTGCAGTGATTAAGAAGTTGACAGGAAAGGATGTTTCTGATTACGATATTCACATCCAGTTTGTCGACACTCATGGTGTGGACGGAGACTCAGCTTCGATCACAATTGCAACAGCGATCATCTCTGCTCTTGAATCAATACCAATTCGCCAAGATTTGGCGATGACAGGTTCACTCTCCGTTCGAGGTGAAGTCTTACCTATTGGTGGTGTGACTGCGAAGATAGAAGCCGCTGCACGTTCAGGTGTGAAAACGGTGATCATCCCTCGTTCCAATATGCAAGACGTTCTTTTGGATGAACAATTTGAAGGAAACGTGGAAGTCATTGCTGTTGATACACTCGATGAAGTCATGGAACATGCTTTGATCACTCACGACCAGAAGCAGAGTCTTGTCGATCGATTAGGTGCAGTCATTGACCGTCTAACACCTGATTTATCTGGTCCAACAACTTCGATTTAGTGTCGTGGTTTTA
>JBMZTB010000048.1:0-13636 GCA_049623485.1 Candidatus Poseidoniaceae archaeon
GGATCAACCAGATTTCTCGTGTTTTGATCCCTAGAGTTGTTATCGCAATTAAATTGCTGTCCTAAATTTCTTGGCGAGGTTATGAGCACTATCTCTTGCACACAAAAAATACGTCATAATCTCAAATCACCTACCTGACCCTGAGCGAGCTCCATCCGGAGGTTTCTCAGAATCGCATGTGCTTCGGCTTCTCGTCAGTGGGTGATGGAAACCTTCACGGTCCGAAGACTCGGGTTCCAACGCCGTTCCCAATGACGCAAGCAACTCAGCCACTCACCTCCCCTATATCAAGATAACCGCCTATTCCGAGGGTAGAAAGTAAGAGACTGCGAGCCAATAATAGCATGTTTTGAGACCTATGAGATTCCTTCGAACTGTAAAAGGCCTCTATGAAGCCCATTTCTGTTTTTTTGAACAATACCTCGCTTCGCAGTAAGCCACACTTAGGGGCGATGCCCCTTTCGTTTCGCAACCAGCGCCAAGGACGTGATTCAAATCCAAAAATATGATTTCACAATCCGGAAACAAACGAATCATGCGTCGGGCTAAACCTTATTCCATGACTCGTACTAGTCCTAGTATGAAGGATCTCAATTCACTAACTATTGTGGAATTAAAAAAAATCCTCAAGGAACAAAATCTTACTGTTTCAGGTAATAAACCTGAACTCATCTCTCGTATTGAAGAGTTTCAGGACAATTTTCTTGCCATTGATGATGGAGAAACTACATCTGCGGCTCTATCAAATCCTGCGGAAGATATTGCTAAAGAGGTCATTGAAAAGAAAGAAATTCATTGCCGCTCTTGTAATGGAGTGCTAAGATATCCCACAGACTATCATGGAACAATAACGTGTCCGAGATGCAAGTATAGTTTTAGTGTAAAACCAAATTTAGTCCTAGGCACGTTTCTAACCCTTTTACCGTTTATTTCCCTGTTACTTACGATTGTTATTACCTACACCGTAAGTGAAAACGATACGACTCCAGATGGGCAATTGGGCTCAGGCATGGCAGCTGCAGGCGTTTGTATGGGCGGAATGGTTCTATCTGGAATCTTCTTGGCAGTGGCGATGATTTACGCTATGACTAGGAAACCGGTCAACTTAGGATGAGTTCAGAACCATTGGGGGAAAATCGTTCACTGCAAGTACATCGATTCGTTTATTTTCCCTCAAAATCGTTGGAATTCCAGAAGGCATCCAATTGTCCAGATTTGGGCAACTCATCGTCAGGTTCCTCTTTTGAATTGAGTCCTTGATATTCAACAATTTGAGTTTCATTAACAAAGACTTCAGAAGCCGTGAATTCTGGGTCCAAAACTTCGATGACATGATTGAGTAATTTCTGTGCATCAACACGATCAGAAAGAGACGTGATTTCTGCCCCTTGATACAATTCCTCGAGAGTTTTTGCGTGTTCTGTTGAGCCCAACTCTTCAATGTAAAACTCGTAAATGTGTTCTGCGTCGTCGTCACTATCCCACTTTGAGACGTCAAACATTTCCAATGTGGGTAGATTTTCGTAGCCACTGGAGTGTGTGATTTGAGTATCCCGAATATTGAGCAATTTCTTCAAAGGTTCAATGTAGCGATGCGCTTGTTCCCCGTCAAAATCGGCAATAAGCCGTTTTTGACCTTTAATCGTCATCATCAGACTAACAGAATCTTGTTGTTGTATCAATTCGGCGGACGAGTAATTTACATCCCTCCAACTCCAACCGCCCAAACGAGTTGAGGTCATTGAACGACGTAGTGACATACGTTTGCCTTCAACGTCAAACTTCAAGACAAAACGTCGCCGATCGACGTAAAGAGCAATAATGAGTGATGCAAAAAACATGAGGGAAGCAATAATAATTTCTTCTTCGATGACTGCTTCGACGAGTTCTGTCGAAGGATAGTACATTTGTTCTGTGGAAGAGTTTGTTGTTACCTCGTAACCTAATTCGTCTGCATAGCCATTGTACATAGGGTGATACATCTTTTCTCCAAGGAATGGGTGAGATACATCTGCGCTGTATTCGATCTCCTCTGAGTCGGAGTTGTCATTGCACCAAGATGGCTCCAGGTAGAGAGAGTTCTCTCCAAGAAAGAGGTCATTTGTACCAAAATTATCCGGCAGTTCATTCTCAATAAAGAAAAATTGGCAAGATTTGAATCCATCTTCGTAAAATGCTCCAACGATAACAAGCCCTTGTTTGTGATCTGAAGCCTCCCAACGATATTCAGTAGTCCAATCGTCATAGGTAATTTTGTAATGATTCTCAGCAGATTGTATTTGCTTTATCTCTAATTCTTCAAAATAGCTCCAATCTTCTGCGGTACAAAAACTGGTCCCATCACCAAGTTCAATCAAATCCCCCCAGACCCCTGGGCATAGATCATCGGACATTTGCATTTCCTTGTTGGAAATTATCGTAACCACTGACCATGAAATTATGGAAATAACGATGATACCAATGACTAACCCAGAAATAAGAGATGGCAAGTAGATTCCGTCTGATTTTATTGCCCGCTCGCTTCCATCATCTATGATTACGTACTTGTTTGAGTCTCCTCCAACGCTAATGTACGGAGTCTCTGGTTCAGTGAACCGCATGCTCTAGGCACTTTCGTTGCCTATTTCAAATGGAAGCCTACTCAGCACCGAAGAATTGTCGCAGCATTGGATGCATTTCCATTGCTTGTTCCTTCTGGATCTGCTCATATGTTCTCAGGATAATTCCAACAGCCAGTAGCAATCCCGTTCCCGTCGCATTTCCGACAGTACCTAACAGGTCAGCACCGGCTGCTAGCAACCCGACGAACGCACCAGAGAAGTATGTCACTGGAGGAATGTAATTCTCAAGAATCTTTTCGAGAACCTTAGGGTTCTTACGGAAACCAGGAATCTGCATACCAGTACGTTCGATTTGCTTAGCAACATCCTTCGTACCCATATTTGTAGTATCAATCCAGAACTTCGCGAAGACCATTGAACCGACTGTCATCAAGACAACATAGAAGATCACGTGAAGCATGATCTGGGTCAAGCTATGGCCAAACATATCCGTCTGTTGATTCAGTAGCGGTATGAGCCAATCATTCACCCCTGCCGGCATAGACGCATACCATGCGAAACCTCCTGATGCTGCCGTCTGGCCGGGCTCATACGTACCAATATAATCGGACATAGAGAACCAACCTTGCCGGCCCAGCAACGGGGTCTGAGACATCGTGGGATGACTCCAGAAGAGGAGAGAGAACATGTTGACGTTAGCAAGCAATGCAGCCATCAAAATGACCGGAATGTTCGATGCATAGACAAGTCGAATCGGATACTTACCTCTGTGTCCACGAACTTTTCCGTGGGTAAGAGGCAGTTCTAACTTACTCGATTCAGCATAAGCAACAACAATGAACACAATAATACTTGAAATCAAGGCAATTACAGCATTGGGATGCGTCGCGTCCCCTAACAGAATCATCTCGAAACCGTTCAAAGAAATCATTTCACCATTCGTCGCCGTCCGGAACATATAGAAAATCATAGGTAACGTTCCCGCAGGAGGATTCTGTACGGAGTATTCGAGACCAGATGTTGTTGGAAGAGGTGAAAGCGTACCGACGAATGTCGATTGAGCGACACCTGCTGCAATGAACAGAGACATACCAGATCCAATACCCCACTTACTGACAAGTTCGTCAAGTAAGAAAACCAGATAAGAACCGGCAAAGAGTTGAGCAACAATCACAAAGTTTGCCCAGCCCATTCCATATTCATCGATGAGGAATTCTGAAGGGTCCAAGAAACCATAGGTTTGTGGAATGGATTCAATTGGAATCATAATCAAAACAAGCAGCTTTTGCACACCTTGGTACATGGCTTTGTCTTCGCTATTTGTTAGATCCAGACGAATAATCTTAGCACCAGCGAAAAGTTGCATGATAATGGAACCAGTAACGATTGGACCGATTCCCAAGTGCATGATGGTACCTGAAGCACCAGCCATGATTGAACGGAATCCACTGAATAGATCCATTGCTTGACCACTTAGCCCATAGAGCATAACGTTGGTCATAGCGAAGTAAATAATCAGAACGAACGTTGTCGTCCACATCTTTTCACCAAATCGAACGTGACGGTCTGGCTTAGTAATGGCCGGATATACGTCGACGAAACGGCTGAGAGCATAGAGACGACTGCTTTGGTCGCCACCCCACATGAAACATGTGAGAATTGCTGCTGCACCGAATCCAAGCAGAAGTACTCCTACGAGGAGGAAACCGACTGCTTCGTCGTATCCACCCCATTTATCTGGTCGGCAATACCATGCTGCAATTCCTACGAAAATCAACCAACCATACAACTTGGAATAACGACCAATAACGGGTAATTTCTTCATTGATTCGGGGAGATCTATTTGGAAACAAGCCATGACATACGCCACGTATGCAACACCGAGAACAATCCCGAAGATTGCTGCATCACGAGCAGCCCCCGATCCTGAAAGTTCATCCCATTGCCAGTAGAAAAGAAGACCGAAATAGAGGACACCTGTTAGTACAACTCCGAGTGGTACTGGCTTGTGTTTCATCTACTATCCCTCCTAATTTCACTCTTCTTCCCATTCGTCCCAGTCGCCGCCAGCTTCGAGGTTTACTGAACCCCCAGCTGCTTCGACCTTTTCGATAGCGGAAGCGCTTGCGTTTGCAACAGTCACTGTCAAAGCAGTACTGATTCGGCCTGAGCCGAGGAGCTTGTCAATTCCGAATGTGGACAAGTCGATTGTATCTTTTCCATCAGCCATGTCTTTCAGTTGGCTAACGTTGCATGTAACGTGAACTGTTCGAAGAGTCGGGTGACGGTTGAATCCGTGCATTCCCCAGTGATTCGGCATGTACTTGATCCGAGTCATGACTCTGTGCTTGTTCATACCAGCGTTTCCACGGCCACCACGCTTTCCAGCGCCACGACCTGCTTTCTTTCCACGTCCATGGTATCGGTTTCTTCCACGATGTTTGTTTGCTTTTGTACCCATCATATCACCTCAAATCATTCGCTCAACGAGCCCTTTGATGTCGTCGCCTCGGGAACCTAAAGCCCCGCCTACGACATAAGATCGCTTGATGCCGCCCCATCCTTTTGCTCCACGTGGTGGATGCAATCGGAAGACACGCTTCAAGCCAGGAACATCTTTTACAGTCGCTTCATTGTCAACGATTGCCTTAGCGAAATCTGAAATCGATTTGTAAGAAGTTGCCTCTGAAACAATTGCATCTGTTAATGGTGAATCACCGGTCATTCGACCACGCTCTTGCAGCATTGCTTCAACTGTTTCAGCATCTGCGTTACCCCAAGTGACGTAGTCCTTCGCCTTCTGCAGCATACCACGGTATTGCTCATTCTCTGGAATGATGACAGCATGGTTTACTTTGGTGAGGTTGAGATATGACATTGTTTCACGAATTGTACGCTCTACGCCTACGTTACTTCGCGCTCTTACAACTATCCAGCTCATTTCAGACCCTCCCTGTGTTGATGAACAAACGTTCTCGCTGTTCGCTGCTAATGCGTGTTATGTTTAATGCTTTGAGGGCATTAAAGGTTGCAGCAGCATAATTGATAGTGGTTCTGGTTTGACCCTTGGTACGTGAAAGTACGTCGGTGACTCCAGCAAGTTCGAGAACTTTCTTCCCGGTTTCGCCAATGACAAGACCCTTCCCTTTCGCTGCAGGCATGAGTGTTACACGAGTTGATGCAGATCGTCCGTTCACCTTGATCGGTACCGAGGTACCTGGTCCAGCGGATGATTCCCAAGAACCGTTTCCACGTTGTACACTGATAAGGTTCAACTTTGCAGCAACGATTGCTTTTTGGATAGCATTTGAGACATCTTTGGCCTTGGCCATTGCTAAACCAACGTATCCATTTCGGTTTCCGACGACTGCCATAACATTGAATCGAGGTCGTCGACCACTGTCAGTCATTCTTTGAACCATGTTTACGCTGATAACTTCATCTTCCAAATCTGGGAGAAGTGCATCGACAACTTCGACTTCACGTACTGGAAGGCCTGTTGCGAGTGCTTGCTCGTAGGTGATGACTTCGCCAGCAGCGACCATGTTCCCCAAGCGGGTACGTGGAGACCAACTTCGCAAATTTGCAATTGGGTCGTATTGATTATTTCGTCGTCGGCGTCGTCCACCTGTTTCTTCAACCTCTTGCGGAGCGTAAGCTAGCGTGAGACCTGGTGCTTGTTGGATTTGAGTTGTTTCTTCTTCAGTCATCAGTATGCCCCCTCTATGGATGATTTGGTTGTGTCCATGGCTCCAGCAATGGAGTCATCGATGTGAGCACCGTTTGTGCGGTCATCATCAGGAAGGATTTCTTCGCTGTGAGGAACGTTAAGTCCTGCTTCAACCATGCCGCGTAGGGCAGCGAATACACGACTTCCAGGTGTGCTTGCAGCAAGACCGATGTCAAGTACTGCATCTTCATGTCCAGCAGCAATTGCCGCCTTACCAAGTGCAAATCCTACGAGGTAGGAAGCAGGAATGGATTTCTTAGACATGGTTTCTGGCCATGAGAATTTCTTGACCAAGTCGTTACCGGTAACGTTGAGGACAACAAGATCGCCTCCCTTAGCCCATGTAACAAGTTGACAGGATGTACGAGTGTTAGAAACACGTACAACCGCACGAGGCTTTTGACTTCGGAGAAGTCGAAGTCTACGGCGGTAATCAGTAAGACCTGCTTTTCTTCGTCGTAGGACTGTTCGTCGTCGATTTCCTTGCATCAGTTGTCACCTTCCTTTAGTTTGACTCCTTCAAGCGTCATTTGAGAACGCATGTGAGCAATAGATCGGTATGATCCACCCTTTGCTTTGAGGTAATATCGTCGATACTCAGAAGCTGTTATCTCGTCAGTTTCTCGTAGATCTTTGAGAGCCTTACGTTGTGAACGAATTGTTCTCATCCATCGGTTTTTACGAGGGTTACGAGCATTCGCAGTACCCATTCTCTTTCCTTGACCCTTCTGACGACCCTTACGTCGTTGTTCAAGTCGCTGGCGAGCACGAACACGAGATGTTCCTTTGATTGCCTTTGCTCGAATCAATCCCTCTTCGATAAATTCACGAATATCGTCTGCTTGTACAGAAGATGCAATTTCATCGATGTAATCTGGATTAACCCAAACACGGTTTTCACCGCATCCAAGGATTTTTGCTGCGAGTCTCTTTTGATTTGTAAGTTGCATCAGACACCACTCCTTCGGTTGAGGACACGAATACCTAATTCATCGGCTCGAGCATGAATGTGCTCTCGCTTTCGACCACCGACTGTACGACCAATTCGTGCAGCCTGTGTTTCAGGATCAATCGATTCCAAATCATTGAGGTTGTGTACCATTACTTCACGGAAGCCGGATGGGTGGAGACCACGTGCTCCAGCAACCTTTCCGTGACCGACTCGTACTAATGAGCCGCGATATTTGTAATTACGACGTTGCTTGTTGTCCATACCATGAGGTGCTCTCCATCCAGAACGTGACAATCGCTTGTAACGGAACCATTCGGTTCTTCTAAACGATGGCGTCTTCTTCTTTTGAGCTGCACGCAAAGCCAATGCTTCTTGTGTTGCTTCATCGAGAACTGGCTTTTGTTTTGCAACGTGACCTTCATCTTCGTCGTCATCCCAGTCCTCATCTTCTTCGAAGAAATCGTCTTCTTCAGTTGCTGCTTCTTCTTCAGCCGCTTCGATGACTTCTTCTTCAGCACCTGATGTTTCCATCAAGCGCTCGATGAGCTCTGCTTTCTTTCCAGAAACTGGCAGACCTTGCTCCTTGAGCAATTCCTTGAGTTGTGCTACTGTCATGCTTTCATATTCTTCAGTCATTCCAATCACTCCTTGCTAAGACGGTATATTCCGTCTTGGAAAACACGTCGATCACGATTCTTGACCGTCGTACTTCGTTCAATATTTGCTGCAGTTTGTCCGACGTTCTCCTTGTCGATCCCTGATACAGTGACTTCAACCTTATTGCTGATTTTGACTTCAACACCAGGAAGAATGTTTGAGCGTCGAGGAACTCTCTCTCCGAAGTAATTGTTCACAACAAAGGTTTGGCCTTGTACTGCGAGAGTCATAGGGAAGTGAGAGTAGAAGGCTTTCAGATGGTATGTGAATCCTTCTGTTACACCCTTTACCATGTTGTTCAAGTGAGCGTTCCATGTACCTGCGAGTGCTCTTTCTTTACGACGAGGCAAGTCAACTCGTATGAGAAGACCGCCTCCGTCTTGAAGAAGATCAATGCGGGTCGAAACAAACTCTCGGGAGAGAGATCCCTTCGGCCCAGCAATAGTTACGACGCCATCTTCACTGATAGAGGCTGTAACGCCTTCAGGGATGGTTACGATGTGTTCGATTCTGTCGAGTTTTACCATGCTTTTTCACCTCAATATACGTAGGCAAGTAACTTGCCGCCGATGCGGGCGTCCTTCGCATCGTAGTGGTTCATGACGCCGGAATTGGTTGTCAATATGAGCAAACCAAAGTCCTGAGCGGGAAGATATCGAGTCTCCCACTTTTCGAATTCTTGACGGCGGACACTGTGTCGAGGCTTAACGGTACCACATCGATTGATTGTACCTCTTAATTCGACGACAAATGCGTCACCACGTCCATTTTCAACACGTGTAAACTCACCGACATAGCCGGAGGTTTGCATAATGTTGAGGACGTTTCCTAGGAGCTTTGAAGCAGGGGTTAATTCGACATCGAATTTACCTGCTTGTTCAGCGTTGTAAATCTTTACAAGTGCATCATTTAATGGATCTAATTGCATTCATTTCACCTCAGTTCATCTTCTTAAAGCCAATTTCAGGTCCAACGTCTCGGAAGCATTGGCGGCAAAGGCGTAGCCCGTGTCGTCGTATCATTCCTCGGCGTCGGCCACATCGGCGGCATCCGATTGTTCGTCCCATGTATTCTCCATGATCTCTTGCCATATTCATTCCTCCATGATTTTAATTCCAAAGGTTTCAGAGAACCACTTCATGGATTCTTCTCGGCTTACACCGTGTCCCTTTCCGACCTTGGCCTTTCCTTTACGTCGTCGGCTCACTCTGTGTCCTGGGCGTTCCAAGACAACGTTGATGTCCATACCGTAAATTCCGATATCAGGGTCGTATTTTTGTTCTGGGAAATCCGTGTAATCACGGACACCAAAGGAGAGATTGCCTTGTGCATCAAAGTTCCAGCTTGGGATTGTGTTGTCACGTACCCAGAAAGCATTCTTGAGGAACTCATTGATGGAATCCTTGTTGCGCATGGTTGAACGGCAACCGATAGGTGCGCCTTCACGAACCTTCAGATCACGATTTTGAATTCGACCAAGGGTTCGCTGTGGGCGTACTCCTGTGACAATTTCGAGAACGTTCTCAGCATTGACTAAACGATCTCCACCTTCGCCAACACCGATGTTAACGCAGACCTTAGTGATTCGAGGAACACTCATTGGATTGACTGTATCGCTCAAACCTTCACCTCCGTGATTGGCATGTTGGAATCCCCGACTGCGAAGACGTTGACTTCAGTTGTACCAAAGTCTTCGAAGGATACTTCGTTTGGCATGCTAGATCGCTTTACAATGCGTTCTTTCATTGCTGCTACTTCACCAACGTGAGTTCCGCCAACAAGGTAACATCGAACGCCTTCTGAGAATTTGATGTGTTCCATGATGGTTTGTTCTGGCAATGCGATTTTGAGAGAATCTCCAGTATTGTACAGATTTGCATCATCGACGATGATGTTTCGTCCATCATGAAGGTTCAGTTGAGTCTTACCACCCTTAATGGTTGATTTCCCTTCAATACGAGCAATCTTCCATGCTGCCTCTTCTGCTGAAATTTGGGCGTATCGTAGACGACCGTTCAAATCGAGCATGCATCGGAAGTGTTCCTCACCAAGTGTAAGGACATCCATCAAACCGACACCACGGCGAGTGTCTTTGCAAATTCGACCGTCAACTTTGACCAGTTCATTATGAACAATGAATCGAACTTCTCGAGAGGAATTAGCACGGCCAAGAACGTCTCTTACGATCAGATTCAGTGGCATACAGCGCTCAAGGCTATGTGCACCTGGACTTGGGCGTGTGACCCAAATGGTTGTTTTTCGTGGAAGTGGCCAGCTACGAGGCATGGCTAAACGTTTCAAGTGACTGCTGCTACCCATTGTATTCAACTCCTATCCTCGGTCAATTTTTGCATTCGCAATTTGTCCGTCTCATCGAGTTTTACGATGACAACGTTGGAAGCGTGGACCGGCACTGCTTCTTCTCTGTTATCTGACTTGGATTGTTTTGCACCCTCAATGAGGACGCGCCCATTCTTGGAATCAATTCCAATGACTGGACCTGTGAGTGGTTCAGCCTTACGCTTTCCACCGTGACGCTTTCCGCCATTAGCAAAATCTCCACGTATGACGCGAACGGTATCGCCTGTACGAATGGTGACTGAGCGGACGCCTGCAAACCTTTCATCAGGTTTGTCGAGTTGAAGACGAGCAGTTACTCGCTTGCGCTTGGTGTGCATAGGTGCGTTAAAGTGCGCCTTACGTTGCTTTCCTGGTTTCTTTGATGTTACCATGTTCTCACCTCATACAATTTGTTTCGCTGTTGCAGCGATACGTGGCCAACGTTCTGCAGCCTCACGGGAAACAGGTCCTTTGATGTCGGATCCCTGAACTTCACCCTTTAGATTTGTAATAACACATGCATTGTCTTCGAATTGAACCCATGTTCCATCGGCACGACGGAATGGTCGGCGTTGACGGATGATAACAGCGTTGAACATCTGTCTTCGAGTATCTGGAGTCCCTTTCTTGACTGAAACCTTGGTCATATCACCAACGCCACCAGCAGGGTATCGACGCATTGTTCCACCGAGTTTGATGACGTTCACGATTTGAACGATCTTAGCACCGGTGTTGTCTGCGACGTGTAGTCGAGCCATTGTCGGCAATCCACGGGTTTGACGTCCTGCAATTCCTCGCATCACTGGTCACCCCCAGTCATTTCAACAACACAGAATGAAACTGTCTTCGAAAGAGGTCGGCATTCCATAACTCGTACGGTATCCCCGATTTCAACATCGCCAATGCAACTTGGCAAGTGAGCACTTAGAGCGCTTGTTCGCTTTTCGAAACGTTCGTACTTCTTCATGTATCGAACGTTGTTTCGCTCGATTGTGATTGTCTTCTGCATTCCGATTCCTGATACAACGCCTTCGAAAACCTGTCCACGCAAGCGCAAGCTTCCGTAGAACGGGCAGTTCTCGTCGCCATCCCATTCACCTGTTGGTCGTTTTACGTCAATTCCGATGTCTCGCATCTTCATGCCTCCTTATAGTTGCGGCGCATTCTATCTTCAGGTCGTTGCCGCAAGGACGATCCTTTCAGGACGGTAGTTCCGTCGTTGAGTGTAAATTGGATACTTGATTTTCCGAACACGCGCTCTACGCCATGTTCGAGGATGGTCACTGTGTGTTGTGATTCATCGACGACAAGTCCAGATCGTCCGATGAGGGTGGAGTCTGTGGAAGTCACGACATGAAGCGTCTGTCCCATCCAAGTCTTGTTCATATCTGTCATCATCTCACCTCCACATTAAATCCATTATTTCTTAGTACATTTGCTGCCTTCTTTTTGTGATCGCCTTGAAGTTCTATAACTCGACCCTTGACAGTTCCTCCAGCAGCACATTTGTTTTTGAGTAATTTTGCTAATTCGTTGATGTCGATTGCTACGTCGTCAATACCTTCCACTTTGGTGACAATTTTTCCATATCTCCTTCGGTCAGTTGACAGTATTGCTCGTTGTTGCTCTTTAGCGATTTCTTGGCAGATGCATAACTCATCAGGGAGCCCACACACACTGCAAATTGCCGCCATTGTCGTTCATCACCTCGTTCATTCAGTTTTTTGCCCCATGAAGATAGGACTTGATTCGTGCAATACTTCGGCGTGTTGCCTTGTATGCACCCATATTGGAAGGAGTACCACCCAGTGCTTTCTCAGCTTGGAGTTGAAGAAGTTCTTCCTGAAGTTCAAGAAGTCGTGCTTCAAGAGCCTCATGACTCATTGCAGCGATATCTCTGTTGCGGACGTGACTCATTCAGTCACCTCTGCAGTGGTTTCTGGAACAGCTTCTTCGTTGCCTTCACGGATCAAAAGTTCTTCATTAGAGAAGATGGTGATTTCGTGAGGTAGGCGAGTGTTTGCTCGCATAATCTCTACGGTAACGCCGATTGTTCCGAGTTTCTTGACTGCAACTGAGTAGCCCTTGTCCATGTGAAGGAGAGCAGTTTCGCCACAATATTTGACGTGCCCTTTGATGAACTTCTGAGTTCGGTTACGAGAACCTGTGAGTTTACCAGCAAGGGTAACAATAACTCCACGTGCTCCTGCGGTCATGATGTTTTCAGCAGCGCTGGCTCCAGCACGGCGGTAATACCAACCACGCTCAAGAGCGGATGCGATTTTTTCTGCCATAACTTGTGCATTTGCAGTTGAATCAGAAGATTTGATTTCTTCAACCTTCAATTGTGGGTCGAAAAGATCAAACTCACTCTTCAGACGACTTTCAAGTTCCTTGATGATCTTACCCTTTCGGCCAATGACCAATCCTGGGCGTTCTGCGTGAACTGTTACTTCGGTACCGTTTGGGGTACGCTTGATATCCAATCCACCAAATCCAGAACGCTTTGTGTTCTGCATAAGGAATTCCTTGACCAAGTGGCGCTCAACGTTTCGGTCGACGATTGCCTTAATTGTACTCTTTTTACCTGCCATGATGTTCACCTCAGAAGTCATCCTCCAACTCATCGTCGGTTGCTGTGAAATCTTCGAGGAAAATCTCGAGATTTACTTGATAGTGATTGCTTGGAGTTGCACGTCCACGAGCACGAGGAATCCATCCGCGACGGATTTGTCCACGATGCGCTGCAACGTGTGTGATTTCCATATCTTCTGGTTCAACGTCGTCGTATTGGTGGCGAGCATTCTCCATTGCACTCTGAATGAGCTTGATGAATGCACGGCTAGCCTTTACTGGGTAACGTCCAGGTCCCAAACCGCCTTTACGGTGTCCAACCATGGAAGGCCCGGAACGTCGCTTCTTCTTGTTCCCGCTACCGAGTCGGTAAGGAACTGCACTTGCCTTGCGACGAATGTCTGCTCGATCGGAATCGATGAGAAGAACCTCGTTGAGGTAACTGACTGCTTGTCCAGCACTCATGCCCTTGATGGCACGAGCAACTTCGAAACAGTGCTTGACGTGCATGTCGACATTGACAGCACGTGCAGTAGCCAGACGGCTTCCTTGCAGAAGTTGCGTGTATCCACGTTGTGAGAGTTGTCGACGCTTTGTTCGACGGTCCATATTTCGCTTGTTGCTCATCTATTTCACCTCACTTCAATGGTACGTGCTTTGAAGATCGGGTAGCACCTACACCCGGCCCACTGTGGGCAACTCCACGTCGTGTGATTGCGAATTCACCTAAGTAGTGACCAATCATCTCCGGCTTGACGTCAATCTCAACGAAATGTTGTCCGTTGTGGACTGCGAGAGTCTTGCCGACGAATTCTGGTAGAA
>JBMZTB010000049.1:0-13125 GCA_049623485.1 Candidatus Poseidoniaceae archaeon
TCGGGCTCATAACCCGGAGATCGATGGTTCAAATCCATCCCTCGCTACCACTCATGAATATTCATAATAATCATGCTTAGGCTGTAATGTGTCCATAGCACTCTGTAATCGTGCATTTGCAGCAGTGATTCCTTCGGAAATGTCTGAACATTCCTGGCGTATTCTCTCGGATTGTTCTTTGCATTCTGGATGTTTTTGAATGCATGATTCCATAATTGCAAGAATCGAATCGATTTGAGCGGATTTAGCACCTCCCTCTGGTTTGAGCCAGTATTGTCCGTTTTCTAAGATAACTGGGCCAGCCTGTTGAACATCATTTGCAAGAGTTTTGCAATGCTTGGTGGCATCTCCTTCTGTTTGACAAACAGACACCATAGCCAGAAGATTTCCATGTTGAATTTTGTGGGCTTTAAGGAAGAACTTGACCGCTTTTCGTTTTTTACCACCGGCCAAATAAACGGTTCCAATACACCTCATGTCTTCTTCCATCGGTGTTAATTTTTGCAACAAGTGGGGTGCAGATTGAAACAACATCTTCTCCAGTTTTTTACGTTCTCTCTGCAAAACAGAAGAGGCCTTAATCGCCAGTTTGTGTTTTTTCCGCCTAGACAATACCTCGCTTAAAATTCGAAGACCTTTGACAAGGAGGGTTTGTGCCGCAGCATCTCGCGATTTTTGGGAGAGAAGCAAGTCTGTGAATTCACTTGACATGACTTCAACCATTTCGTAACGCTGTTCCTCAAAATATCGAATCATTTGCGACAATGTTTGATTCGGGTCTGACATTCCAAACATGCTCATGCCTCACTACTGATTTGTGGCGGCAGTCAGTGTCGTTGTACTGATCACGCCTTCAATGGTCCGAATATTATTGAGAATAAATGTTGAGAGTGATGTAAAATCTGGCATCACAATTTTACAATAGGCGTCGTATTCGCCAAACAAAATCATCGATTCGACGACTTCTGACATTTCATAAAGCTCTTCTGAAATCTTATTTTCGAATCCTGGTTTTGTTGAAATTAAAACAATTGCAGTCGCCACCGAATCATGTTCATCAATGGCGGCCATATGTGTCGATTCGGAACCTCATGTTTAATTCTTGACGTGTTTTGGTTGTCATCGGAGAAGGTCATGCGGAAGCCAATTTTTGCCATCACTGGATCTCCTGGGACTGGAAAAACATCACTTTCAGGCCAATTGCCTAAAACCCGATTTGATTTCCATACAGTAGAACAAATCGCAGCAGAATTAGGGTGCATAGAAGACGAAGATGGCGACAAAGTCGTTACAGTCAACCGTCTTGCAGAATGGCAGTACATGGGGGATAAAATTGCTATAATAGAAGGACATCTCTCTCATCATTGCCATGTTGATGGAATTATTCTTCTGAGATGCAATCCTGTGGAGTTGGAACGAAGGCTTCTGGCCAGAGATGGCTATGATAAAGCGAAGATTCAGAATAATGTTGAGTGGGAAATGATTTCAGGAATATGGTCAGAGTTGCTCGAAGATTGTCCGGACCTGCCAATAATTGAGATTGACATGACCAATACTCTTCATGGTGCAGATTCTGTTGAATCATTCATTTCCCAATATGAGGGTGAGAAAACGGTTCAAGAATCGATTCCACTCGCGATAGATTGGTTAGAGAGCAAAAAACTGTCCGAAAGCATATGACCTTTCGATGCTCAGGCCGAATTGATACCTATGGCTCTTGAGCAGTTGAGGAAGCGTTGGGAAGCAATGGCTTCACCACTTGTCATGGGCTTGGGTCGAACCAATCCTGCCTTTCTAACATGGCTTGCTCTCCCAGTCGGTATAGCAGCGAGTTTACTCGTTCTCTTTGCACCAAAATCAGATACGGGCGCATTGATGCTTATGGGTTCAGCCTTATTGATCGGATTTTCAATGATCCTAGATGGCCTTGATGGACAACTCGCTCGTCAAACAGGACAAGTATCTCGCTGGGGTGATTATCTTGATCACACACTCGATCGACTTCTTGACGCAATGTGGGTTATTGCAATCGCCTCAAGCCCCGCATGGGTCGGCGATCCTGCAATAGGTTGGGCTGCAGCATGGTTCACGATTTTGGGATCATATATGGGGACACAAGCTCAAGCGGTAAGTGGTGGCCGTAATTACAAAGGATTTTCAAGAGCAGATCGAACAATACTAACCATTTCTGCACTTGCAATAACTGGAATATTCTGGCTACTCGATGTCCAAGATTATTCTGCTATGCCAGGAATGTTTGAGCATCTCGAACTAAGCCCACTCACCGCTGTAGTCTTCATATCTGGACTTGGTGGGATGTACACTTTTGGTATTCGATTCTTGCAAGCCCGCAAGGAAATCATCGAACTCGATAAGACCCATCCACTGGAACAGCCTGGTTCTGATGAATCCGAGTGATTCAAAACGTCTACAATAGGGCATTTTCATCACTGCGTAATGCGGTATACTCTTAACAGACGGCGGCGACGTTATGTGTGATGGGTGCGAACGCGCTGAACCGGAGTCTACAACCTAAGGCGGGCCTGATGGTCTTGCTTATGCTTCTCATGACCGTTCCGTTGATGCCAACATCAGCGGCTGCTGACATCGGTGATGCATCAAAATTACAAGCACAGGATATTGCTGCATCATTTGACCCTGTCTCGGAAACGACCACGATTACTTGGAGAAATATCGACACATTTGACGTGGGATATGTGGCAAATCTCCACCAAGCGACCTACACAGTGTATCGTCACTCAGAACCGATCACTCCATCAACCATCGACTCAGCAACCCCCTTCGTAAATGTAACCGCTTGTGAAAGCAATGTCTACATCCAAGCATACCAATGTCTTGGCGGTACGAACGGAACACACCCGGGTCATTCAGCATCTTTCCTCGTTGGTGCCGGTGTCAATGACACTTATTTCTACGCCATTACGACTTCATGGACAGAAAGCGAACAAGCATACTCATCCTCTGAATTAGAGTTTAATGCATCTTCGCTGTATGAAGGCATCCATGAAGTAACCTCGCCAGTTGAAACACCTATCTTCTTCCAAGCAGAGTATTCTCTGGCTGATAGCGAAACAACGCTGACATGGTACAACTATCACGACTTGCCTAATTCAGACCCTGCAATGCCAGATACCCGCATCCTCGTGTGGCGTTCCGATGGAGAAATTGGAAGGGATAACGGCGGAGCGGTTTATCAAGGCCTACCAACAAATTATCCTGTTGAATTGCTTGCAAATCTCAGTTCCGATCAATCTGAATACGTGAATGTGATTCCTAGCAATACAAATCGAGAATCTTACTATGCCGTTACATACTTCATTCCAAATGGTTTAGAGACTGGAGAAGACAAGATTGACCTTCGTTTCCTTTCTGGCAATGCGTTAACCTCTCCAGTTCTTGAGGATAACTTGCCTCCTGCTCACATCACTGATTTCAATGCCAACTTTGTAGGGAATGTCGATGGTACGGGAACTACAACACTCTCTTGGAGTGGTTCAACAATTGAGGATAATGAACGATACGAGATCTATGTAGCAGGTGAAGGCTTTTCATCGATTTTTGAAATTGGACCTAGCCTTGTTGCAAGCATTCCCGAAAGTGTAAATGAAACTGGTGTAAGTCTAGAAGAGCGCAACATCAAGTACGAATATCCAAGAAATTTACCTGTAGGATCGTTGGGTTCTGCAACATACTGCATCGTTCTTGTGGATGAAATTGGATTGTTTGACGCCAACACATCATCTGGGTCATGCTCTACGGTGCAAGAAGACGCCTATTCGACCTGGGAAAAAGAACCTTCAAACGTTCATGCAGAGTTCATTGGAGACCGCACAGTTCGAGTAACATGGACAGATCAACTCGGAGTTGAGGGCGAGCGATATCACATTTATTCTGCTTCAGGTTTCCAACCTTCTCCTCAACAGTTTGCAACTGCTACAACCTACCACGGATTTGCGAACGATAACGTTGAATCGTTTGATATCGTTCTCAATGAATCGGTCGTCTCCCCGAATGGAGCGGTTCTACAATGGTACATCTATGTAACAAGTGAGGCTCAGTATGTCCATTCAACTGGATCATATGAGTATCTCGGATTAAACAACAACTCCTTTGGGCCTGTTGAAATTGATATTACAAGACCCCTGAATCCTGCAATTGTTAACGCAGAAAGCCGAGGCGACCTTGGATTTATTGCGCTCGAATGGTATAACCTTCAGGAATCAAACGAAAATTATCATGTCTGGAGACATAGCGGTGATCCGTTCGATAACGGTCAAATCAGCATTACAACAAGTGATGCAGATGGATGGGAACTGGTTCTTGAAAATGTGAATGTTGGAGAACAGACCTCTGCAACAATCATCAGAAACATCCCACTTGCGAACGATACAGAGCGAAGCGTTTGGTATGCAGTTACATCCGCAGATCAATTTAACAACATCAATCCCGATATTGCTGAAGGAATGAGTGGTAATTCGATTTTGGTTCGAGAAGATACACTTGCACCCTCCATTGCTTTGAAACTACTCGATGATGAAAATTCCGAATACACAAGTCCATCTCTCGTTGCAGGAACATATACGATTCAATTTGAATCAAGTGAATACCTCAAAACGACGCCATCAATTGAGGTCTTTTCAGATACCGGCTTCAACGTGACTGCAGGTGGAGAATTGATGACCCAAATTGCTGACAATGCACTGAATCCTGACAAAGGGCCTGTTTATTCGTACAGCTTCACAATTGCCGGTTCAGCAAACGCTGGAGCAATGACCTTCAGAATGACTCTGGTCGATGAAGCAGACAATGTAGCCATCATCACAAACACAGATTTCCATATTGATGCTAAAGGGCCCGTAGTGACAGTTTACTCTCCTTCACCCTCATCAGAAGGGTCAAAGTATCTCTATGGTAACAAAATCAATCTCATGTTTGCTGCAGAGGATGATGTTCAAATCAGTAATTTGCAATATCGGTTCACTTTTAATTACGGCGGACTTACAGGAGTAACCAGTACCTCTCCATGGGCAAATGCAGAAGGCATAACCGATGTTGAAGGAGACCTATCCACTCTTGTAAGCGACATGGATTTCTCTGCTGGAACATTTGATGCAGGCCAACATGCGATTACAGTCCGAGGCATTGATACTGCTGGAAATGAAGTCTCACAACGAGTTGTCTTTGTTGTTGATTTCTGCCGAAACAACATCAATGGTGAAACGGTCTGTACGTTTGAAGAAGACCTCAAAGAAGAACCTGAGGCAGAAAAAATCACTCCTTCTCTAAGCGACCCTCCATACCTTTTGGTTTGGATTGCAGTCGGTGTCAATATTCTCTTGTTCGTTGTAGCCCTAATGATTGTTCAAACAAGCATGTCGGGTCCGAAGAAGAAGAAGGCTGGCGAAGAAGAAGATGAAGATTGGATGTCAGAATTCATTGGAACAAGTCAAGATTTGGATATGGATGCCATCACAGGAACAGGCGCTGCAAAAGAACCTGAGAATGAAGAAAAGAAGGAAGCAGAACCTGAACCTGAACCAGAGGTAGATGATGACGATCCGTTTGCAGTGAATTTGGTACAGCGCAAGACACGTCGAAAGAAGAAAGAAGAAGTCGAAGAAATCGATGAAGATGAAGCAGAAGGTATTTTCTGGGACGATGACGATGACGACGACGACGATGATGATGACGAAGATGAAGAACCAGCCCCACGTAAGCGCCCAGTTCGTAAGCGACCTGCTCGAAAAGCCCCAACTCGCAAGCGTCCAGTTCGTCGTAAGGCAAAAGACGATTGAAACAAATCACGGTGAAAACGATGTCTGAAGTTGCTGTTGAATCACATTACGATAGTCTAATCGATTCGTTTAATCCACTCAAGAATCGCTTGAATTGGCTTTTACTTGCAGTCCCAGTAACGTTGTTTTTCAATATTCAAGAAAACGTGGAAATGACCTTCTTATTTTCGATGATTTCAATCATGCCTCTGGCCTTTCTAATGGGTCATGCTACGGAAGAGATTGCTCTACGGGCGGGTGAGAATCTAGGAGGACTACTCAACGCAACGTTCGGAAATGCAGTTGAAATCATCATCGCCAGCATCGCTATCTATACAGCGTTCAGCGATCCGGATCAAGCCGAGACAATGATTGTGCTTGTACAAGCTTCATTGATAGGTTCAATTCTCGGGAATTTGCTCCTCGTTCTCGGATTAGCATTACTTTGGGGCGGAATCAAATTTAGAATTCAATCGTTCAATCAATCAGCGCTATCAATGAATGGCAGTTTGCTTCTCTTGGCAGTTCTCGCCCTCATAATTCCAGCTGCAGCACATCATACCGGTTCCAACGTTACCGATGAAAACGTACTCGAATTGTCTCGTTATGCATCCTTGGCCCTCTTGGCAATGTATTGCCTGTCCCTCTTCTTCCAATTCAAAACTCATCCAGATATTTTCAACTCTTCAGAGGATTCATCTCACCACGAAGAGCCTAAAATGTCGATAAAAAATGCATGGACTCTTCTGATTATTGCTACTGTAATGGTGGGATATATGGCTGAACTCTTAGTTCATAGTGTCGACAAAGCAGCAAGTGAATGGGGAATGCCAACACTCTTCATCGGTGTGATTCTCCTACCTTTCTTTGGTAATGCTGCTGAGCATTTCACTGCAGTCATCGTTGCAGGAAAAGACAAAATGGATCTATCTCTCGCTATCGCAATCGGATCAAGTGTCCAAATTGCGGTGTTTGTTGCTCCTTTGATGGTTCTTTTCGCCTGGATTTTAAGCGTTGACCTTTCCTTAGAATTTGGTCTCCTTGAAACTGCAGCGACATTCATGGGCGTCCTTGTTGCGAATTTTATCCTCAACGATGGGAAAACGAATTGGCTTGAGGGAGCGATGTTACTTGCGTGTTACCTCATCTTAGCGCTCTCTTTCCTCCTTATTCCATTTGAAATTGGGGCTTGATTATGACTTTACTTGGAAGGGGAAAAGTTGGTGTAGCGTTTTCCGTTTTTGCTCTTCTTTTTCTTGTAGCTGGAATGATTGGTTTTACCTTTGAAGGAGAAGTTGAAGACGTCCCGACTCCAAATGCCCCGAATCAAGCGTTTTTTTCTGATGATCCACTCCCCAGCAATCCTCTTGTTGGTATTCTTTCAACTGAACTCACATTTACATGGGATCGTGATGACGTTTGGATTGGAATTGTCGATGAAGATGAAAAGAATCGTTGTAAAGACGTCCCACCATTCTTTTCTGACGGTTCTGATTGTAACGGAGTCTCGTTAAATTTTGAAGCCGGGGAGGCGGATGCAAACGCTGATACAGGCTTCACATGGGAAATGGAATCTGGAACGTATTATGCTGCCCTAGGGGCAAAAGAGGGCGCATTACCAGAAGGTGCTGAAGTCAATATCGACTATGAGGCTCATATTAGCCATTCATTGTTTAGTGTTGTAGTTTCGATGTTCGTTCTAGGAATCGGTGCGACAATGATTTACTATGGCCGAGATTGATTATTCAATCCCATCATAATACGTGCTAACTGCCGAATTAAGTTCTTGAATCGTTGCTCTTTCATCAACGGTTTTTGTTTCCCCATTGAGTCGTAGTGCTTGTCCATCAACCCATACATCCAAGCAATCGCCGCCATTGTAAACGAGATTTGCAAGATGACGATTGTTTGAACGGCCAAGAGGATGCATTCGTATATCATCAAGATTCCAAGCAACCCAATCTTTGCTTCCTTTCGTTGCAATACTGAAAATATCCTTTGCAGGAAGCAACGTCGAATCCCAGTGATCATGACGTTGGACGAGGCTTGCTAAACGAGCCTCATGGAGTAAATTGAGTCCATTTCCACTGGATGCAGCGCCGTCAGTACCAATTCTCAAATCAACACCTGCATTCTTGTAAGGAGGATACGAAAGGGTACCGCCACAGGCTAATTTCATGTTTGAAGACGGGCAGTGTACTGCAGTTACATCATGGTCAGCCATCATCCTGATTTCATTTTTCTTAACCCAAGAAGCATGTGCAAAAATTGTCCCTGGCTGAATAAAATCAATTGATTGCAAATATTCAACAGGATACATTCCAGTTTTTTCTTTGCATTCAGCGACTTCTTTTCGTGTTTCACTCACGTGAATGTGAAGACGTCCATTTCTTTTTTCAGCAAGTTCACTTGCTCTTCGCAAAGTATCTTCAGAGCAAAGGTAGACAGAATGAGTGGCAATAGCATACTGCACGAGATTCTCTTCGGAATTGTTAGCGATCAAGCCATCCAGTTCAGCTAAAGCAGATTGTGCATTTTCATGCGATGGAAGCGCAGCATCACTTACAGGACCTCCACAAAGTCCTCTCAATCCAGCCTTTTCTAGGACATTACCAGTTACGGCAGGAAAGAAATACATGTCTGCAGCAAACGTAGAACCCGTACGAATCATTTCTGCAGCAGCAGCCTGAGCGCCGATTCGAACGAATTCAGGTGTAATCTTCGATTCTGTTGGAAATATGGCCTCATCGAGCCATCTGTGAAGTGGAAAACCATCACTAAAATCGCGGGCATTCAACTGCATTGCGAGATGGGTATGCCAATTCTGTAACGATCGAGTAATGACTCGACTTGATCCATCAATATCGTCGATAACATCTTCATCACCAATTGATTCTGACCATGTTCCATCTTTGTGGAGTAGGAAATCTCCAACATGTTTAGTGAACCGATCATCATACAAAACCGCGTTTCGATAACGAACGGCAGTATCATCGCCCATGACCATTGCTAGTTGTGCTTCTTCATGAGCCTAGTGATTGAATCGGCAATTACATGTTCAGCATTCACGGCTCTATTCATCGTGGATGAGTGGTGTAATTTCCAACTGGTATCGTTGAGCACTGATCTCAAGTGCTTCAATTCCAGGAAGCGTCCTACCTGCAATGTAATCTAAACAAGCGCCGCCACCAGTGGAGACGTGTCCCATCTTGTCGGCAAGACCGCGTTGGCTGACCAGTGTTGCAGTATGTCCTCCGCCCATGACAGCATATCCAGTTGATTCAGCACATGCATTGAGCATCTCAATTGTTCCTAATGCAAAATCTGGTAATTCAAAAACTCCAGCAGGGCCATTTAGAATGATTGTTCCTGCGCTCTTAATCCGAGAGGATAGGGCAAGAATAGATGTAATCCCCATGTCAAAAAGAGGTGCGTGAATAGGCAAATTCTCGACCTTGATATCGATACGATTCTCTTCAACATTCGCCGCAACATCGGTTGGTAAGACAATCTTATCTTTATGCGATTTAAGCAAAGTTGTTGCCGATTTAACTGTGGGTTCCCATGCATCCTTCAATTCATTCTGCAAGAACGAAATGTTTCCTTCTCCGATATCATTCCCTGAAAGATGGATGGCCAGATTAGCAACTCCTCCAGTAAACCAAACTTCGTCAGCGATATTATTTTGTAACATATTGTGCGCTACTTCGATGCTATCATCTACTTTAATGCCTCCAAGAACAGCCACACACGGTCTCTTTGGAGATTCAAGTGCTAGATCGATTTGTCGAATTTCATGAGCCATTAATTCCCCAGCTACGCAAGGTAAGTGGTGAGCAAAACCAACGATGCTTGGACTAGATCGATGAGCACATGCGAACGCATCGTTTACGAAGACATCTGCAACACTTGCCAAATCTTGAACGAGTTGTGTTTCAGAAAGAGCGAGAGCATCGCCTTTTCGATTCACTTCTTCAGGATCCATTCGAATGTTGTTCAACATGAGAATATCGCCTATCTTCATCTCCTCAATAGCCTCCATTGCCTTTGCGCCATGAATATCCTCAACCCAACGGATTGAGCGCCCCAATAATCGCCCAAGTTCACGTGCATGACCCAAGGTACTGGTGAAATCGTTTTTTCCAGGCCTGGATTGATGAGCAATAAGAACAGTTTTTGCCTTTGATAATCGGTTCAACGTGGGTAGAATGGCACGAATTCTTGTATCATCAAGAAACGACTTGGTTGCAGGATCAAGTGGGCTGTTGATATCAACGCGCAAGAGCACAGTCTTGCCTTCGACGTTGATATTGTCCAATGTTAGGACGTTCGCCATGGTTCTTCCAAGTGAACCCAGTTCTTGAGTGATGTGCTGATGGAATTGAATTTTTTTCACTATGCGGAGAGGTGTGAAAAAAGATAGGTAACAAAACCGTTACCAAAGGATATTTTAAACTCAAGAGATAGCAAAACCCATGCGAGCATTGTTTGTAAGTGCTATACTCCTCATAGTTTTCGCATCTCCAATGATCACACAACAAACTGCTCTAGAAGCAGAGTGGAATAAGATTCAGAATTCAAGCCCCCTCCAAACCTCACTCTCAACGAGTTCTGGATGGATCACTGGCGGAGAGGAAGTGACCATTACAGGGAGCGGTTTTTCGAATCTTGATGACACAAATGTAACCTACGATGGCATCAATCATCAATGGACAAGAGCAACTGCAGACTTCGCAGACGAATCTGGACTTGAAAACGCCATTGTCGTTGACTCCAATGGGCATGTCCACATCGTTGCCATCTCCGGTACTAGTTACGATATTCGACACAGTGTTTTTGATGGATCATCTTGGACTTCAACAAAGATTCACGATTGTGAAGGAATATATTGCTGGGACACACATATGGTCATCGATGAAAACGATGAACTCCATGTTGCGTATGCTGCTTACAGTACTGAAATCAGATATCTGCATTTTGATGGCACAACTTGGCACGATGATCAAGTATCAACCAGCGGGAAATTCGGGCCAGTAGGTATTGCAGTTGATTCAAACAATATGCCACATGTTTCTTTCGCGGCATCAGGGTCAAACTGTGGAAATGGATTGCGATTAGCCTCTTTTGATGGATCAACATGGACAACGCAAAGTATTGAGTCAGGAACAAACATGGGTTGCGATTCAGCCATTCTCATTGATGGCAATGATGATGTTTACATCTCCTATCAATACCGTGACCAATCGAAACTAAAGTTTGCAACAGACAAAGGGGGCTCGTGGAGTAAATACGCACCCGAGTCAGCCAATCCCGTAAGTAGCATGTATCCTGGAGGGTATACATCTCTTGCCATGGATCACGATGGTATGTTTCATATTGCTCATTACGATAGCAAAAGCGAAGATTTGCGTTACTCTACAGGTAGCCCAAGCACAGGATGGTCCAACACATTGGTTGACTCTTCTGGAGATACCGGCAGAAACCCTTCAATCGCTGTTGATGCTGCGGGCGATCCGCACATCGTTTATCGTTCCTGGAACGGATGGAAGGTGAAATATGCCACACTGAATCCATCGTCACCGAACTGGCAAGTCAGTACCCTTGAAACTGGTAGTACAGGTGCTGGGACGGGAGAATCAAATTCGATTTTCATTGATGATGAGGGAATGATGCACATCGCTTACAGTGATGAGACAAATGACGTCCTCCGATATGCTACAAAATCGACTGGTGTGAGTGTCACGAATGAAATCACAGTAAAGTTCGGGCAACTCGGTTCGGTAACAGCTGAAGTCATCGATGACTCAACAATTCGATTTACAACACCTGCAGTTGCAAATCCAGGAAATGTCACAGTCTCGCTTATTGACCATGAGGGAGTTGAGCATCAACTGTCCTCGACGTTCGAATTTATCGATCAGAACGACTTGGATGGGGATGGTGTTCCAAATGCAAACGACGATTGTCAAGATGTCGCAGGATCCTCAACCCAAGATGTGAACGGCTGTCCAGACGACGATGGTGACGGTTACAGCAACGGAGGTGATGCGTTCCCGAACGATGTCAACGAGTGGATGGACAGCGATGGCGACGGGGTTGGTGACAATGCTGATGCGTTCCCAAACGACGTAACCGAGACATCTGATTCAGACGGCGATGGTGTCGGTGACAATGCTGACGCTTTCCCTACGAACCCCTTTGAACAGTTGGATTCGGACGGTGATGGAGTAGGTGATAATGCTGATGAATTCCCCAACGATCCAACAGAAACCAAGGATACGGACGGCGATGGTGTTGGTGATAACACCGATATGTTCCCGATGAATGCCTTTGAACAATTTGATTCCGATGGCGATGGTGTTGGAGATAATACCGATGTCTTCCCGAACGATGGTTCAGAATCTGCGGATTCGGATGGAGATGGTGTTGGAGATAATGCCGATACCTTCCCGAATGATGCGACGGAAAGTGTTGATTCAGATGGCGACGGTGTCGGAGACAATTCGGATGCCTTCCCGAATGATAGCAGCCGTTCAGCAGACACAGATGGCGATGGAGTGGATGACACAATGGACGATTGTCCAAATAGTTCTGAAACGGAAATGGTCGATGAGGCTGGTTGTCGAATTGAAGTTGATTCAGATGGCGATGGTGTCGAAGACATTTACGATCAGTGTCCTCAAGTGAATGCATCTGTACTCGATCTAAATGGCGATGGATGTTTCGATGATACTGACGGTGATGGAATCCTCGATTCCGAGGATGAATGTCCTTCGACACAATTGGGACAAGATGTTTCTGAAGTTGGCTGCAGTGATTCACAATTGGAATTGCTTGATAGCGATTCAGACGGTGTATCTGACCTTGACGACACTTGCCCTGGAACGACTCCAGAAACAGTTGTCGATGCTCTTGGTTGTGAGATTGTAGAGTCAGAAGAAGATAACGAAGCAACTTCAAGATTCGAATCTTTCTTTTCTGGTGAAAGTGATCCAGTGACAACGACTATTGGAATAAGCGCACTTCTTTTGGCAATCTTTACGTTACTCCAAACAAATGCAATGGCGGCATTACTACCGGATGCATTCCGCTGGGTACAGGTTCTTCGTAAGAACTCTAAGTTAACCAAAGAAGAGCGTAATGAATTGACATATCTCCAATCCTTGGTTCAAGCTTATTATGACAATCCACAGGAATTTGCTGAAGAATTAGAGAATCTGAAAGCAGACTTAACAGCGCGATTTACCAACAATGAAATCAAGAGAGAAACGCGTGAAAAACTCCTTATTCTCATCGAGGAACTTCAATCTGCAACCTCGAGTGAATTGTA
>JBMZTB010000050.1:0-13109 GCA_049623485.1 Candidatus Poseidoniaceae archaeon
GTATCCATTGGGTTGTACGATGTCTCACATACTAATGCGAATTCTCCTAGTTCGAACGAATCAATAAATCCATCAGCATTAAAATCAATTTTTTGCGAGGAAAAATCATTCATGAATTCGATTCGATCAAAATTTTCAACAGACATGCGACCGTCGAGTTGTATTCCTATTAGGCTAAGTTCATTTTCACAGTTGCAAGCAAACGCTACGATTTCATTGAATTCAAGATATGAATCACCGTTTTGATTTACCTCGGAAAATTCAACGGTTCTTCCATCAAAGTCACTGAAGTATCTGAATTCTGCTGAACTAATGAGGCCATCTCCGTTGATATCATTGTCCGACATCATTTCTTCCAGACCTTCATCGCAGGGGATGATCTCTTCTGGCTCCACTGGTTCTTCAGGTCCATCAGGACCGTCTGGGCCACCATCGCGTCCATCCCACGTTGCAACAATTGAGACATCAGAGAAATCGTTTAAGGACGTAACAGTAATGTCAAACCTGCCTTCGGCAGGGAAATAGATGAACAACTCTTGAGAAGTCCCTTCTCCATATGAAATCCACTCTTCATCACCGAATTGTCTGCCTGAATCCATCATATCTTCGTCAAAGAATGGGAAGTCATCGAATCCAAAGCCCGTTTCTCCTTCACCTTCGATGAGTAAGTCTCCTGATCCACCAAATGTATTGATAATCAGCGTCTGTGTGTTTCTTCCCACATCAACATAGAAAAATAATTCTTCTCCAGAAGGTGCACTCAGTCCATCGATTTGTTCATCTTTAAACAGTTGAACTGGAGTTCCATCATATTCCCAAATGTAGAGATCAGTAAAGGATGCTGTAATCTCAACACCGCTGAAGACTGTTTCAGAATCAAGAAGAATGTACCACTTGCCTGGTGTTGGATTATTGAAGCCAATTTTATCACCTGCTCCCGGTGAACCTGAGTGATGATCTGCCTCACTAGCCGTTGGAATGTTTTCGATACGCATATGGAGACTTGCTTCACCGAATCCCTTATCGAGATCTACTTCAAGTCGTTCAGTACCAGTTGGTACATCAATGAAGAAGTATTGATCAAGTCCACTATATCCACTCATAGGCCCATGAGCAATACCAGGCGTTAATTCAACTGCAGCTGTAGGGTCGGCATTTATTGGAGCGTAGTTCATGTCTGCTAGGATGGTGTAATCGTTGGCTTTTCTGTATGTGTAAGTAATGACATAGTAGATGCCAGGTTCTACATCGAATAAGTTCACTTCTTCATCATTCCCTTGGCCCATAGACCAATCTTCCATTGTGGAAAACGTGGATTCATCTCCAGGTAATATTTCATCGATGAAACCAATGTCCCATCCATAGTCTGGATCAACTGGTCCACCTTTTGAGATGGCTAACTGTATATTCCCCTTGCCACCATAAGTCTGAACCTTGAGTTCGGTAAGTGGTTCTGTTACGTTGACGAAATAGTAATTGATTGCCGCTTCGTAATCCTCGGCTTGATTCGACTGTTGTGTGATTGGCACACCTTTGAACAGTTCTGTCATCTCTTCAAGACTTGGTGGAGCTTCTGCAACGTCCCAATATGTGCTGACTTCAAGTTCTTCAAGATCTTGATTTGCCACAAGAGCAAACCACATGACGTCATGTTCTGGCCAAGTAAAACTACCATAAATGGAACCGTACCATCCAGTCAATTCCATATCGTAATCCCACGGGGCGGGAATTTCATCGTATCCAACATAAACATTGAATTGATCTTCCCCTACATCATCTTCCCAATAATAATCTGACCAAGCCCAAAAAGATACATCGAGATAGCGAGTTAAATCTTCAACATCAACATAGAAAAGAAGCGTATCTCCCTCTTTGACATCCTCAATTATGATATAATCTTCATTAATCAATTCAATAGCCTGTGCAATAATAGAGCCATCAGGCATAACCCAATCAGCTCCGTGAATTTCACCATTTCGTTCTAAAACCTCATTGTTTAATGCATCTCCAACATCACTGCCTTCGCCTTCCCAGAAGGTCCATTGAGTCATAATCTCCCAACTGGTTTCATTCAATGTGTAAATTGTAAGGTCATCAATGATCCCTTCGAAATGATAGCAATCACAGCCAGCACCCATACGTGCAATGTAGAGTTCATCGCATGATGAGCCAGAAGTGAAACAGTCATTCGATCCAAAATCACCTGCTGGAATATTCGCATCATCGGCTGAGATATTACCTGCTGGAATTCCATCAATACGGAATTCTCCTCCAACACCTTCGATAATCTCGACTTCAATTGTGGACCACGTGTCGACAGTTACGGAGATATTGGATAAAGGATGCTTTGAAAGGCTGTATTCAGAAGAGTAACCTATGTATCCGTCGGAAAGATACATCCCCCATCCATAATCGCCTTTCATGGTGATAAACCGTATGCCACTCAAGTCAGAAGGCTTGATCAGCGCTTCAATTAGCAATGTATCATTTGGCTCAAGACCGTCATCGTTGGGGATGAGAATATGATCGTCTACGCCATTAAAACGAAGTGAAAAGTCAGCGCCTTGTCCAACTTCTACAACACCATAAACAGGAAAGTATTCTGGATTATTTTCCAAATCATTCCAAGTTCCTGGCATTATGTTGCCCATGTTTGTCGAAGCAATGTGGACATAATCTGCATCATCGCTTCCAGTTGGTTGTGCTTCTCCCCAACTTCTGTACAAGAATGGGGTTCCATCATGCCATCGATATCTGCCTTCGTCTTGAACATCGTTTAGTCCAATCCACAAATGACGGCTTTGATCGTCAAAACTCGCAAAGGTGTCGAACACCCATTCATTTTCGATATCGGAATCGATGGTGGTGAGGTAACCGTCTAAAGACCGTGCTCTGTAGGCAGCATCTTCCCATGATGATGCCGAAAGAAGGTGGTATGTCTTGTTATTCTCTGGATTGATAGCGGTATGAAGAATGTCAATTTCCTCTGTGATATCTGCTTTGACTGGGCTTGCAAAAACGAGAAGTGTAGATGCTATGAGCATAACGACGAGACTTGGGGCGATAACTCTCTTAGGAGGCTCCATGGACCTTTTCATTCGCTGGTTATTGATAAGGCCATTGCCCACTGGACTCATACGGGAATCTATGAATGTACTCTATTAGAACTAACTGGTAACCTGATTTGACAATGCCATTATTGGAGTTTCTTTCCACCAATCCTGAGTTCAGTTTTGAGAGGCATTTGATGCTCCCAAGCGAATTCTTTGACAACTCTCCATCCCTTTTCACTGCCTTCATAATCAGTGACATCAATGGTTTTATTCCGTGTATTTGCTTTGAAAGCAGCCACAGGTTCTGCATTTCTGAATACGAGGTATGCGCTTCCAAATCCGAATCGCTCTTTTAGAACATCACCAAAGTACGGTGCGATAGGATCTGTGGGTGGCAATACAAAGTCTCGAATTGGATTGATTTCCTTTGCTGAAGAAAGAAGTTCCTTTCGACCCCAACAGACTTCATGCAAGTTTTCGATAAGGAATCCTTTGACCAATGTTTCATCCTCTTCAAAACCATTGAGAATCGCTTTGAGTTCTTCAGGTTTGAAAGGTGTTCCCGAGAGACGCAACAGTTGCTTGAGGGTAATTACTGGATAATCACTCACGAGATTTCGCAGGTATTCTCTTCGTAATTCGACTGGATCAGCATCTGTTCGAGCGTGAACTGCCCTAAAACCACCCCTGAAGTCTTCGACGATATGGCCTGTACGAATAAGTGGTTGAACCAGTTTTCTAAATTCAGATTGAGTCAATGCATGACGTTCTTTGAACAGATTTGGATCGGATTGTGTGCTAAAGAAATCTACAATATCCACCAGATCATCTTCTGGAGGAATTCCTCGAATTGTCAGTAAGGTTTCGAAGTGTTCGTACGGCGCCCATACTTGATGCCCCCTCATGTTGATTCCTTTGTGAAGTCGGTTTGCACTAGCCATTGATTTCAGGTTCGTACGGAAGACTTCACAACGACCACGCAAGGCGAAATCATCTCGAATTTCTTTAATCGTTTTAAGCGCTAAAGTTTCATTTTCATGGCGTGTTTCTTGATGCAAATGATGCTGATGAAAGAGCGCTCGTTCTGCGATTTCTCGAGGCTGTGGGTCAACAACTCCTCCTCGAATCATCCGTTCTCCAACTTGCTTGAAACCGATTCGCTCCAATCCAGCACGCATTGGAGCGCTCAGTTCAGAAATCGGTTCACTGTTGACGTTTGTTAATACAGCAACATCCACAAGTTGATCAGCATGGTTGTCAAGAAGAATGTGGAATGCATCACAGAATTCTTCAAAATAGGCTGTTGGAACGTGCATGTCTTTGATTTCAAGATAATCATTGACTTTGAACATGAGAACCTTACCAACTGGATCAACACCCTTGAAAACCGGTAAATACCAACCACGATCAAGTGCAGAACGAACTTCCCAGATGAATCGTGATACATACGGGTCAGATTGCGTGAGAATGCGCATTTGTCTATCTTCGCGTCTTGGTGTACGGAGGAGTTCCACTTCATCTGGGGCGCAATAGAAATTTTCTGGATCTGGGACAAGGGCTGTGACCTTTGCAATACGACCATTCTTTTCCAAATTCGATAATGCAACAAGAAGATCTTCGTAATTACGTGATACATAAAATCGTAACGTACTTGCTTTCACTGGGCCCATTCGCCGTACAACTTCTGCAAGTGCATCCTCAAAATCCATCGGCTGGTACACACCGTGAACCTTGTGGAAGAGCGAAAGTCTTCTTCTGCGTCCGATCACCTCTTCAAATTGTTTTACGAACAACATTTGTCGTTCAAGATTTGATATTGCATTCTTTACGTCCCTTTCCATTTGGCGATGTTCTTCCCCTTTCGGGAAATCCTGAACCAGTTCCTGTCGAGTAATGTTTTCATGTGGTGTGAGCTTTTCAAGAACAACTTCTTCCATGGCGCCAATCCATGGTTCAGGCTTGAGACCGAGCAACATAGGTATGTTGTTCTTTGTTGTATACCCCATTCGGTTGTGCAATAATCGCCCACTGATAACATCTGAATCGAGTTGCAAATCCTTCCAATCTTTAAACCTGAAGTCTTCAATCCTGTACAACAATTCTTGTTGCTTTTGTACGAAGACATGTTCGTTAAATGCATCAAATACATCTGTGTATTTCTTGAAGGACTTTTCAAGAACTAAATTTTGAATCCATCTGTATTCAACAACTTCTTCTTCGCCGCCGGTGATGATGTGTTCATCGACCTTCAAAATAAATTCAGCTTCGTCAGTTTGTGTAAAGAATCCAACAGAAATGACATTTCTCGTTTCGAGTTCATGAAGAATTCGATTAACTGCTTTTTCAGAGAATGGCAGTCGATTGTGAATGACATCAGCAGTCTTTGGCCCTTCTGATCCAAGCATTTCGAGAACTTTCACCCGCATGGCTTCATGCGGGTCTCCGACGATCATCGTCTTCCATTCTGTTGGTTGAGTGCCTTGGAATGCAGTTGCAACTTTAAAGGACATGCCAGAGGTATCATAATCTCTTAAATCAATGATTGAATCGGATTTATTTGCTGCTAAGCAACCGAGTGTACCATGGATTTCTGCCATGAATGGACTGAACCACTTCCCATCGATTTCTGGCATTCCTGTTCCTTCAAGTTTGGTGATTTTTCCTGAGGCACAGAGATGTTCGACCCAACCACGAATGAGTTCATGACCGATACCTTCCAATTTCTCTTTGTAGAGCGGGTTGTTGAACGAGCGGTCCAAGCCCCCTCCATGTTGCATTAACTCATACAACGTTTGAGGATTGTTTGGAACTGGGGCTTTATCGCTGTAATAGCGAACAAGTTGTTCAGTGGTTAATTCAGTTGCTAATGAACGCGTCCCCAGGAGTCTTCGAAGCACCTCTGGATCAATGTCTTTAACGAGAAATGCTCTTGTTTTCATCGACATTAAATCTTCAAATGCAGACATAAACAAACTCATACCGAGTCGAGACGGTACGGTCACCTTAGTGTGTACAATACGTGCATCGCCTTCGATGCATGATTGTAAGAATTGGTTGAGGCTGATGATGTCGATATCTCCGAAAAGAATCTCGTTCTTGGCTTCCCTCATGAGCAGTGAGTTTTCCATCGTCCGATGTCGATTCAGAAGCGCATCTGCTTTTTGCTGGAATTGTTGTGGGCTAATTTCTTCTGCTCCAACCCTCTTTGGAATAATCATTGAGCGACCAGCAACTTCTCTAAACCGTTTTGCAAAAATTTGAGTATTGAGGATGTATCGCTCGATGACCTCGATGTGATTGTTTGATTGAAACGCCTCGTACAGTTGAGATGGGTCAACTTCTTGCGCAGTCCTAATTAGGAGTCCGTTCTCATCGAATGATAATTCAATAACGCTTACTCCAGATGTCTCTGCTATCCCTGCCATGAAATATCCCAAGGCAGTATTGAATCCACGACCCCTGCAAGTTGTTATGAGGTAAGCAGGATGTCCACTGCCGATGATTTGTTCAATGAGAATCCTGTTTGGTTCAGGAACTTGGAATGAATCGATGGTATGTTCTTCTAAGTGTCGTGCAATTGCGCTTGCTACTGGTTTTGAAAGTCCATATGCTTCTCTTAACATGATGCGTGGATCTTGTTCTCTGCGAAGTGATATCATACAATGTCGAATGAGAGAAAGCAAAGATGATGAAAGCTCTCGACTTCGAGATCGTGCTTCTCCAGACCATGAAGGTACAGTAGGCCTGTATCCTGTTACGGAGGCTACATTGACTCTTGTACCTTGAATATTGGTGACTCTGTAGGTTGAACCACCAAGAAGAATGACATCTCCCCCACGTAGATTTGATACGAAGGAGCCTGAGAGTTGCCCGAGAATCGATCCTTCTGCATTGAATACGAGATATGAATTATCAGGTGCAATTGTACCGATGTTCGTGTAATAGATCATTCGAGAATAACCACGTTTGCCATATGTGTTCTCTTCCCAGTCGATCCATATACGACGTTCTTCTTCAAGCATATCAAGGACTTCAATAAAATCATCATATGCGAAGTTTCTATAATTCCATGCACTTGATACGATTTCATATGCTTCATCAATATCGATCTGATTTATAATGACAAGTCCAATTAGGAATTGTGCTGCCACATCAAGGCAATTTTCGGGGAAATCGAGACGATCCATATCACCGGTTTGGATTGCTGCCTGAAGGGCTGCAAGTTCAATTAAATCATCAACACTTGATGGTAAAAATCGTGCACGAGGTATTCCACCGACGTGGTGACCTGCTCTACCAATCCGCTGTAATGCTGTAGCGATGTCACCAGGTGAGCCGAGTTGAATCACCATGTCGACTGTACCAATGTCGATCCCCATCTCAAGAGATGATGACGTGACGACTGCGCGAAGGTGTCCTTTCTTCAGTTTCTGTTCAACATCAAGACGAATTTTCTTGTCCATTGAACCATGGTGGCCTGCAATCAGGTCTCCCAATTGTGGACGGAGGCGTTGAACAAGTGTTTCTGTCATCTTTCTTGTATTTGCAAAAACAAGGGTTGTCGTGTGGGCTGTAATCAAGTCGGCGATAACCTCTATGTTCGCATCCAGTATTTTCAAGACAGCCATGTCACTGAATTTTTGATGTGGAATGATGATGTCCAAATCGAGCTCTCTCGAACCAGAGACTTTAGCGATGTGTACCTTTTGACCTTCGCCACGCGATTCACGGTCATCACTTGCGACTAGATATTCTGCAACAGTTTCCAATGGCTCCATTGTTGCTGAAATCCCAATACGTTGGACCGGACGATCGAGAAGCGTGTCTAAGTATGCGAGTGTGAGTGCTAAATGGACGCCTCTTTTCGTTGGTACCAGCGAATGCAGTTCATCTATAATCATGTATTCAACATCACTAATGATTGGTTGAAAACGAGGCGAAGTAATGGCAATAGCCAAACTTTCAGGAGTTGTGATAAGAATATGAGGTGGGTTTCGGAGCATCTTTTGACGCTCCGATTGAGGCGTATCTCCTGTCCGTAATCCAACCTTAATCTCTTGAGCACGATCTGGTAAGAATCGTTCGGAAATTTCGGTCAATGGACCAATTAAATTCTTCTGAATATCATTTGCGAGTGCCTTGATTGGTGAAATATAAACGCAATGGATACGCTTTTCCAATTTACCATTAAGCGCTTTGCGAACAAGTTGATCGATGATGGTTAAAAATGCTGTAAGTGTTTTACCCGAACCCGTTGGTGAGCAGAGCAACAAGTGGCCGCCGTCCATAATTGTCGGAATTGCTAGTTTTTGTGGGCGAGTAAAGTCAGGGAATTTCTCCTTGAACCAGTTTCGAACTGGAGGACATAATTTCTCCAATAGGATATCAGTATCATAGGGATTATCTAGATACTCTATCTCAGGCATTTTTTATTCACCAATCTCAGTGGTGCGAGAGCGTTGGTGCTATGCATATGATACTTTCGTTGTTCGCCTAAGCCCAACCGATTCCTTTCTTACCCCATCGTATCACGGGTTCAGTAGGTGGATCGTCGCTTGAAAGTACCAAAGGAGATTGTATTGCATTAGGGGGTAAAGCAATCTCATGAAGGGCTTTTGTTGGACATGAACCTATGCATGAAAGGCAACCGACACATTGACTTGCAAGGACAATAACTGGTCTTTTCTTGTGTTTCCTTTCCTTAGGAGAGGTTTTCATGGGCAGAAGAGCTTCAAATGGACAGTGTGGAATACACAAGTCACAACCTGTGCAATCATCTTCCACTATCGCCACCATCGACTGGCCCATGACGTTACTAAACACCTCTGGTTTTTGAATCCAAGCCTTTCACCTTGTGGAGAACTTGAAATGCCATGTCCAACAGCAGACGATACGGGGATACTGGTATGACCGATGATGCACGACTTGAGCGACTTCAAGGGATGTTGAGGCAACGAGGGATTTTACTTCCTGCCTTCGACCTTTATGGCGGGGCAAAAGGATTGTATGATTTTGGCCCAGTTGGTGGACGCTTACGTTCAAAAATCAATCAGGCTTGGCTCAATCACTGGATTAGTTTAGGCAATGTTGTTGAAATATCTTCCCCGACTGTGACTCCTTATGAAGTGCTAGAAGCAAGTGGTCACGTTGGAGAATTTTCTGATTTTATGACTCAATGTGAGGAATGTAGTGAGGCAAGTCGAGCTGACACGCTTTTAGAAAGTCATCACCCAAATCCAGATTCCTTGAATCTCGGTGATTTACAATCACTGCTTGATGAGGCCTCTCCGAACTGTCCCGCTTGTGGATCTGTCTCTTGGTCACCTATTGAAGCTCAGAATTTGATGTTCTCAACAACCATAGGTGCAGGTGAATCAGGCCGTCCTGGATTCATGCGTCCTGAAACTGCTCAAGGTATGTTCACGATGTTTCCTGCTCTGTATCGTCATTTCAGAGAGCAACTACCATTCGGAGCCATTCAAGTCGGAAAGGGATATAGAAACGAGATTTCACCGCGACAAGGAATGATTCGGCTAAGAGAATTCAACATGGCTGAAATGGAATATTTTATTGATCCAGAAAATCAGGAATCTCATGATTTTTCATCTTGGCAATCGACTCAAATAGCGTTTGTTGATGGAGATGGCAATTTGCATAATCATTCCCTAAGCGAGGCTGTGAACAATCAACTAATTCGCCATCATACAGTTGGATATTTTATGGGCAAAACCTACGATTTTCTCATTCATTTAGGAATTGATGGTGATAAAATCCGGTTCAGACAACATGCTGCTGATGAAATGGCCCATTATGCATCGGATTGCTGGGATGTCGAGTTACTCGGTTCTTATGGCTGGATTGAGTGTGTTGGTATTGCCCATCGAGGCTGCTATGATTTGGAAGCGCATGAAAAAGCCAGTGGGAGGACGCTGCGGGCTCGAAGAGAATTTTCGGAACCTAAAATCATCGAAATCGATGGCTGGACAATTGATGGGGGCGTTGCAGGTCCTGCTTTTAGGGCTGATGCAGGCCAAGTAAAACTCCTTGTTGAAGCACTCGATTCCAGTTCTCAATTTCCTACAGATGTTACACTCGATGATGGTCGAATTTTAACTGTCGAATCTCAACATGTCAAACGTGTTCAAAAGACTGTAAAAGAGACAGGTGAATGGTATATTCCTCATGTTGTTGAACCAGCATTTGGTATCGATAGAATCCTTTGGCATGTTTTAGATCATGCATATGATGAATCAGAAAAAGGTGGAGAACCATATCGTATGTTGAAATTAACTTCACTTGTTGCTCCAGTCGACGTAGTGATTCTGCCTCTGTTTGAAAAAGACGGAATGGATCGAATAGCTTCTGAATTACATAAGCGATGTTGCTTGATCCCTAACCTTGTTTCTATGTACGATTCAAGCGGATCGATAGGTAAGCGGTATGCTCGAGCGGATGAAATTGGAGTTCCACTCTGCATTACTGTTGATCATCAGTCCCTCGATGACAATACGGTGACAATGCGGACACGAGATGATGGTTCGCAAATCAGAATTTTAATCGATGATTTACCGTTCCTTTGATTCGAAGAAGCACCTTCAAGAACCGCCGTCAAGATGATTGGATATGAGCGGCGCTTCAGACTGGACAGAGCGCCATCGTCCGATGTCTGAGCATCAATTAGAAGGCAATGAAATCCAACGTCGCCAAATTCGAGAATGGCTTGATGGTTGGGTTACTGGCAATCCTAAGAAAAAAGGAATACTGCTTGTTGGTCCCCCTGGTGTTGGAAAAACAACCGTCGCTCGTGCAATTGCAAATGACTTGGGATGGACCGTAATTGAATTGAATGCAAGTGATTCTAGAAATGCTGCTGCAATTCGTAAAGCAGCAACTCAAGGCTCAACACATCGCTCACTCTTCCACGATCCGAATAAACCTCTCCAAAGAACCCTCATTCTCTTAGACGAAGTCGATCACATTGGAGGTGGATTGCGAAAAGTGAGTGAGGATCGTATCCGAAAAGAGTTGGAAGAAGATTCAACCTCGCTTTCGGGGGATTCTGGAGGCAAAGCGGAGTTACTACGGCTCCTTGAAGACACAAAGCAACCTGTGATTTTAGCATGCAATGATGTTATGGGCTTGTGGGGTCGTTCATCTTCAACATGGAGAAATACCAAAGATCGTTTTTCTAAACACTTGGCCACAATTACTTTCGATCGTGTATCGAATGAAGCCTTACGAAGAATTGCCCGACGAGTTTTACGCGAAGAAAACATCGAATTCACACAAGATGCCATTGAATCCTTGATTGAAGGTAATCATGGTGATCTACGTGCTCTCGTTCGAGACCTCCAAGTACTCTCGACAGGCTCTGTTTCATCATTAACAAAGAATCAGGTAACAGAGCATCTTGAAGCCGGAGTTCGTGATGTTACGACCGAAGTCTTTCCTGGTATGGAAAACCTGTATCGTTCTCGTACAGCAGTTGAAGCGGTTCAACTTGGTAGAACCATCGATAAACAGCCATCTGACCTAATGAATTGGGTCCATTGGAACAATTCATCCCTTTTTGGTAATGAGTCTATACAAAAAGCCTCGAATGCCCTCGTTGTAGCAGACAAGTCTGTTGAAAGCAGATACCGTGATTTGGCTCATCATTCCTCGTATTGGACTCTCCATTTATCATCACTTTCTGCAAGTGTTGCCAATTCAAAGCCACTCGAAGGGCGTATCTATGCCAGTTATCCGCATTATTTACGTCGTTCAGGTTCATGGACTCGACCTGCGATTATTTCACATCTTTCAGACATGTCAAAAACCAGTAAATCTACTGTTAGAAGAGAATTTTTGCCGTTATTATCGGCCTTGAGCAGAGAAGATTCTGTCATTGGCGATCCAAATCAATTTGCTATATCATTGTCGCTAGGACTCAGTTCTGAGGAACATGCAACCTTGTGCAATATGCCAGTAAGTCGGAAATCCACAAAGGCAATGATGAAAGCATTTGATGAGGCTGAACAACAATGGAAAGAACCGATGATTGCTGACATTATTGAAGAAAAATTTCCAGAAGAAGCTGCTCAAGAAGTCACTAAAGAAATCGTTGAAGAACCTACTTTAGATTCTGCTCAGCGAACATTATTTTGATTCTTCTATTGGTTCTCTCGAGATCATTCGTCGCAATCGAGCCAAAGCACCACGATTTGTCTGATCCTTTGATTCAGATCTCCAAGTGTGGGGGTGGAGAAGGATAACTGCAGTAAGCAATTCCAATCTGCCGAACCACATGAGTATGGAAGTCCATATCAACGCACCTGAATTCAAACCTGCCCAAGTTTCTGTCGGACCATAGTTTCCTAGAGCTGGCCCCACGTTGCCTAAACTTGAAGCCACCAATGCGAGTATTGATTCAAAATCTTCCCCTGGTATGACTAATGCAAGTATGATGGATGATATTGCAAATAAACCAATCCAAACAAAGAGCATTCCTACTATTAAACCGAGTTGCTGATCGCCAACAACCTGATCATTCATTCGAATTTTTTGCACCTTTCTTGGCTGTGCAATACGAATCAATTCCCGCATTGCTACTTTGAAGGCGAGATTAACCCGCATCAATTTTAATCCACCACTCGTACTTCCTGCACATGCTCCAATAATCATCAGAACGAAGAGCAAGAGGTGGGTAAATACAGGCCATTGCATGTAATCAGTGGAAGTATATCCAGTAGAGGTTCCAATCGAAACCACGTGGAATAAACTGTCCACAAATGAGTCAGCTGTTGTGTAATCCCTTGTGACTAATAGCGCAATGGTTATGAAAAGGAATGTAGTCAAAATATAGACAAGATAATTTTTGAATTCCTCATCTTGAGTCGCTTTCTTGAATTGTCCCTCCCGAATGAACCACAACAATGTGAAATTAATTCCTCCAATGAACATAAAGAAGATGATGATCAATTCAACTGTGTAGGATTCAAAATGACCGACACTTGCATCATAAGTGGAAAACCCACCAGTTGGCATCGTTGTTAATGCATGATTTATTGAATCAAA
>JBMZTB010000051.1:0-12956 GCA_049623485.1 Candidatus Poseidoniaceae archaeon
ACACGGGAGGTAGCCAATTCTTCCTCATTCCAGAAGACAGTACGCCTAACTGGCTCGATGGTGTGCACACCGTGTTCGGAAACATCACTTCAGGTTGTGACTTTGTCACTTCAATCAGCGAAGTGGAAACCGGTCAAGGTGACGAGCCTGTAAACGATGTTGTAATTGAGTCCGCCGAATTCATTGGAAGTGAAGAAGTCGACCCATGGTACAAATTCTGGTGAAGAGGCCAAACTAGTGAACAGTTTGCTTGATTAGTGGGGCGCGATTCCCTTGAATCATGAGCGATTCAGACCCTTTCAATGCAAAGCGAGAACTCGACATTGGTGGCACATATTTTGCACTTCAAGCCCTCGATGACTCAGGAATTTCAACAACCCATCTTCCTTACTCAATGAGAGTCTTACTGGAAGGAGCACTACGAAATTGTGATGGCTTTCTTATTCGAGAAGAAGATGTGAAAGCAATTGCTGGTTGGGAAGCCAACAGCGAGCGTGGAGAAATACCATTCCGTCCTTCTCGAGTCATTCTGCAGGATTTCACAGGCGTTCCTGCTGTTGTTGATTTGGCAGCATTACGCGATGCAATGGTAGATATGGGAGGCGATCCTGAAAAAGTGAATCCTCAAGTTCCAGTAGATTTGGTTATTGACCACTCTGTACAAGTCGATGTTTCAGGTGCAAATCCTGAGGCATTGAGTCTTAATCTTGATATCGAATATCATCGAAACATGGAGCGTTATACCTTCCTAAAGTGGGGGCAACAATCGCTTAACAACTTCCAGGCTGTACCCCCATCAAGAGGAATTGTGCACCAAGTTAATCTCGAATTCCTAGCCAGCGTCGCCCGACAAGAAGACAATGTGTGGCTCGCTGATACGTTGGTTGGAACTGATTCACACACGACTATGATCAATGGACTAGGTGTCCTTGGTTGGGGTGTTGGTGGAATTGAGGCTGAAGCAGTTATGCTTGGGCAACCAATCTACATGCTTTCTCCAGACGTTGTTGGTGTTCGACTTACTGGCTCCCTCAACAGTGGCGTCACTGCAACAGACATGACGCTTCGAATTGTCGAGATTCTTCGTGAACATGGTGTCGTTGGAAAATTTGTCGAATTCTTTGGCGAGGGAATGGTTGCTCTTTCTCTTGCAGATCGAGCAACAATCGCAAACATGGCTCCCGAATACGGGGCCACATGCGGATTTTTCCCCGTTGATGAGCGCACAACTGAATATCTCCGCCTTACTGGCCGTGATGAAGAAGCCGTTCAAGGTGTTGAGTCATTTGCAAAAGCACAAGGCCTGTGGTACAATTCCGAAGATGCTGAGAAATCCTACACAGCAGTTCTTGAGCTCGATCTATCTTCCGTTGAACCCGCTCTTGCAGGGCCGAAAAGGCCACAAGACCGTGTTGATTTGAAGAACATGAAATCGCATTTTGTTCATTCATTAACTCACGAAGTTGGACATCAAGGCCATGGGTTGCAGCCATCTGATTTGAACCGTGGCGCTATCGTTGAGCGAGACGGTGTGATGTATGATCTCAACCATGGCGATGTCGTTATTGCTGCAATTACATCCTGTACGAATACGTCGAATCCAGATGTTATGCTCGCTGCTGGCCTTGTCGCACGAAAGGCACGAAATCTAGGATTAGATGTCAAACCATGGGTCAAGACCTCATTGGCTCCCGGGAGCAGAGTCGTTACTGAATATTACGAGGCTACAGGTCTACAAGAAGACTTGAATGCACTTGGATTCCACAATGTTGGCTATGGATGTACAACCTGTATCGGAAATTCGGGACCAATACCTGAAGAAATTGAAGCAGCAATCGATGCTGAAGATCTCATTGTAGGAAGCGTCATTTCTGGTAATCGAAATTTCGAAGGCCGCGTCCATGGTAAAGTCAAAGCCTCTTACCTCGCTTCACCTCCGCTTGTTGTGGCTTATGCTATCGCAGGGTCACTCGAGATAGATTTGACCACCGAACCTCTTGGTGTTTCAAAGGATGGCATGCCAGTCATGCTTTCAGATATTTGGCCAAGCGATGAAGAAATCGCAGAGGCTCGTTCAGTTATCACGCCTGAAATGTTCAAACAACGATATTCTGATGCAATGAATGAACCTCGATGGGATTCTATTCCGTCCGAAGCGAGTCCTCTCTATCCGTGGGAAGATGCTTCCACATACATACGCCTCCCGTCTTTCTTCCAAGATTTGTCTTCTCAAGCAGAACCGATTCAACCCATTAATTCCGCAAAGGTTCTTCTCAAACTTGGGGATTCGATTACAACAGATCACATTTCACCTGCAGGAGCATTCCCTGCGGAAGGACCTGCAGGTCGTTGGTTAACTGAAAGAGGAGTCCAACAGGGCGACTTCAATTCATTCGGAAGTCGTAGAGGCAATCATGAGATTATGATGCGTGGTACGTTTGCAAATGTACGAATCCGCAATCAAATGGCACCTGGAACTGAGGGTGGTTTTGCTTTTGATCATGTTAGCGGAGAAATAACTTCAGTTTACGAAGCTGCAATGAACAGCGATGCTCCGATGGTTGTCCTCGCAGGTTCTCAATACGGAACAGGTTCGTCACGAGATTGGGCTGCTAAAGGGACCTATCTGCTCGGTGTAAAGGCAGTCATCGCCACCTCATTCGAACGAATTCATCGTTCAAATCTCGTGGGAATGGGCGTATTGCCATTGACATTTGTTGAAGGAGAATCTCACGAAACTCTCGGTCTTGATGGAACTGAAATGTTTAGCATACCTGTGACAGATGAGGTTCAACCCCTCCAATCACTTACTGTAACGGCAAATCATCCTAATGGTTCGAGCAAACAATTCGAAGTTTCGGTCCGTCTCGACACACCTGTTGAAGTCGAATACTATCGAAATGGTGGGATATTGCACACTGTTCTTCGACAATTGGCTTCCTGATTTGGTCGACATGTTGAAATGAGAGAGAGGGAGTGAAAATTCATGGCCTCTGAAGACGTACGATTTGTTTTCCGTTCAGATGAGACAGATGTCAACGTAACAATCGAAGGGCAAAGGGAATGGGTTGCTCAGATTGTCAATGAACTTGGTCTCTCCGATGTTGGCTTGACAATGCCTCTTGGAGGGGCATTTACCCAGTCACTGATGTCAAAAACCTCTCCTGAAGAAGGCGATATTGAATCTGAGCCAGAGGCGCCTTTGGATATGGGTCCAGCGCCTGATCCGAGCAGAATTCCAACAGTTCGACGTCCAATCGGAGCATTAAACATCGAGGCTGAGTTGAAAAAAATCGGCCTTGAACCCCCTGGTGAGAATGATGTTATCGAACTCATAGAGGCATTTTCAGATCTTGAAAAACCTCGTCCTATTCAAGGAGAAATGAGTGTTGATCCGATGGCAGAAGCATGGCTTCGTGAACTGATGCGTCTTGTTGTACGCGATGGTGCAAGAACTGCTCTTGCAACCGAGGTCATTGAAGAAGTTGCAAGTTCAAAACTTGGAAGCCGAACTGGTGTAGAATTGACTGTCTGGTTAGAGTCATTATTTGCAGCAGGAAAATTGGTTAAAATTCATGGTGGAAATGCCGTTGGTTGGGGCCCTTCACCACGCTGGCTCAGCTAGAAATAAAAGGGCCAGATTTTCGCACATTTGGGCTCTAAATTCCGAAGCGGGACATCAAAGGGGTTATAGTGGAAGTATTACTGGCTTAGATGAGTGATATTGATGCAACCAAAGACGAACCAAATCGGAGCAAAACTTCGAAGCGTATTTCTCGTATTCATAATGGTCATTTCGACCACAGCCGCCTTTGCGACAAACGCCAGTGCTTCAGCAGCGCGTAACTATACAACAAATCGTGATCCGATCGACATTGGTATCGCAGATTTCAACTGCGATGGATTCAATGATATGGCCATTGCAACTGATGGAACTCACACAATTTCTATCCTCACCAACGATGGAACTGGAGATTTTACTGACCGATATGACGTTTGGGTTTCAAAGAACACCTCTCGAAACGCAGAATGGGATGAGTTCTCGAATGTTCAATTCCTCGAAATCGGAGAGTTTACTGGAGACACCGCACCAGACATCGCAATTTTCCAGAGAAACAATCCATTCAAGACAGACGACAGCGGCGCTCCAGCAGGAGAGCCTGGGAATCTTACGATCCTCGAAAATGACGGATGCGGTTCTGATTCGTTTACCATCGGCCAGAGATTCACTCACTTTTGGGCATGGGATCTTGTTGTTGGAGATGTGAACGATGACGGAAACGATGACGTTCTCATCCTCGATCTCCTGAGTGACATCTCAAACCAAAGAGTTGTCACATACATGGGTCCAATTTCTCAAAGTACAACTCCAATGGTCACTGCTCTTGGTACGGCTTCAGCGAACGCTTATCGAAGCCTCGAAGTCGGAGACTGGGGAGAAGGGCAACAAGGAATTGGCAGTCAGTGCTATGATGAAGACATTTGGCTTCTCCGAAGTGAAGGTGTTGACTATGCTACGGGCCAAACCACCAACCCTGGAAATGATGACAATGTAACTGTCATCGAATTTAACTGTCAAACAAATCTTTTCCCAACATCCTACACATTCTCAACAACTCCCCAAGCAGGATCCCACGTCGTTAACATGGCCAACACCTTTGGTGCATTCGATATCGGCGACATGGATTCTGATGGTGTTGTTGATGCTATTGCAATGACCCAGGGCAACCTTGAGAACATCACATACTCCACTTCAACTGCCGTTGGAACTTGGTCCTCTCCTGCATTGGCTTATTTCGGCCCATACATTTCTTACGACGTAACGATAGCAGACGTTAACGGAGATGGCGAACCTGATTTCGTCAACCCCACTGTTGCATACCAACAAAATACATCTGACTCTGCAGGTGGTTCAACCTCTTCCTTCTGGCTTAACTTCCCTACAACAGTGCAAGTTACTCTCTCTGACGGAAACGGCGGATATGTAACACCTCTTTCTTACGAGGCTGGCCGCCGGCCAAACATCGCAGTAGTTGGACAACTCGCTGGAAGTTCAACTTCAGCCCCTGACATAGTTGTTGGACATTCTTCTTTCAATTTCGGAAGTTGGAGCGACAGCCTTGGTTGGGAAGGACAAAACGACTACATCACCGTTGTAGAAATGGACAGCAAAGATATTGCAGTAACTGGCATCGAAATATCTCCAGTAGACCGGTTCTTTGGTGTAGTTGGAGAAGGAACTCGCGACATCAATGTTACTGTAACCAACACAGGTATGGACACATTAACACAATCTGCAACACTTGATGTAGAATTGAAAATTGTCGATGAAGCTAATTCTTCAAACACAACTGTGTTTTCCCACGACTTCGATACAGCTGCCGATACCACTGGCTGTGGAGCAGGTTGTAATTGGGTTCTCAATGAGTACATCGATCAAGCCTCGATGTGGCACCTTGAATCAAATCAATCACGCGGTGCAACCGACGGGAACAACGATCCAAATGTATCCGCAAACTATCTGAACCCAACCGACTTCATGTGGGCTGGAGAATACAAAACAAACAGCAGTGGTGACGAATGGTCCGGATATGGACGAAATTGGGACGATGCTCTTACACTCGAAGATGTTGATTTGACAGGTTCAGATCGAGCCTTCTTGAGCGTAGAACTGTTCCGCCACCTTGGTTGGGGCGGATTGGGCAATTTCGACGGAACAGGGTTCATCCTCACTGAACTTTGGGACGATGTCGCATTTGTTGAAGTCGGTTCAGAAGAAACTGGATGGTCAGTGCTTTCTTGTCCCACTTCGGCACAAGTTGCAGGAGAGTGTCTGTCTGGCATGTCCATGTGGGGCGGTTACGACAACGACAGAGCGATTAAGATCAATGCTTTTGGCGGAGTTGCAGAAGGAGTCTATTACTACGGAGCTCAATCAGCTGGCACCTACTACGGATGGAGCAATTTTACTGAGGAAGGTGTAGGTGAATTCGATCTTTCCCCATGGGCTGGCGAAACAGTTGACGTTCGATTCAGACTCCGCTCTGGATTTGAAGGTTCAATCGCTGACGACAATGAATCCCTCTGGACTGGCCGAGATGGATACGCTATTGACAATGTTACAATCTACAAGCAAAACACAGCGTATCGACCAAATCCGCAAACACTCCAATCGAATCTGAACCTTGTTAATCTTGGTCCAGGTGAAACCGAAACAGCATCGATTTCAGCTGATCTTTTGAATGATACAATCTATCGAATATCGGCAACACTGAGCAACCATGCATGGGACGAACAATCTGTAAATGACGATATTACAGGATACATTCAACCGTTTAACCTCTATGACCCTGCGGTTGAAGGAATCGATTATTTCAATCCTGGAGGCTTGTATGCAGAGGGCATCTTTGATATTGATGTTACAACCAACAACTGGGGTAACACGATGGTCGATTACGACATCAAGGCAACAGTCTTCTCTGCTACACCTTCTGATGTTCTTTGCAGTGCTCCAGCAGTTATCTGTGAAGAGTCCTTCGAAGGTGGAGCCAATGGATACATCTACAGTGATGACGGAAATCCACAAGGGGCTATTTACAACGAACTAGCTTGTACTGACACCATCTTCAACAACAACGCATACTGGTTCGGTCACCCATGTGATACAGCAGTGAGCGGTTATGGTGACCTCTGGGAGAATGAAACACTCACAGTCCCCGGTGTCGACCTCACGTCAATGTCTGGTGACTTCGTTTCATTGAACTTTGAATACTATGCTGACACTTTCTACGGAATCGATGTTGACGGTACATCGATCGTGGATGTCAACGACTATGCTTCAATCAACTTTGATTATACTAAGGGAAGCGATTCCTACTCCGCTATCCTACTTGGACAATGGAACGATTATGATGAAGACGGTACGTGTCGAAACGACGACAATGGCGATGGATTTACCAACGCTTCCGAGTCAATTAATCAAGCAGAAATTGATTTCGTTGGCGATGCTTCATCGACAGACGGAACCGATGGAAATTACAACGTGTTCTTCAACTCTGACGACCTTGTGCTGACACGAAGCATTGACCTCACTCACCTGTATGTGCTCAATAACACAGCAGCGGACAGTTCTCAGTGGTTCAGAGAATGTATGTCGCTCTCTGGATCTTCAGTTGACATCAACTTCGAATTCCAGAGTGACGACGACGGACGAAATGGAATCAATGATGGATTCAAGGGTGTTGCCTTCAACAACATCAGTCTCCAAGAATTCACATTCTACGAAGACGCTTCGTACACAACAACAAGAACCAATGTAGATGCTGAAGAGGTTGACACAACGACTCTCGCAAGCCATGAGTTCTTTTCTGGAGTATACATGATTCGTGCAGAGACAATCTTTGACAACACTACTGCTGGAGTTAACTGGTTCAATGATAACGAATTAAGCGAAGCGAATAACATTGTACAGGTGATCTTCAATGTTGAATCTGTTGACATCACGCTCGGAAAACCAACAACACTTGGTTGCCTTGATGATGGAACCTACGCTTGTGCCCTACCGATTGATGGAAGCCTTGCCCATTCCTGGGACATCAAGGCCACAAATGGTGTCCTTGCAGGCGATTACATGTTTTACATGACCGTCTTTGACGAAACCGATTCAGTTCAGGTTCACCAAGCGTCATCAGATACTCAAACCACGGCCCTCAATTCTAACGAGAGAATAGACGTCACATTCCCTGTGTTTAATGGTTGGACCGATGGTCACGATTACAACATCAGTTTCCATGCTGAACTTGCAAACGGAAACCCGAGTGGTAACGTACGATACTTCCACGCAACCTTCGCAGATACAATCGATGTTGCAATACTTGGTGATTCAACCGCACGTACATCAACCATCAAGGAAGATTTGCAACTCCTTGGAATGACTTACACGCAGTTCTCCATTAACGACTGGACCACATATCTTGACAGCGGATGGCTCACCCATTACGACAAGGTCCTCTTGCCATGGCAAGATGATATTGCTGCAAAGGACGTTGAAAGCGGTGGACGCGGTTATTACCAGAAACTTGGATCAACAGCTAACCGACAAACCTTGGAATCTTTCATGTCCGCTGGCGGTACAGTCCAAGCTCACCTTGGTCCACAAGGAAGCCAAATTTACGGTCTAGACGTCGGATTAAATGGTCGACTTCCATTCGGAATGGATGTTCAAAGCCGAAACACTCCTGAAACTAAGATTACCTACACTGGTCTCGATATCGCAGACCCTTACCATCCAATTATGAACGATGTTTCCACAACATCCTTCCAAGGATTTGAAGGCGATGGCACTGTTGCAACAGCGGTTCTCAACACAAACTCGGTAAGCACACAAAACGTTCCTGGTGTCTGTAATGGATACATGGAGGATGGTGGATACTTCCAGAGCCTACTACGAACTGATGCGAACAGCAAAGACGTCATCATGGGAACGTGTAGTTACTACCAAGGCGGTATGATTGTATCAACAATAGATGTTGCAACTTACTCTTCCCGTGCTGATAGTGCAACATTCCCACTTTTGGGTAACATGCTTGGATTCTCAGTAACGCCTTATCCAGAAGGGTTTGGTTCCCTTGGAACTGATTTGGGCCTCACTATCGATGGCGATACACCAAACATCGATCCCTCGACTGGTGGTTACGCTACTCACTACATGAAGAGCGATGCAACCGTCAACTTTGGTTACACAACAGCCACGACTGCTCCACTTACAACCGATTGGATTCTTGATGGACCAACCGATTGGAATGCTGCTACAATGGCTAGCGGAACAGACCACACCACAGATGCTTCTCCAAATGCAGCATTCTGTAAAGTCGATCTTTCCTCAGCAACTGGATGTCTACAAGGTCAGCAATGGACTGTAACGCTCTTGCTTCACGATGAAGCAGGTCACTCTCGAATCATCTCTGTCGTCGTTGAAACAAACGATGTTCTTGCTGATGCTTTCGCTCCAGAGGCAAACCTCACCATTGAATCCTCGGATAATATCGAATACATCGGTACTAAGACTGTCTCGAATACAGAATGGGATGTTAACCGATTGATTCTCAATGAGAATGGAGAACTTGTCGTCAACTTCGATGCAAGTCAATCCTTTGACGCCGATGCCATCGATGGATCAAATGGAATTGTCACCTATGAATGGAAGATTTTCTTTGATGCACCGTATGGTGATACATCGTTTAACCTCGAAGGCCACACCTTTGAAGAAACAGCAGCTAGCAACGGAATGTTCACATATCGATTCCAAAATGAAACTGTTGATTCATCTGGAACTGCTGAGTCCCAAATCCGTATGGAATTGAGAGTGTATGATGCGTCTGGTAAGTTCTCAGACAAGTACAGAATGTACTTCGTTGTCGTTCCTGAAGGCTATGGTGATGAAATCCCATTGGTTCAATACGACAACTTTGAGAATACCTCCGTTGGTGTCACCGAATCGACTTACACAATTACAGGAACAATCCTATCTGGTTCTGAAACCGGAGAAGTCTACGTTGAAGCATCCTTCTCTCGAGATGACTTCTCTTCTTCTGCGATTGAAAAGTACAACCTCATCACTGACAATAAATTTGCTCGTTCTGTAGCACTATCAGATCAAGACACTTTCGAATTGTCTCTCGATATCGATAATTTCTACAGCAACAACAGCGAAGTTGTTGAGATTTGGGTTCGTGTTTACGAAGGCGATGATGAACGATGGTCAGATGACTTGACCAAGATGGTTCTCATCAACCTTAAGCAATGCCGTGGTGTTCTAGCCAACGAATCTGCTCAAGCCGCTGGCGGTGAGTTTGTTTGGAACGCTACATCACTCGACTGTGATTGGAATGGGGAATGGTCATACAATCCAACTACTGGTGTTTGGAGCGAACCTGGTACTGATGTTAATTCAGGTGAATCTGAGGACAGCAGCCTCATGCTCATTATTGCTATTGTCGGTTCACTGATCCTTCTTGGCGGTGTAACTCTACTGTTCCTCCGTGGCGGTGGAAATGCAGACAAGGTGGATAACCTCAGTGCTGCTGCGGCCGGTTATGGACAAGATCAAGATATGACTGAACAGTATGTGCAACAACTGATTGCTCAAGGCTATCCAGAAGAAACGGCTCGTCAATATGCTGCTCAGTATGTAGGTCAAACTGCTGCGTCGCAACCACAAGCTGCTGCCCAACCAGCTGCAGCGAGTAACGATTTGTACACACAGTATTACAACCAATACTTCCAGCAATTCGTCGCTCAAGGTTACGATGAAGCAACTGCATCGCAGTATGCCCAGCAATACGCCGCTCAGGCACAACAGCAACAGTAGATCTCCAACTCTTGGCTCCATGGTCGGAGAGATGGGTTCAAGAACTACTGGGCCTCGCCTTTGACTATGGAAGAACTAGATACAGGCGATGCCTACGCAGTCAAAGATATTGGTATGGCCGAAGAAGGCTCACTTCGAGTCGATTGGGCACGTGCAAGAATGCCAGTTCTTGCGGCTTTGAGAGAAGAAGCAGAGCGAACAAAACCACTTGCTGGAATGCGCGTGGCAGGATGTTTGCACGTCACTAAAGAGACAGCAGTCCTTATCGAAACAATCGCAGCCGCAGGAGCAGAACTCTCTTGGTCAGGATGCAATCCACTCTCGACTCAAGATGACGTTGCTGCGTGGCTTGCTCGTGAAGGATACTCCGTTTATGCATGGCATGGACAAAGTGTGGAAGACTTCTATTGGTGCATCGATAAAACTCTGGAATTCAAACCAACGCTCACTCTTGATGATGGTGCAGATCTAATTGTCCGAGTTCATGGAGAACGCTCTGAGTATGCTCCAGGTGTACTCGGAGGTACAGAGGAGACAACAACTGGAGTCCATCGATTGAGAGCAATGGCTGCAGCGGGGGACCTGAAGTACCCCGTTCTTGCGGTTAACGATGCAATCACAAAGTGGGATTTCGATAACGTCTACGGAACTGGTCAATCTACACTCGATGGGATCCTTCGTGCTACATCCGTCCTCGTTGCGGGCAAAACAATGGTTGTTGCAGGTTACGGTCACTGTGGAAAAGGTGTCGCTATGCGAGCCCGGGGCTTAGGTGCGAATGTCGTCATCACAGAAGTTGATCCACTCGCAGCCCTCAGAGCCATTATGGATGGATACCGAGTCATGACAATGGACGAAGCAGCCTCCATAGGCGATATTTTCTGTACAGCTACTGGAATGAAGGACATCATCGTCGAACGCCATTTCGCAGTAATGAAGGATGGTGCGATTGTTGCAAATACCGGCCACTACGATTGTGAAATCGCTGTTGAGTCACTAGAAGCATCTGCAACTTCTGTTCGTACGATTCGTAGGGACAATGAAGAATTCACAATGCCAAACGGAAACAAGATTTTCCTTTTGGCTCGCGGACGATTGGTCAATCTCGCTGCTGCTGAAGGACACCCATCTGAAGTTATGGACATGTCTTTTGCAAATCAATTCCTTTCCCTTTGCCGTCTAGCAAAGGAATCAGCATCAATGGATAACCTCGTTTATGATATCACATTGGAACAAGATCAAGGATTAGCAACAACCAAACTTGAAACTCTAGGAATCACAATCGATGAACTCACACAAGAGCAAATCGATTACAAAGACGATTATACAGCAGGGACATGAAGAAGATTCACTCTTCTTCAAAGGAAGTTAATTCCTCTCCTTCTTGGTTCCAGAATGGCTCTTCATCTTCAGAGATGTGAGAATTGAAATCAGGTAAAGTTGGTTTCCAATCTCCTTTGAGTTTCTCTCCTGCATCAACAATTTTGAGCATACGCTCTTGGAAAGCAGGAGGTCTTCTGCTTAGAATAAACATGAAGAGTTTTGAGATACGAATGTCTTCTGGAATCACAACATATCCTGTTGATGTCTCAAAATCCATTGCACGAAGAAGGTTGAATGCAGGCCGATTTAGGCGTTGGAACCATCGTCGACTAATTCTCATTCCCAAAATTACAGTGAATAGAATTAGCAATGATGTTAGACAAAATCCTCCGAAACCTGAACCAAAAACTTGAGGCGCCATAAGAACTTCAAGCATCAAAAGAGGTGTTGAAATGATTAGAAATATTTTTGATTCACTAATCGGGGCTTTATTCATTCGAAGACTGATTGCAGACCAACCATCGTGATGCTTTTCCCACGGTTTGAAATGTTCTTTTGGATCTTGTTGACTGGCAAGTTGACACATTTGATGCAATCGTGCCACTCGCGAATATTGAGTTGTAGCCAAATCCATGTTTTCATCAAAAATAGATTGCAAACGCTCTGTTGCTTCCCCGTATAGTCCCATATCAGCGAGAATTGCTGCTTGTTCAACAATTGGTGTAACCTCATCAGGGGCTTGATGCCTTGCATCTTGCCACCATTGTAAGGCTTCCATGTATAATCCAAGTTCATCGGAGAGTAGGCGTCCTCCTCGAACCCACATCCCTAGATCATCTGGTTGTAAGGCAACAACTTTCTTTGCTGCTGCTAAGGATTGGGCCGCTTGCTTCAATGTCGGTTGAGAACGTAATCCAGGAAGTGATGCGTCTGAAATGACTCGCCAAGCATCGACATGTTTTGGATCAATCTTCACAGCTTTTCGTGCATGTTCAAGAGCCAATTCACGATTATCTTCTTCTAGGGCTTCAATCGCATCCAAATAATTTGACTCAGCAGTCATGATTTCACCTTAGTTATCATCGTTATTGCGTCTCTGATATTTGCGAGGTTCGATTTCTTTTGGCGCTCGATTATGAGCATGACCTGGCCGTTTTCCGCGAGCCTTCCTATATTGTTCTCCAGAACGGTCATTTTCTCCACGACTATTTCGGTCTCCTCCACGTCCTCCACGATCGCCATCGCGTCCTCCGCTGAATCCTCC
>JBMZTB010000052.1:0-12925 GCA_049623485.1 Candidatus Poseidoniaceae archaeon
AAAGAGAGGCCAGATTCAATAAATTATTCCCCATCATAATCGCTTTCGGATAAGTTCAGAGGGCATATCTGAATACCCATGCTCAGATATTTGCAAATCAAAGGGCTTGCAGTGAGTCGTTGCTAACGCTACCCTTTCGTGATACGCCAGTACAGAGGGTGTTTGAAGGGTTACACTTTTGATACCGAATGAATAAAAATGATGGCCCAATATTGTTGGTATGGGCAAAAAAGCTATCTTTTTGGCAATTTTATTGATTACTGTATCCTTATCCGGTTGCTTACGTGGTGGGAAAGGTGGTAGTGGTGATGAACCAGTAGTTTACGAACCAGGTCCGTACGAAGTTTTGGCGTACGAAGACATCGTTTACGCTAGTGGACTTGCCCATTCAAAATCAAGCACAGAACCATCTGCCGTTCCTCTTATGTTAGACATCTATTGTCCAGACACAAACTCGACAGACAGACCAGTCTTGATGTTTATTCATGGCGGCGGATTTACTGGTGGTGTCAAGCATAAACCGGAGATTATTGAGATGGGGAAGTACTATGCTTCTCGTGGATGGGTTTACGTTTCAATCGATTACAGAACAACAGAAGAGTTAGGTGATATTGACGGAATGTCTGATGAGGAAATTATCGATTACTATGATGGCATTGCACCGAAGGAATGGGTAGAGCATACATTTACCGGAGCCGAATCAACTAAAGAAATTCAGCAATCAGTTGCTATGTATGCAGCCCAAAGAGATTCTAAAGCTGCCCTAAGGTGGATAGTCGCAAATGCCGACACCTACAATATCAGTACAGACCAAATAGCAGTCGGAGGGGCTTCTGCTGGTTCGATAACAACCATTGCACTTGGAATCTCAGACTTGGGAGATTTTCGTGATGAAATCTCAATCCAAGAGGATCCAACTCTTGCTACAACTAATCTGAATGAAACATATGATGTCAAGAGCATGGTGTATTTTTGGGGTTCAAAGATAAAATTGGATGTCTTTCAAGCAGTATATGGTTTTGATCGATACGATGTTGATGACCCAGAATTATTCATGGCACATGGTGACGGAAATGACCCTGTTACCCCATACGAAGGAGCACTAGCATTGCAGGACATTTATGATTCCTTGAATGTTCACAGTGAACTCGTAACGCTCGAAGGTCATGGACACGGTGCTTGGAATGCAGTAGTGTATGGAAAAGGCCTTTTCGAATTGTCTTTTGATTTCTTAATGGAGCACCAAAATTTGGAAATTTAGTTTTTTGATACACTACAGCATCAGCAAATCGTTTCGGATAAGTTGCAAGGGGTTATCCGAAACCCTTTTGCATTTTTTTCCTGATACAAAGGGGATTCAGTGGGCTGATACATACGCCACCGAAGCGATAGGTGTGTCATCAAAGGATGTACAAAGAGTATCAAGAAAAACGACTTCGAAGAAGAACAAGAGCCACAAAAAATCCATTCACGCCTAAGACTAGGTGGGGTAAGTAATCGAGATGCTGAGTAAGAGCCAGTAAAAAAATGATAATCGATTGCATCCCATATCCGAGGAATGAGGAGACGGTTAATTCAAAACGTAAATTGTTCGAACCTTTTCCTGAAACCTTTGAGACAAGGCGATCTTGCCAGCTGAAAAAAAGAACATATATTGTGTGGAAGATATTCACTGCCATTTGGCTCTCCCAGGGTTGAGCAACAGGGCGAATACGCTCGTCGATTCTGCTCGTAGAATCGCCTGAACCCAGCATTCTCATTAATATTGAAAAATGATTGAACAGTGAGTATTGAAGCAACGTAGCGAGAATTAGAATCGTAGTCAAACCGATTTCCCAGTCTAAGACAATCCCGAAAGCGCACATTACTGCAATCAGTCCGATTGTATCAGCGACAGTATCCCAATATCTTCCAACGTGTGATGGCCTTTCTCGGATCCTTGCGAGTTCACCATCGACTGCGTCTATGACGCCTTTGATGACCAAAAGAAAACAACTTTCCAACAAAAAGCCTTCATAGATAAGCCATGCACAAAATAAGGAAACTAGGAAGTGTATGTTTGTTACTTGAATAACCGAGATAGGCTTTTTTTCAAGGAACTTAGCAGCAATTCGAGCAACGGGACGTCCCCATTCTGATAGATTGAAAACGTCTATTGTGCCGTACTTTCTCTTACTTCCAGACGTTGTATTAACCATTGGCGACCACCTTACGAATGAGAGGAAATCGTACGAGATGATTGTATCTGGAGAAGAATAAAGATCACTTTTCTAGCATATTTTCAATTTCTTTTGTTGCAAGAATTAAGGTTGGTGCCCAAAGACCGACGAAGATTCCTAAGTCCTTATCGACACTAACAAAGTAGATGTACAAAGACAATACTACTGACAACATACTTGCTAGGAATCCAATTCTTGATATTTTATTACTCATTTTTTTCACCTTAACTTACAAATTGCTTACCTTTACGTATAAACTGGTGTTTTGAAAAGAAGCACCGTTAATTGGACTTCTTGGTACTAACGCTGCTTCCATTGACCAGAATTAATCCGAGTGTTCTCCTCTACGTGTCCTGAATAGACATATGTCCATGCCCATTGTACGCCTTGATTTGTTTGAACCGGAACAATCGTTCGTTCATACAGAGAATTTTTGTTTCCATATCCATAGAATCCTTCAATCGAATCCATTTTGTCTAGGCATGATTCAACATCATTCATCTTGATCAATTCTCCGTGAACGAGCCCTTCTCCTGTCTTAATCCCAGGATAATAATCAAGATCGTAGAGTATACCTTGCATATTGCCATCTTCTATTGATTCAATGTATGGAGAAAGCTCTCCATGACGAATCTCACCTCTCATCAGTGTCCCATAAACAAACAAATGTTTGATCACGGGGGCTTCCCATTTACCATTCATCGAATGAGCAAGACCAGTAATTGGCAATCCTCGATTGAGGAGTCCTTGCTGAATCAATCCTGCATATTCTTCAGTTGGTTGAGTGTAATGAGGCTTGATCTTATCTTCACAAACAACGTATGTCAAAGCTGTGACAATTTCTCCATCTTGCCTGACGACCATGACCTCTTTTGGTTCGTAGTAGCCTCCTTTTGTTCCCTCTTTCATATTCATTGTTCGCCAACCTTCCTCGTCCAGATCGAAGAGAGCCCCCGGTGTGGCATGGCAATGATTCAGAGGAACAACGTCGGCAGCTCCTCCCTCTCGCCCTTCTGAATAATAGTGGAATTTCAGATTGTGACCAAGAATCCATGCTGGTTCAATCTCAGTTAATCCATCGGGATTTCTGCCTTTTCTTTCACAATATCCCATCCAGTCATCCCAGTCCAAGTTTGACCCGTACCCAAAATACATCATCTCAATCCGCTCCGGATTAAGTATATGGTTAATATTTATTAAACTTACCAATTGCACGGTTCTAGAATCTCTTGACCCTGCATGTATGGTTGAAGTGCTAACGGTACGTTGACACGGCCGTCTTCAAGTTGGTTCTGTTCGATGATCGCCACGAGGGCTCTTGAAGTCGCTACAGCGGTCGAATTCAATGTGTGAACCATCGGCTGATTTGGATGACCAGGCGTTCCATATCGAATATCCAGTCGATTGGATTGATAATCAGTACAGTTGGAACACGATACAATTTCTTTGAAGGCTTTCGCACCAGGGAGCCATGCTTCAAGATCATACTTGCGAGCTGCAACCGTGCCCATGTCTCCAGTACAAATGTTCACAACTTCATAATGAAGTCCGAGAGCATCCCATAGATCTACGCAGTTTTGTAGCAATTCTTCATGCAGTTCCCATGATGTTTCAGGTGTGGCGATAATAATCTGTTCAATTTTAGTAAATTGATGAACTCTCCAAATGCCTCTGTCCGATTGACCATGCGCTCCAACTTCTCTGCGAAAACATGAGGAAACGCCAACCATCTTGATGGGCAACTGCTCTTCAGGAATCGTTTCTCCCATGAACATAGCCGTGAGTGGGTGCTCAGCAGTTGCAATCATGTAGTAGCCATCTGGCTCAATACCGTACATTACTGTCTCGAAGTCAGAAAGGTCTGTAACACCCTCATAGGCTGTACGATTCATCATAACTGGTGGTTGAACAAAGGTGAATCCACGTTGTTGAATAAAATCAACGGAAAAGGCTTGTAGAGCCATCTCCATTCGTGCAAGGTCTCCTTTAAGGAAAAAGAAACGACTTCCAGTAATCTTCGCAGCACGTTCAAGGTCAACCCACTTGTTCTCTTCAATCAGTTCATTGTGCGTCTTTGGTTCAAACGTGAACGTTGGCGCTTGCCCATGTAAGGAATGTTTTGTATTTCCAGACTCATCAGCACCTGAAGGGACTTCTGGATGGAGGAGATTTGGTATTCGCATACGGATGGCATCTCTCTCTTCGAGAACTGCAGCAGTTTGTGCTTCCATCTCTGAAATTTGAGATCCCAAATCTGCAACTTCTGCAAGTATTCGTTGTGCCTCTGCTTCATCTCCAGATTTCTTGGCCGCACCAATTCCACGAGCCGCCTCGTTCTTTTGTCGCCTCAAATCCGAGGTCTTATGCAGCAAATCTTTCCATTTTCCATCCAATGCGATGACACTATCGATTTGGTCATGAGGAAGACTGCGTCGATCGAAATCTGCTCGGATTCGATCAGGTTCGTCTCTGAATAAATGAATATCAAGCACTCTTAATCACCTACAAACTGATATTAAACTGGAACATGGCTATTCCAATAGTCATGAAGCCACCAAGGATGTAACCAAGAATGGCTCCACCATTGAGCAGAGGAAGGCCTGCTTGCGCCTTTCCTTGGCCAACGTACCACATGAGGATTGAATACCCTATGAGACTTCCAAAGAGAGTTGACATGGCAATAATCAAACCATCATCGCCACCGATGTACTGTAGAGTAGAAAGAACGAGCATTCCGGGGAAGATCACATCTCCTAAGCCCATCAACATTGCATCATTGCTCTTCTTAACGACACGTTCACGTGGTTGTGAGGAGGCTTGAGCGTCCCCTGTTGGCTCGATATTAGATTCTCCAAGAGGTGCTCGTTCGGCTCTGAACGAATAATCGCTATCTTGAGGAGCGACCAAGAGAATAGGCAAATTGAGATTGATCATCGTATCAGCAAGGTCGAGCATGTGCTTTGACTTGTACACAGCCCATGCATCATATATCGCAGCAGCAACCATGAACACCATAATCAAGGTCGGAACAAAAGAGACTCCAAGCATAACAATCACGCCTGAACCGACAAGGATTCCAACGGTATTAACAACATACCATTCACTGTGAACATAGAGTAAAATCATCAAGATGATGCTAACAAGCAAACCGATCATTGTTGGAATGTCCTCAAAGACAATTCCTCCACTAAGGAACATTGAGGATTCTACAACACCAGTGGTTGAGGAATAATTCTCACCGATAACAGTGGCATAGAGCTGCGTTGTATCATCAAGTGTATCTCCGAAAGCAACTGCAACGTTTTCTCCTTCAGGAACATCAACAATCAGTCTCTGAATCATAGATTCTCCAACCAAAAGGCGTGCATCAGATCCAGTTGTGATAAGCAATTCCGTTTTCCCTGTGTCATCTATATCAGTCAATCGAACATCTCGGATTTGTTCTGCAAAGTTACGAATTGTGACCTTCGGCTCTTCGGCAAGAAGACTGTCCTCTTCAGGGTCATCATAACTCCAGGAAATGATGTCTCCGTCTTCGGTTCCGAGGACAATGAGTTGATTTGTATTCTCTTCACTCATCTTCACACCAGCGACGTTCGAGTAACCGACGTCAGCCGAAGAGAAATTTGCACTCGAGGTTGCGTTGATGAGAACCTTCGCTGGCGTCATGGCTTGGCCTATGCCTGGAGGTGTGCTCACCGATTTCTCAAGTTCGACAACACCAGCCATTTCTTTACTCACAATGAGCAGATGTGTGTCATCGAGCAATTCCGCTTCAATGAGATCGTCAATAACTTTCATCTCATTTGGAAGTTGCCAGGACGCTTGAGGAGTCATCACATTTGGTGTGTGATCAAAGGTAGCAAAGCGGTGAAGTTTCTCTCCTCCATCAACAATGTAAACCGAATCGCTTGTCTCGACTGCAAGAATGCAACCAAACTGTACTCGAGGGTATAGATTTCCATCATTATCATATTCGAAACACTCGTAGGTTGAAAGAAGAGTCCCATCGGTGAGTGAAAGAGTTTGAATCAATGCTCCGTTGTTGATTGTAATGGTATCTTGGCCTGTTGCAACAACAAGTTTAGCGAATTCAAAACTCTCGTTCCCATGGGGTATCACGGATGTCCAAATAGGCTCATCCATACCAAGTTGATTCAACCGAATGGTGTTATTGATGACTCCACTTTCATTCGTTCGAATTGAATCAATGTATTGATCCATACCTATTTCGGCTAAATATTCTGCCTCAACGAAATCGGTTGACTCGTATTCGAACGGTGTGATGGTGTCATCGACCATGATCTGGTGAGCGAGTGGTACGCTTGCATACATCAATGCAATGAAGAGAATACCCATGATTCCATACTTGATGACCCATTCTTTCTTGTAGCGAGCGAGAGCAAGAATTGCTGCAGTGAACACAAAAATCATCACTAACTCAAGGACAATGAAACGTAATTGAGATGCTCCCTCTGCTCCAAACGCCTGTAATCCAGCCTTGTCGTACCAAGGACGGATAAACATTGCAAGGAAGATTGTTACTAAGAACATCGAAGCCATTCCAATCATTGAAGGAAGTTGGCGGCGGAACCCTCCGTCGATGTCGCTCATGCTTCTGCCAGTCGAGGACTACATTTGAGCACATCGCAATAACCATGACTAGAATCGCCTATCGCCACACCTATGACGAGTGCACTCTACGGAGAATCTGGGGGAGCGAATGTCCGACATCCGAGACTGGCTTGACCAGACCAAGTTTCGAGGCATGAAGCTTGGACTTGAACGCGTGCATGAAGTGCACAAACATCTCGTTCAAGACTATGATTCAACCATCATTCATGTTGCAGGAAGTAACGGTAAAGGGACTGTTTGTGCTTTACTTGCAACGCATTTGAATCGTTTGAATCGAAGTACAGTCATGTTTACCTCACCACATCTTGTACGTGTTGAAGAGCGAATTCGAATTAATGGGAGACCTCTTTCAGAGAAACAGTTCAACACTTACTTGTCCCTTATTCGACAAACGGAAATCAGTTTAGATGTGGAATTGACTTTTTTTGAGGCTACATTCCTCGCTTCTTGTCTCTGTGCAAAGGAGATGAATCCTGATGTATTCATCGTGGAAACAGGTCTTGGCGGGCGCTTTGATGCAACTCGGATCTTACCTGCAGATGTGTCTCTGCTCACTTCGATCACACTTGAACATCGAGATATTCTTGGCAACACATTGGCTGAAATAGCTGCTGAAAAAGCAGCCATTGCTCGGCCAAACAAAACCGTGATTGTTCGCGAAATACAAGATGATGAGGCTCGCTTAGCGATTGAAGACGAAGCACTCCATGCTGGACAAGAGTCTCTTGGAGAAATTTCTTCTCCAGCGAATGTCGAATGGATTCATATCGCCTCAGATTCTTCCATGAAAGAAGAAGCAATGACGCTGGCAAGTGCGACGCTAAGCCGTCTTAATTTCAACATTGATTCACTTGAGGAATCCATGCTTGCTCTCAATTGGCCTGGTCGAATGCAACACGTTGAACCCATGCCGTGGGGAGGTGCTCTCTTCGTAGATGCTGCTCACAACCCCAGCGGATTGAAACGAGTTATTCCAACAATATCGCAGCACCTGTCTTCACAAAAGGAATGGACTTTGCTCTTTGGTTGCACTCCACAAGAACATCTAGACGAATTTGTCCAACCACTGCTTGAACTCTGCAAGAAGCATCCGCCAAGAAATGTACTTCTCACTGTGCCACAAACTGGGCGGTATCCAGGCGTTCCGATCGCAACATTACTCAAACTCGATTGGCATTGCTTGCAATCGGTTATTCCTACATCGAACCTAAAAGAAGCGAACACCATGCTTGAGAACATACAACCTGAGCATACATTGGCAATAGGTTCGCTCTATCTTATCGGCGAGTTGTTCGAAGCATTGAATCTCTATGGGTCGAAACATCTCGAATTGTTCCCACCAAACACTCAAAGGTAGGATGAACGAGCATCGTATGAGTCAACATGAGTGATAAGTGGGACATACGGTTTATTGAACTCGCACACCACATTAGTTCTTGGAGCAAAGATCCTTCCACAAAGGTTGGTTGTGTGGTTGTTGGCTCTGATAGAGAAATTCGTTCAACGGGATTCAATGGTTTTCCGAGAGGAATCGATGATTCGATGGAACGCTTAGAGAACCGAGAAGAAAAATATCCACTTATCTGTCACGCAGAAGAAAATGCGATCATGCATGCTGCACGTATTGGCGTATCTCTCAAAGATTGCACAGCCTATGTGACATGGCCCCCATGTACTCGATGCGCTCGCTCATTGATTCAAGCAGGCATTGTCGAAGTTGTTTATGCTGGCGGGACCAACATACCTGAACGATGGGTTGAAGATTTCACACGTTCTACGGGTATGATGAAGGAAGCTGGACTAAAACTTCGTAACGTTCATCTGGAATAATCAACCCCAGAACCGTCGAGTTCTTGCGTATTCGATTTCTGCGTGATGTATTGATTGAAGAAGGCTATCCATGTTGTTACTGTGTCCTTTTCGAAGGATGCGTTGGGCTGTCGCCTCGCCAACACCTCTTGCCATTAGGCAAACAATCGCTGGAAATCCATGCGTTTTGAGCAAGGAAGCGTTTCGAATCATACGGTTACGATCGCTTTCTTCATCTGAAGCAACCCAACCCTCAAGCATCTTTTCGAGACCTTCACGGGCGCAGACAAGCATTTGTCCCTTGCAGACAATACAATTTCCTGGGTCCTTAAGTTCTGGATACCGCTCAACTCTAAATCGGCGTATGGCTTGGCATTTTAAGCAACATAAGACGGCTCGTTCATTCATTAATCGCAGACGTAATCTTGCCCGTACCGCCTCATTATCCCAGTTAGGAAGGAGCAAATCACGTTGACTTCGATCTGAAATTCCCAGAGGACCTGTTGGAGTGACAACAATATCGAGTAATCCCGATTGGATGCCTTGTAAGACATCCTTCGCTCCTTGAATATCCATACGCTCAAAGTAGAGTTTGCTGAGGACTTCATCTACAACAATGGTTCCTCGGTATTTACGAACCAATGCGCCTAGGTTGATTTTTCTTGGATCAACACCATGACGTAAGATGCCAAATGTTTTCGCCACTTGTGCGAATCTCCAACGAACTTGCCGAGAGTTTGGAAGAGTTACTGCAAGCAAGCCTTCGATTCCGTCGGCTGGAAGTTCATTGAGCCAATTGACAACATCGTGGGGTTCTAAATCAGCACCTGAAAGATGGATTCTTGTTGGTTCGACCATTAAGCCTCCCCAACGACCTGTTTTGGTTGAAGCCATTGCAAGGAGGAGATGCCCAATCGTTTCATTGATGAGCGTCCCTTGGCAGATATTGATGACAAGTGATTCAGAACGTCGCTCGATAGTTATCGTTTGATCATCGGGTAATGCTTCTGTAGCATCGATATGTCTGGTGATGGTATCTGCCAGAAGTCCAAGTGCTTCACCATCGAGGGGATAGTCCGTTAATGGCATTCCATCATGAGCAAGAATTCCTGCTGGATCTATCTGGCTGATTTCTCGAGGTTCGAGCAAACCAAAATCTTCTGCAACAAGACGACGTAAACGACCAATGTTTCGAGCTACTGCGGCAGGAACTGGTGGAAGTTCACCAACCCATGTAGGCGCTTCACCCTGCATTGAGACAGGAGCAACAAGAACTTCGCTTTGTTCTGGGTCAGCATCAACAATTGTCCATGTACGGCCTGCCATGACAAATTGACGTATTTTTCCATCTTCTTCCTCACCGCTTCCATTGAGTTCAAGCACAAAGGATTCGTCGACGTTTCCAATCGTTCGACGAGTCACGACATCTCGTACGCGATAGGATTGCTTGTCTGGTATCATCGAAAGATGGCTTTCAACCCATTTCCGAGTACGTCCTGCTGAGGAAAACCATCCATTCTTGAACCGTTTCGGTATTGGTAATTTTTTGGACTTATATTCTGAAGGAATTTCCTCTTCAGGAACATCGTATCGAGGCAATTCATCCGGCCAATCTTCTTCCTCAGGAACCAATCCTTTCGCCTCCATGTAGAGGCTCTTCGGCCAACGGTACCAAGGGCGTTCATTTACATCGACTGCGTAGCGTAGTAGCCATCGATCGGATAGAACTGCGAGGAGTGTTTCAGTATCGTTTCGCTCCCAGTTTTCAAACTGTTCAGCATTGGAAAAGATTTCATGAACGTCATCGATTGGTACAACCTTGAAACTATGAGCCATGAGCATGATTTGGTTTGCTGCAATACTGTAAGGGCGTTTTCTCCATTCGACATCTTCGATGTAACCTCTGTGTGATCGATGAGCAACAACTGCAGCTTCAGCGATGCCATCTGTTTCCCAGGCAAGAAGATGGCCGCGACCTATTCCTCCAATCCTGTGGTCAGCGCGACCAACCCTTTGCAACATTCTGTCTACGGAACGGGGGCTCTCTAATTGAACAATTTTTTGAATCGAACCAACGTCGATTCCAAGTTCAAGACTCGAGGTACAAATGAGAGCATGAAGAGTGCCATTACGGATATTCTCTTCCATTTCTTGCCGTGTTTCTGCTGCTAAACTGCCATGATGGACTCCGATGTTGAGTTGTGGAGCCATGGTTTGCAGGCGTTGTGCGACTGTCTCTGCTGCATTACGACTGTTGACGAACACCAAGCAAGGAGGATCGTTTTCAACAAGTTCAGCAAGAAGGCGAAATGTAGCATGTGCTCTTGGTGAAAGACGCATTTCAATCGCCCCCACCTCATCCTCAGGCATAGGAGGTGCAGTTTCCACAGAGAGAACTGTTGAACGCTCAGCGGGAGCGTTGATTGGTACACAAGAGTCAGAGGCCATCCACTGTGCAACTTGCTTTGGATTGCCGACAGTTGCAGAGAGTCCAATTCGTTGTAGGCGCTGTCCACTCAAAGCTTCTAATCGCTCAAGTCCAAGTCGAAGTTGCCATCCGCGCTCACTTCCTGCCAAATCGTGTACCTCGTCAATGATGACGGCTTTAACACTGCTAAGTAGACCCCGAAGTCGATGTCCAGTAAACATCAACTGGAACGTCTCAGGAGTTGTAACCAAGAGATGAGGAGGTTTTCGGACTTGTCGTGCTCGCTCACTTGTTGTCGTATCGCCATGACGGAGCCCAAATCGTAATTCCAATGCTTCACTTAATTCAGCCAAACGACGGTCAACATCTCGATTGAGGGCACGTAGAGGTGTAACGTAGAGAATAGCAAGAGGGTCCCACTCTTCGACTTTGCATCTGTGGAGGAGGGGTAGCACTGCAGCGAGTGTTTTTCCAGAACCTGTTGGAGCGATGAGAAGTCGATCTTTTCCTTCTGCTAGTTCAGGGAGGGCAGCTTCTTGAATCGGTGTGGGTTCCCAACCACGTTTTTCTATGAACGATTGAAGTTGTGGATGCAAATGGGAAAATACATTTGACATACTCTCCCCCTCCCCGTAGAGAGTGGTGATTGGGCTTCCTTCTTGAGGATTTGTAGTTCAATTCGCAACGTCAATCGTCGTCATCGTCGTACTCGTCATCGTAGTACTCATCATCGTCTTCTTCCCAGTCTTCATCATCTTCTGCGAAAGCCCCGTCTCCGAGATCAACCGCAGTTCGTGATGCGACCGTTGCAACGACAACAAGAATCAAGATTGTCGATATGGCGAAAATCCAAGCTAAAGGTTGCTCACGAGGTGAGTCAAGCCAGCCAAGATATTCTCCATAGGCGATATTGATGTCGTGCTCTGCAGTATTGTCGTTATCGTTGACTTCAACCAAGATATTGCCATAATCGGCTTCAACTCGTACTCTGTCGACGTCTTCAACTTCCCAATCAACAGTGATTGAAATGACTTCTCCTTCACCAATTCCGATAATTGTCTTTACATCGAATGGTGTTGTATCATCGCCTGCAAAGAATGCAACCTTGAATTGGGATTCAGTAGCACCGCCATTGTTCACAACCGTACCTGTAATCTGAACAGTTGAACCGGGCGAAACGTGATCATCAGAGACTTCAATTGATTTCATTCTTAACTCTGGACCAACCGCACCAAGTCGAACCCATTGACGTTCAAAGTCTGTATCGTCAAAGGCAAGTTCAGGGATTGGGCTTGCTTCAGAATTCGAGACGACTGGGAATTGATTTCCAGCAGCATCCCATCCTGTCATGTAAAATCCAACGAAATCACCCGCTTGAGGATCAATCGTTCCACCTGCTGTAATGTCGACTTCACCCGTCCAATAAACGACTTGGTCGACTTGTTGCATTCCAAGGAGAGCAGAGCCAGCACCGATGGTAACAGTTCGAGTTTGATCACGCATAACCCAATGAATCATTTGTTCAGAACCAGTTAGGTCAGCATCTTCAGAACCTTGGAATTCAACGTAAATCGATGAAAGGTCGTTTGTTGAAGAAACATCGATAACATTCAATGGAGCCATTCTTCGAACAACTCGAGGAGCAGCATCGTCAACAACAACTCGCAGGGTTGTTGAAACCAATGTTCCAGTCATGTCTTCTCCACGACCAGGTATGTTGGTTATCGAGATCAGACAAGTGCGCGTAGGTGATGATTGCAATGTTTTAGCAGAGTCAAGTGGTACTTCAATCAAGTATTCTCCATCTTCGGTTAGAGACCCATCGCTCCACAAC
>JBMZTB010000053.1:0-12404 GCA_049623485.1 Candidatus Poseidoniaceae archaeon
CAGATTGTGGTTCTGCCAGCCCGGGTTCAATTCCCGGCCACGGCCCCATTTATTCTAATTCAGAAGAGTCAATCACGTGACCCATGCGATGGACCTTGGTTTGTAGATAATCCAAATTCTCTTCACCTATGCCTGCAATGAGTGGTACTTTCTTAGCAACTTCAATCCCATGTTTTTCAAGTTGCATGACTTTATCGGGATTATTGGTGAGAAGTGCAACCGTCGAAATACCCAGTTCAGAAAGCATAGTAGCTGCAATTTTGTAATCTCTCCCATCCGCAGGATGGCCGAGCATTATGTTTGCATCCAACGTGTCTGCTCCTTGATCTTGAAGATGATACGCCTGAATCTTTGCATGGAGGCCTATTCCTCTCCCTTCTTGGCGCAGGTACAGTAAGCAGCCATATCCAATGGTTGCTATCGCAGACAATGCTGCATCAAGTTGTGGACCACAATCACATCGCAAGGATGTAAATGCATCTCCAGTCAAGCATTCTGAGTGAACTCGAAGCAATACAGGATCGGGCCCATCCATTGATCCCATCATAAGCGCAACATGATCGAGACCTGTTTTCTCTTCATGATGCACGTGAATGTCAAACAAGCCCCATTTCGTAGGTAACTTTGCTGAACTAGGAACGTCAATTTCCACGTGATCTCACCTCGATGAGGAATGTGAATTCACCTTGACTTTTTTTGACATCAACAATCTGATGCGAAGTTCGCTCAATCATCATTGGAATGTCATGGAGCGTCTCAGGGTCACTAGCAAGGACTTCAAGGACCGAACCTTCAGATAAGGAAGAAAGTGCTTGCTTTGCCTCTGCAACGGGGACAGGACAAAAGAAACCAAGAACATCAAGACGATGTGTTGGCTTCTTTGTGGGCTCATCCATACACAACCCAACCGATTCACCTTTTCAACACATCCGAAGGATAATTTTGGAGATACACAACATGTTCAAGTGGAGCAGCCCCAAGCACTAGTCGATGGCTGCCTCGGCATCGGCGAAAGGTAACGATGACATGAGTTGGTCTGAAGTTGGCCAACTCGGTCTTCAATATGGGAAGATTCCATTGGCATTGCTGATAATGGAAGCCTTCTACTGGTTCCTTACTCAACCTTCAGACACATTGGCGTTTATTCAAGTCACTGAAGCATACATTTGGAATGAAGTGACACAACTAATGTTCGGTGAATCTGCCTCAACACTGAGCACACACAATGGATGGATGACGCGGATTGATTTCTATCATGAATCGTTTCCTGGACAATTCGATTCAGTCGGACTCTACGTTTCTGACGAATGTGCGGGAATTCATGAGATGATCTTCGTATCAACATTGATCTTGATGACAGATGGTGTATCACAACGACAACGCTTCAAAGCCGTTGGCGTTATGTGTGCTCTTGTTTACGTTCTCAACATCGTTCGTTTAGTGGCCTTTTACCCGATTGCTGTTGATGGTTGTCTCGCTGATCCAAACCAAGCCGGATGCTTGAACAATATGTGGGAGTACCACACCTTTGTTTACAAATGGGGATTCCTAATTGTCCTTTTACTGATGTGGATTGTTTGGTTTAGGTACATTGGAGCGGGTTCAAGCACGCTCCAAGCCTCCCAAGAGAGGAAAGAACAATGGAGAATTATTTTCAGACGACGTTGGTCCAAACTTCACTATGGATTGCTGATTACGATGGTCACATTTTTCATCATCTCATGGATGTGGGTGAATGCAAATGCAGATGCAACCGAAGCGAAAGAAGTGATCGACTATTGCGAATTTAGTGAACTAACGACTGGAGTCTGTATCGAAGCCCAAGCCAATTGGGACAATGCGATACAAGGGGCTTGGTCATTCGCAGTTTTAGGATTGGTTCTAGGAACGGCTGGAATTTATGAAATTGAACGTAAGAATGAATCTGGAGAATGGCCCGAGCGCCCTACCAAACAATTGCAAGAAACAACCCAAGAGATTGAAACCAAATCCAAACAAAAACCAAAAGGATCATGGAGAAAGCGTTCAGGTTCTTCAGAAGAAGAATAATCAGAGAACTGTCGCTTGAACGATTCCATTACCCATAGGATGAACGTTAAGCGCTTTCATTGCAAGCCCGAGTTTACTGCTATGGATAGAGACCACTGTTGAATCAGCATCGTATCGGACATCTCCAATAGCTAAAGAGTCGCATCGGATGTGTTGCTCAAACCATGTTGCAATGGTTCGAGGCGAACCAAGGTCCTTGCGTGTTGAATGAATTTTTATTGATACAAATCCATAGACATCTGCAGTTTCGCCATAATCATCTTGTTTCTTGACAGGATCTCTTTCCACACCTTCTGGTAGTTCTGGTGCTTCAGCATCAAGAATATGCAGATTATAGGTGGCAATGATTTTGTTCATTTGAGGAGCATCATCCTTTGAGACAAGACTCCATGCTTCACCGTGACGGCCAATACGACCTGTTCGTCCAATACGATGAATAAATGAATCAATATCAGATGGAACGTCATAATTGACAACCAGCGTAATTCCATCAATATCAATTCCACGAGCAGCGACGTCTGTTGCGATAACGGTCTTGATTTCGCCCTTACGGAAGGAATCAATGATACGCTCTCGTTGGTTTTGATTGAGATCACCATGAAGACTTGCAACATCGAAACGATGCTTCTTCAAGCGTTGTACTGCCAAGTCAACCATACGCTTTGTATTGCAGAAAATGATGCTTTGATCATCATCACCCATACGAACGAGTAACCGACCAAGAGCCCAGAGTTTGTTGGTACGTCCAATAGAGATGTTAAACAAGTCAATAGGTGGTACATCCAACTCTTCTTGATTGGTCATCACAAATTCAGGAGTGTTCATGAACTCGTTTGCAGCATCAAGAATCTCTTGTGGAAATGTTGCTGAGAAAAGCAACGTTTGTTGACGAGATGTTGTTCGTTCTAGAATCCACATGATGTCTGGCAAGAATCCCATGTCGAGCATGCGGTCTGCTTCATCGAGACAAAACATCTGAACCATCGAAAGGTCGAGGTGACCACGTTGGCTCATATCCATCACACGACCAGGAGTACCAACGATGATGTCAACTCCATCATCGAGACCACGTGCCTGCTTTTCGAGATCTGTACCTCCATAGACAGTCATAATCTTCAATTTAGAATCGCCTTGAAGTTGGGTCATCTCTTCTGCAACTTGTTGTGCAAGTTCACGAGTGGGTGCTAAAACAAGCGATTGCAGAGAACCGTTTGGCTCACATGATTCGAGAATAGGTAGGCCAAATGCTGCAGTCTTTCCTGAACCTGTTCTTGCTTGACCAATCACATCTTTGCCGCTTCTGGCCAATGGAATTGTATCTCGCTGAACCTCAGTAAGAGTCTCCCATCCCATTGCAATGATTGCATCCATGAGATGACTAGGTAAGTCGAGTGAATCGAATCTCGTTTTGGTGAACATGTTGCTCCTTCCGTTTCATTCGGTTCAGGCCACCGAAACGGAGGTGGCCCCCACTACACTTCAAAAGTTCTCGCGCTCTTTCTTTTCTGCCTGGAGAATACCCAACCAGTACTTCTTAGCGTTGTCACGGTTGAGTGGACGACGCATTTGTCGAACGTGCTCTAGGATGTATTGTCTGAATTTGAGAGCCTTGGTGCGGTTCACTCCTTTTGGCGTGATTCCTTCCCAAAGTCGGTCGAATTGTAATTCTTTGTCGTCCATCATATGAAGACCTCGATGGCCAACCGACTCAACACCCCCTCATAACCATGTCGTTATGGGTCTTGAGGCAATTCGTCCTTTGATTCGAGTAAAGGAGGGCGATCAAGAGGTGTCGATTCCAAGCCAACGGCCTGTCCTTGAGCCTGAGCAACCTCTCGTTCCAAAGCAGGAACAGGCAATGCAGGAGCAAGGAATGTATTTTTTTGAGCCTCTGTTCCTTCAATGGACGCGTCAAATGTGTATTCTTCAAGCATTTTCTTCAATTCAGCATTGGTCTCAGTTTGAAGCAACTCAGTGGCAATAAGACGCAACTTGTCCTCCACCAAGAGCATAGGTAGCATCTCGATACAAGACCGTCGTACTTCGACATTCGTGTGGCGGGTTCCGTTCATAATGAGAGTACGTGCTCTTGAATCATCCGTATCCATAGAACGGATTGCTTTCAACGCATTATTACGGACTTTCGCATCAGCATCAAGAATGGCTCGCTCTGTAAGCATGATTGCGATACGAGGTTCTTTTTTTGACAATGAAGCAAGTGTACTCGAAGCGTTTCTACGCACATCAGGATCTTCATCGTTAAGAGCCCAGGAAATCAAATCCCAGCCCATGGCTCCAGCCCTTTGAACGATGTTTCTCAACAACTTCGAAGCTTTCCTTCGAAGGCCAACATCATTCACCAGTAACAATTCATCAATATGATCACAAGCCACTTCAGGCCACGTTTCTGTAAGTCCTTTCAAACCACGCCATGCAGGTTCACTTCGAGCATGGATTGGAGAACGAAGTTCTTGTGCTAATGAACTGTCAATTCCAGATGGGAATGTCGGTGCTGAATCTTCAAGACATTGACTTGCTGCTTTACGAACCGAAGCTTCATCATCATCAAGGAGAACAGACAACCAATCAAACAGTTCATCAGAACGTTGTTCTGCAACCACTGGAAGAACTTCAAGGGCTGCTATGCGAATATTTGCCTCATCTGATTCTAAGGCTTTGAGAAGACAAGCATGAGCTCTATCAGCCCAAACACCTTTCAATCGTCCAAGTCCTCGAATCCCATCTTCACGAGGCAGAACGTATCGGCGACCACCCCAATCAACCTGAAGTTGTGGAATTTCTCCATTCGCAAGAGCGAGAATATCCTTTCTCGAACATTCTTGCCAAGGACCAGTCACCTGTTTTTTGGTGTTCTTTTTGCGTTGCTTACCACCTGTAGCAATAGGAAGCCCTGTACGTGGGTCGCGTGCAATGTAGTCTTTTGCCATACACCAATCGAGAATTGCACACGCCCAGTAGATATGAAGGTTCACAATGAACAGGTCTGACCAATCATTGGCAATCCTCAAGAATGTGATGAAACACAGGGGTGGTATGAGGAAAGGTAAGATTGCACTTCATTTCATCATAACGGGATTTATCATTCTTGGTACCATCCAACCAAACCCTTCTCTCTTTAGCAATGAACACTCTGAAATCGATCATTCAATCAGTGAGGAAACAAGTTTCACAGACCCTGGTTTTCTTCTCAATAAGGTCGCACACAATGCAAGCATCTCTGAACTAGAACTCGTACGACCTGAAATTACTTGGGCAGCAACGACAGGAGGAGGTCTTCTAATTACAAGGGCACACGGTTGCATGGCACATGATGATACCAATGATCTCGTCTATCTCATGGGTGGAAAAACGGACCCAGACCCACAGCAACAGAACGATCAGGCAGCAACTAATTTGATTGAAATCTTCAACATCTCAACAGAAACTTGGTCGCTGTCTTCATCAAATATGCCAAACACTCAGCAGTACCATGAATGTGTTCAAATCAACGATAAAATATACTCCATTGGGGATTGGTACCCCGGCTCCAGCCCCGCACGAAAGTCAACAGGCCAAATCCAAGTCTATGATATTCCAACGGATACATGGTCGACAACGCCGCCTACAATGCCTGCAACAAAAGAAGTTGGAAACTTTGGCATGGCGAGTATTGGCACAAAAATATACATTGCAGGCGGTGCACAAAACGCATCAGCAAATGACGTCACAGACAGATTACTCGAATACGATACAGTATCTGGAATCTGGACAGAATTAGCAAATATGTCCTACAAACGATTTGCTTTCCCATTGGTCGAATACCATGGTAAATTGTATGCATTTGGAGGCTTAGAAGGTGCCTATTCATGGTCAGGCCAGCCAGTCCACAACACTTCTGAAGTTTATGACCCTTCAACCGACACTTGGACAAGTCTACCCAACATGTCCTTCCACATGTTTGGAATGGCTGCATCTGTCCACAATGATGAGATTGTTTTGATCGGGGGACATGATAAGAATGCAAAATCAAAACAGACATGGGGATATCTTCCTGAATCCAACCAATGGCGCCTTCATGACGATTTATCGATTGCAGTATTTGATCTAGCAGCCATAGATGTGGACGGCTTGACCGTCTTTGCTGGAGGCGATATCTCCAGCACCCCCTATTTTTCAACATGGGGAATTGTCTACTTAGATGAAAGTGAAATCGCTGAAAGAATCGATAACCATTCGGGCTGGGTCTCCTCTCCCGTCAACATTCTTTCAACAACCGAGCATGGCTCAGCATCATTGATGTGGATGAGTTTGGCAGGGACAGAACCAACTGGAACGTCTCTTGGACTTCAATATCGAATATCGAATTCTGAGTCGGGATTGGCGAGTGAAATCTGGAATCCTGTCGATACCGTAAATCCAGCAAATCTTGCTTTACTTGGAATTGGTAATCATTCTCTTTCATCCATCGCCGCTAGTGACAACGGGCTCATGGAATACAGAATACAAATGTTTACTGAGGAAGTACAAGATTGGGTCATACCAAATTTAGATTCAGTAAAATGGGAAGCTGAAGAAGCTGCATTTTCTCTAAGCAACCCAATTGCAATTCAACCAAATGCACCACTCATCTCATTCACAACTCATCATTCTGCAATGGAGTCATTGATGTCGACGGCTCCAGTCTATGAATTCGCAATGATCAAAGCAACAGCAGACGGTTTCTTTGATCCGACTGCAACATGGACAACTGTTCGTATTTCCCCTCAAGGAACTGCACAAGTTAACGACGTTGATGGTCTGATAAATGTCAACAATGTTGTTGTAGGAGAAAATCTCAACGGCGTAAGGGACATTGACTGGAGTTTTTCATTCAACGACATGGATTCTGATAATATATTGATTAGAACATCAACTGAAGGTATCGCTACATCAACATACACTCATCCGACTCCTGTTGAAATCGATCGTACTGTTTCAGTTTACATTGATGAAATAGAATCCAACTTCTCAACTCAAGGAGATTTGAGTATTGAAACAAATGAAGTCATTATCGGTGGTTCAACACTCACTGTTTCTGTTGATCACGGCTATACAACAAGTGGCTTACGTCCATTATCGAACAACATCAAGGTGAGAGTGAATATCGATATTGCTGGAGAAACTCCAGGCGATGTGAACCAACCAATAGCATGGTACAATACCTCTACATCATATGTTAATCTTAATTCTAATCAGCCTACTGACTTCGTAACAACCCTTCCTTCCAACATATCAGGAACTGCTTACATAACCATTGACGCACAAACAATTGATGCGATAACATTGCAAACCGATTCTCAAATAACGTCCTTCACTTTGGACTCCTTTGCCCCAATTCTGGCAACAACATCGCCATTATCGGGTTCTTATCTCAACATAGAACAAAATCGTAGCGTTCAAATCGACGTTTACGACATCGCTGGATTTGATGAAGATGCCATTGAAACATGGCTCTGGCTCAAAGGAGTTCATGATTTGAATGAGAATGGAATTTCTGAACCTAGTGAACGGATCAATATTCCAAATACTGTCATTAACATTGGAACAGCATGGCAGATCACCTTCAATATCAATGAAACAGGAAACCAAGAAACTGATGCGATTCAAGTCCATCTCGAAGGCACAGACAAGGAAGGACGATTGATTGAAACAGATGGAACTGGCCAAGGCCACTTGTATTGGACCAGTCGCTTACCGACCAAAGCAGAGATTGTATCGGTCGAAGAACGATACCCAACAGAGAGCGGAATTCCACAGCTTCTCGAACCAACCAAACATGCTGGCTGGAATGTCATAGTTCGAGATGACAATGGGCTGAGTGATTTGAACACGGTTCGGCTCACCCTCGGAGGCGATGATGATTTGGGAATCCTCTTCAGAAAAAACGAAGGTTGTTCATCAATCGACTCCAGACTTACGATTACAGACTCCTGTGTTGGAACAATCGTTGGAGATGAACTCCATATTCAATTTGATTTTGAAGTGATGTGGGATCTTACGACCAATGGAATCAATCCAGGTCAAATCGAAATTCGAACCTATGATACTGATGGATTTATGTTCTATAATGAGAACTCTGCATGGACCTTTGACCGCAACATTGACATTGTGATTGAATCTATAAAAGACGTCACTGGAGCATCAACAGCACAAGGAATCACATCAGATTCCATTCTTGTTGCAAATGATTTCATTCAAATCCAAGGAACTGTTTTCCATTCGAATACCAATGATCCTTACAACGGAACTATTGCCTTGCTTTGGGATGGCATGTTCCAAGTATCAACATGGACAGGGGGGCAATCTGTTCTAGTTGAAAATGGAGTTTTTACAACAACCTTCCAAGTTCCTGAATCAAGCGGAAGTATTTATGATGCAAAACTGGAGTTTTGGGATCCAATTGAAATTGATAAATTCCTAACCATTGAGTTACCTGATATCATTATTGATGCTGATGCACCGTTGTTGCTTGACACAGCACTAAACCCAGTTTCAAGATATCATTTGAATAATGTCGAAATTGGAGCAAATATCGAGGAACCTCAACTCTGGTCAGGTAATTTATCAGTGACTTGTCAGATTCGTTCAACAACCATCAATTGGGAACCAGTGACCATGGTTCGTGAACCAATAACTGTCTTTGACGGACGAGCCTTGTTTTCCTTTAGATTTAATTTCTCTGAGTCTGGACAACCCTCTGAACTTGGCTCCCAGGCTACTTTGAATTGCTGGGCTACAGGTTCTGATGACGCAGGATGGAATTTGATTTCTCAAACCTCTAATTCAGAGGAAACACCTTGGATCACCCTCCAACTTACCTCAGAAGGACCTGATTTACAGGTCACAAAAGTAGCGTTTGGTAATGACTTTATCGAGGGCGAAGATGCAACTGCTACAATTCAACTCTTCAATTCTGGACAAAGAATTACCGAATCATTCAACGTAAGCGTCTATATCATCAAAGGAGATACAAGCGAACTTGTGGCTCTAAAACAATTCAATGGCTTGGATACATCTGAATCAACAAATATGCGTGCTAAATTCACAATACCTAAATCGAATTGGAATCTTGAAATTATCATCGATTCTAGTGATTCGATTGCTGAATTAAATGAAGACAATAACATTTGGAATGAGAGTTATTCTTCAAGCCAAGGAGAATTTTCAACCCTGGTTGTAGCTGGAGCAGGATTTGGGATCGTTGGGATTATTCTTGGACTTGGCTACCTGCTCATTCAGAGGAGAAAGCCTCTCATTCAGGAAGAAAGCGAAGAGGCGTTCGAACAACCTCCTGAAAAGCGCAAGGGACCGTCAAATGTTTCAGCCTCACCAACAAGCACATCTTCAACTAAGAAAGGGCCACCACCTGCAAAGAAGAGTGTTCCAGAAAGTTCGACTCAAACTCCCGCTGAACAAGCCGCAGCATCATTTGCTGCTCTCGATAACCTCTCTCCAATCCAAGAACAGTTACCAGAGAGAGTTGCCAGTTGGAATGACTTGCCAAGCGGTGGGGAATATGATTACACAGGAGAGGGAACTTACTACGTTGGAGAGAAATGTGGACGATGGAAACTTCTGGAAGATGGTCAATTCGAAAAAGTTGAGTAATGGTGAATTGAATGAGCTCTGAAAATGAAGACATTAAGCGGGTTCTCGCTCTTTGTTTTCGAGGACAAGAAACTCTTGATGCAATGGATTTGGAACGAATTCTTTCTTTTGACATGGGATGGTTGACTCCAGATCAAGCAACTGAAGCAGTACAAGCCCTGATTCGTGCAGGATGGTTAACAGGGGACGAGGAAACCCTCTCTCCTGCCGAAGATTTTCAGGATTCAGTGACACCACTTGGATGGCATCCACGGCCAGAAAGACTCTACAGGCCGATTGCTTACAGTCAAGAATCAGATGAATCCAAACTTGTTGCTGAAAAGCCAGTAGACGTTCCAAAAGTCGAACAAAAGAAATCCATTCCTAATTTGCAGACTGCAGATGATGACCCACGTGCGAGAACAACAAAGCGATTATTGAAATTCATTGCTCGGTCTTCAGGACTTTCTTCAGAGGAGGTTCAACGTCGAGCTGCAAGAAAGCAACGGGCATTGCAACATGTTACCGCTTGGATGGCTCTCGCACTGGTTGCTCGAGAGCAAGGTCTGGAAATGAACAGCGTCATAGAAGCCCTTTCATAATCAAGAATTCGATTCTTCAGCAGCTTCTAGTGAACGGGCTGCAAGTTCGAGTAAGACTGGCAAAAGAACGAGGGCAAGAACCAATGAGAAAAAGACAGTTACGGCTGTGATCAATCCAAAGTCCTGAATCACAGGCATTGGGGAAAGAAGCAACACAAGGAATCCTGCTGCAGTCGTTGCAGCAGAAAGCATTAACGCCACTCCAGTTGATTCTAAAGACGTCTTTAGGGCACTCCAGTGATCGTCTTGACGTTTGAGTTCCCACTCGATCCGACGCCACATGTGAATTGTATAATCAATACCAATTCCAAGTGTTAAGGCCGTAACAAGAACGGTTAGAACGTTCCACTTCAATCCAAGAACTGCCATTGAACCAACAACCCATAGAGAGGCCATACCAACTGGTAAGAGAACAATCAGGGCAGGAAGAACTCTTCGGGTAAGGAGAAGCAAGACAATGAACGAAACAACCAATGAAATCGCTGTCGATTTGACTTGTGAAGAGGATAATCCTTCCAGAACTTGCTGGAGGATGACAAGATCCCCTGTGACGTGAATAACTGCATGGTCTTTCAGCGACTCTCTAAGTTGGCCTTCATCAGAAGTTGAACCGAACATCGATTCAAATTCTGAAACCACTCTCTTGGATTCATCTGAAGTCGTCGCCTCAACTCGGACTTCTGTTCTGAGGTGAGCGATGTTTGTCCCATCAAGATGGACCGTAGCATTCACACGATCGCTCCATGTTTTTCCTGAAACTGGATCTGCAAGAGTGTAGTTTTGTTGCAAATCTTTGAAGACAATACCAAGGTCGACCACCACTCCGCTCTTTTCGTAAACAACACCTTTGATGACTTCTAGTCCATGTTTATCTCCAAAAGATTCGTTTCTCATGATCGAATCTCGAAGAACAACATAAGGACCTTCATAGGAAGGTGAAGGAATTCGCTCGCTATTGCCCACCACATCATCATTTGATTCGAGTTTCGAATGCAGATTGCCTAACTGATCAAGCAATACCTCGTCATCGGGGATGACACCTCCATCTACTGGTTCCATCAGCACATAGACATATTTCCATCCAGCACTGTCGTAATTTTCGTTGATATCATCCCGAACAGACATGATTTCCATCTCTTCATTGACGAAGTCGGACAGATCGAAGTCAGTCTCAAGTTGCATCGCCCCTACTACGGATGCGCCGGAGATTGCTATTGCAACCAACAGGACAGCAACTTGCTGTTTTTTATGAAGTTGAAGAAGAGGCTTGGTTAAATTTGTTAGCCGAAGTGGTGGTATGGTCTTAGATTGCTTCCCGCTGTCAAACACAACGTGAAGGGATCCAATCAGTAATGTTGAGGAGAGGAAGGCACAAATGACACCAAAGGCCAATGCAATTCCAAATGTAGCCAATGGTGGGAGTGGCGATATGATGTTTGCAAGGAAAGCTGCAACCGTTGTTACAACTGCCAGTGTTAACGGAACGCTGAGTTTACCACATGCCCTCATCCACGCCTCTGCAGTATCCTCGACCTTTACCTTGATATCGGAGAGAGCGCGCTGTAAATGGATTGCATAGTCGATTCCAAGACCAAGGACCAATGGGGCTACCGCGACCTCTAAAGCCGTGAACTTCATCCCAAACAGATTCATAGTTCCGTACGTCCAAACAAGGGCAACATTAAGACTCAGGAATGGGAACAACACTCCTTTTATGGATCTGAAAGCCAAAAAGAGGAGAAGAACGACAACCATGGTTGCAAAAATGATGAGTAATGCAAGATTGTCAAAAGTTCCTTTGTCAATATCATAAGACATCAGGTCTAATGAGGCTGAAGAATACGTCATGTTTGATGAAGAACTGATTTCAGAAAGGACAATACGAATATTATTTTGAACTTCTCTTCGTTCATCTTCAGGCATCTCAGGATCGATTTCTAAAACCCATGCAGTCGAGGCTGCAGTTGGAACTGCATCGCCTTCACCGCTTGAAAGATAATTACAGGTTGCAGATATGTCGAGGTTTTTATTGACCAAAGCAGAACCTACAAAATTTATCGTGCTAAGCAAAGCATCGTCCCGATTAAGTTCGCATTTCGTATCCTCATCAACAATCGCATCAACCAA
>JBMZTB010000054.1:0-11868 GCA_049623485.1 Candidatus Poseidoniaceae archaeon
ACATGGGACATTTCTGCTGACCAAGGAAAGGATGGAACATCTTTAGGAGGAGGTAACTGAACATTATCTTCAAGAGAAAGTTGAACAACTCGAGGTGTTGGCTCGTTCCAACGGATTTTGTATCTTGACTGATGAAAAACTTCCAGCGCATATGATGCTAATCCAACTGAAAAAAGAGGGTGGGCACCATTAAGGATTTTTTTGTTGGACAGATCGACTATTCCGCTCCCAAAGAAATGGGTTAGATTAGAGAGATTAGAATTGAACTTTTTCTTCTTGAAAATTCGAGGAGGCGGAGACAACCGCTGGTGGAATTCTAAATCATCAACAACAGCATTGATGAAAGTTCGGCTTAACGGGTGGGTAAAAAGTCCTTCAAAACAACGCCACCATCGACTGAATTCATGTTGTTTCCATAACATGTAACAATTCAAATCTGAATCATAGATAAATCCATCCGAAATTGATAGCGATTGATGGGAAAGTGGATCTTTGACCGACATGGATTACATTCCTTCATACGCTAGAGAATCCTCAGAGTCAAAGCAATACTGAACATGTTGGAAATCTGATTTGAGGTGGGCAACATCTTGTTTTACGGCATTTGTATCTTCGTGTTTTAACAGGACACGAGAATAAAATGATGCCACTTCTTCCATTTCTCTTGGACCCATACCGACCCTTGTAAGTTCTTGAACACCAAGCCTTAGCCCAGATGGAGTCATCGCTTTAGTATCACCAGGGAGCATATTCATGTTTGTGATAATCCCCGCTTGTTCCAAGAGTGCTGCTGCTGATGCGCCTGCTCCTGAATCAATTTCTCCATGTCGAGTAAGTACCTGATGAGAGGCTGTGTAACCACGGGATTCTGCTAAGACATCAAAACCCTCGGCTGCAAGAGCTTGTGCAAATACTTGGGCATTTTTCACAATGTCTTGTGCATAGCTAGACCCAAATGCTTCAAATTCTGCTAAAGCAACAACCTTTCCAGCGACATGGTGTAGGTGGTACGAAGAACAAACGCCTGGGAACATTGCGTTGTTGAGTTTTCTTTGGAAGGTCGCATCTTCATTTGATGACAATAAGAATCCACCTTGGGGACCTGGGAATGTCTTGTGAGATGAACCTGTCATGATATCAGCACCTTCTCTTAATGGGTCTTGAAAAACTCCACCAGCAATCAAACCCAAAACATGCGCTCCATCGTACATGACTGTAGATCCAACCTCATGAGCGGCTTCGGCTAATTCCTTGAGAGGTGTTGGAAAAAGGAAAACAGATTGTCCAACCAGGGTAATTTTGGGTTTGAGTTCACGAATGAGGGCGCATGAGCCATCAATGTCAGGTTCCATACGTGCTTCATCCCAAGGATAGGTCGAGACATTGAGATCTCGAAGTCCAACAGCACCCATTCGAGCATGAGATATATGGCCACCATCAGCCGTTGAAACAGCAGTAATCGAGTCGCCGGGTTTGGCTAAGGCTTTCAGAGCACCTATATTGGAGACCGTTCCTGAAGTGGATTGAATATTGGCGAATGGTGCATTGAAAACTTTCTTCGCCAAATCAATACCAAGACTTTCAATGGTATCAAAATCTTCACAACCTTGGTAATATCTTTTGCCAGGTAAACCTTCAGCATAACGTCCATGTAAATCTGAATTGATGGCTCGTTTTACATTAGGAGAAATAATATTTTCAGAGGCGATCATGCCCAATCCATGACCATAGAGCCGAGCACTATTCGATGTCGCTTTCAAAACGCGGTTTACTGAATCTCTGGGCGAACCATTCTCCATGCATCCCCCAGTCAGACAAGGTTCATGAATACTATCAATCGATATTCAGACTCGGCGTTGCTGACCTGGTCGGCTCGGACCTACTCTGGCTGAGCGTTCGCTGGTTCTCGTGTTACGAGGAACATTTCTATCTTTGAAATCATGTGAACCTACAGGATTGAGATTTGGTTTGCTTGATGAACGACCTTTTCGGAACCCTGTCGTTTTATTCAAAATCATTGTTTGACGACCCCTGTATGCTACTGGACCAATGAGCTGTTCGAGGATTGGAATATCGGATGCATCTTCCTTTGGCCTCTTTCGCCACCAACCCTTAGTCAGAGGGTTCAATTTAGCAGGTTTGTTCTTACTAATAGTCAAAGCATTTCGCTTCAATCTTGAGCGAATTGTTTTATCTGCATCCTTGGGAAGTCTATGAGTCAACCATCCTGGCATTCCAACATCCAAGACAACGCCGTTGACTGTCACAAGAATACCTGAAAGGAGTAGGTGAGTTCCTATAGGGATATTTCCGCTATTGGGATTGACTTTGAATCGTTTCATCATTCGTGTATAGTCAACGAGGGAACGCTGATCTCGATGTTTAATTTGACGACTCTGTTGTCGGCGGAATCTTGCAAAAGCAAACTGAAGCATGAACAAAACAATGCCTGTTACAATTCCTTGAATTTGACCTGAGTAACCCGACATCGCTATCGCAGCAACAATGAAAATAGGTGGAAGAAGCACGAATTGTACAATGTAGTGGAACATCGAAGGTGAATAACGAGGAGTCATATTTCGTCGTACGGATTCATGTGCGCATATCATGATGTTGGCATTGATGGCTTCATCCATACCACCCTTGATCCCAAGTCCTGCAACTGCATTCACTGGCGCCTCATCAAGCCATTTCCTGACTTTTTTACCCTTCTCAACTGCAAGAGAAACTTCGATATGTTCAACATCAGCTTCGTTTCCTAGGAGAACGGACAAAGCGATAACACGAGGATCATTGATATCACTTTCCTTGAGTTCTTGATAAATTGTCATGGCTTGATGCCAGTTCCCTTTGTCGATTAAGCATAATGCGACTGCGATTCTTGGTCGAACGCCGAGAGGGTCAAATTTTACAGTTTCTAGAGCAAGTTGCAATGCCTCATCATGACGCCTCTGCATGCGCAAGGAGGCTACAGATGACAATTTACCAACCATTGAGAGTCGATCATTGTGTTTAATGGAATCTTCAGAATGGAGTGGAGTCCAGTAGCGTAGCATTCGCATTTTTTCATTAAGATGATCAATGGTTGAATTGTTTTCCCAATCCCAGATATCATCCTCATCGACCGTACCATTCCAAGGATCCATCCACTCAGTGATGAAGGCTAAAATTTCGGGTTCATCGTATCCCTCTGGCTGTTGCAGGCCACGAAGAGCTTCGCGGGCTGCATCAAGTCTTCGAGTTGCGAGATATCCAGTCGCAGTGATCATACGAGCCTCATCGTCATCTCCACCTGCTTGAGCGAGTACTTTTCGTGATTCTTCGATGGCTTTTGGCCAAAGACCACGGATTGCACATTCCCACATCTTAGCCCGGGCTTTTTCATGACGAACGAGGGCTACGTCGCCTTCAATTAATTGCATTTGGAAGCGAATAAGAGCATCTAAGTCTTCTTGGAGAGCAGCCTCATCCACAAAATCCCTCATCCAATCGCCATCTGCTAGCATGACTGCACCTTCTCTCCTTTCTTCTGGATCAAGATCGAATTTCAATTGACGCAGTGGCCCAAAGCGTGCTATGGAAAGTAGCCAAGTAAACAAGAAAATTGCTTGACCAACTGCGATGAACATCCAAGTCGTCAGGAGACGCATACTTTCATCGAAACCATTGTCCTCTAAATTTTGAGTAAAAGGCATCAAATCGCCAAACTCTTTGTAACAAACTAGTACAAGAAGCAAAACTGTATATCCAGAAAAACCAGCAAATGCAAATGCAAGTTGCCTTCCTTGAGCCGATTCTTCTGTACGAATTTCTCGAGGCGTATCTAGCGTAACACCAAACATTCCACCGAAGGTTTGACCACCCAAAATTAAGTTTCTTGTCAATTCAAAAATGAACGCTAAACCAACAATAGCAATGTTAAGAGAAAGGTAAAGGGACAAAAACTGTGGAGCAGATTTGATAAATTCCCAGTGAAACAAAATATCTGAGATAAGGTCAATACGCTCATAAATTGAATGACCAATAATGCCTCCGAAATTAAGAACTTCTTCGGTGTTACTTGGTTCGTTTACCAGAACGTGAAATACCGTTACAATACCATTCAACGCCGTGATTGGCATTGTAATGAGGAATATCACGAGCAATAGCGAGAAGAGTCTGTTAACAAAGGATGGACGATCAGGATCGATAGGGTTTCGTCGTCCTCTAGCAGTCCTCCATTTATTGAGCAGAAGCATATTCCAAGAGGCACCCATAATTCGTCCATAGGCAAGAATGGTTGGAGCCATGAATACAAGCATCCCAGCAGCAAGCCAAACCGGCGTGATGGTCCCATCGTTGAGATTCATTCCATAAATCACGGTTGCAATTGTCGATGAAATCAAAACAGCAAGGGTAATGATTCGTCGAAGCCCTGTTCGAATTGTGTGTCTACCAACTCTAAGTTTGTTTTTTCCAACGAGTTGCGCATTGAGAGTTTCCCATGGAGAGATGAGGACAGGAATGAGAATGAAGAGACCAATAAGCCATAAATTTAGATCAAAATACATATCCGCTTCGAAGAGTAATTCTCCAATCAAGACAAGTATTCCCATCATACCCATCATGTACAATCCAACACCAAATGCAACACGCCCTTGCTGGAGAAGTTCTTTCGCATCATCGAGACCCTTCGTCAAACGATGAACTTCGTACAAATCATCATCGATTTCGAAAGCTACTTGAAGAGCAGATAATTGTCGTGGTACGAAAAATTTCCACAATAAAATTGCTACAATGAAGGCAGCCAGTAATGGATATAGCAAAGAAACAGAAAAATCGTCAACCGACGTAATTGTCGATGCTGACGCTGAAGGAATCATCGAAATAGCAGCCCCAAACAGGGCATATTTCATTCCTCGCATGACTTTACCGAGTACTCATCAAACATCAATACTTCGCTGTCGTTGTTCAATCAATTCGGTGTTCTTGTAAGAAAGTATCAATACGATCGAAGGCGATGTTTAACGTATCAACATCTGGCAAGAAAACTAGCCTGAAATGACCTTTTCCTTTCTCGGAACTAAAACCTGAACCATGGACTACAAGAACATGTTGTTCATGAAGCAATTGCAAGACGAAGGACTTGTCATCGTTCGACCACTTCTCATCTGTCAACTTTACGAACATGTAGAATGCACCTTCGGGATTTTGGACTTCAAGCCCTTTAATTTCAGAAATTCGAGCAAGGCAAACATCTCTTCGCTCTTTGACGGTGTCACTGTAATGTTTCATCCAAGTCCTGTCCTGTTCGAGACCTGCCAAATAACCAAGTTGAGCTGGAGTTGATGCACATAAGCGAGAGCGCAATATTCGTTCAATGCCATCTCGCACTGCAACCAAGGAGGATATAGGATCATGAAGAGCCATGTAGCCAATTCTCCATCCTGGAGCATAATATACCTTGGAAACACCGTTCATAGTAAGAACTGGAACCGAATTGGATAAACTTGCGGCACTGACACAACGGCCTGAAAAGTCAAGACCATCATATATCTCGTCTGCGATTAAAATACAATTAGGCCATTTTTCGAGAATCGATAACAATCGATTGATGTCCTCCCTCCCTGCAACGGAACCTGTAGGATTGTTGGGATTAATGAGAACGAAAAGTCTGACACTCTCATCCATTTTAGATTCGATATCTTCAAAGTTCAGCGACCATCCTTTATCTGATTGGAGTTCATATTCTATCGTCTCTGCGCCGTACATTTGCGGATATGCCATGTATGGAGGATAATGTGGACCAGGTGCGAGAACTTTGTCTCCATCTTCCAATGTGGCTTGGAATACTATCTGTAATGCCTCTGTTACACCGTGGCAAACATAGACATCATCGGCAGTTGCGTTCCAACCTTTTTCAGATTCATCTTTTGCAATTGCGTTTCTAAGTTCTGGTATACCATAAGATGGAGAGTAACCATTTCTGCCTTGTGAAAGTGCAGTTGAGAACGCTTCAACCATGTGTGAAGGTGTAGGTAATCCAGGATAAGCAATTGGATCTCCGATGTTTAATTTGATAATCGAATGTCCTTGGGCTTCAAGTTCTGTCGCTGGAACCACAACATCCCTGATAGCATATTCAATATTTGATGCTCGTTTAGATGAAGGGATCTCTGGCATAGAATCACCTACTTGAGTTCACCAAATTCTAGGCCACCCATTTCACAAATTCTCTTGAATTCGTTTTCCTCAACAGGCTGTATCGATAGGCGTTGTCCCTTTCGAATAAGAGGCATTTCAGAAAGAGATGGTTCGTTTCTAACTGAATCGAGAGAAACAATGTCTGCTAGTTGATTTACAGGTTTAATGTCGACCATAAACCAACGTGGATTTTCTGGTGAAGATTTTTCATCAAAATATTTTGACGATGAATCCCATGAAGTGAAATCGGGATAACCCTCTCTGCAAACCTTAGCGATCCCAGCGATATGAGGCGGTTTACAATTGGAATGATAAAAGAGAACAAAATCTCCTAATTTCATTGCATCACGCATCATGTTGCGAGCTTGATAATTACGAACCCCATCCCAATGTGTTGAACCATCCTTGACTAGTTGTGAAAAGGGGTAGACATCGAGTTCAGACTTCATCAACCAATAGTTGACCATGTTTGGTGATTGGAATACAGGTCTTATCCCTTTGCTTGTTGTCACCACGCTTCTTCCGAGCGAGGATCCATAATGAGAACTGCTTCTAGGACATCGGGGTCATCGACTTTCACTCTTCCTAAACCTAACTTACGGGCCATACCAGTAGGCCCTCCAACCGAGCCAATTCCCATTTTTTCAAGGGTAACAAAGATTGCAGGGAGGAGCAATAATGCACTAGCTGCAGCAACCCATAATAGAATCAAAATTACCGTTACGAATGGTTTAATTTCGGGTATCGGAATCTGATAGGCAGTAAACATCCCTAAGGATGTAACAACAGCGGCTTCAAATAGAGACATTCCAGTCCCAACAGCAGCCGAACGTATGGCTTCCAGCCCACCTCCTAATTCGCGAATACGATTCGAAATGTGGATTGAAAAGTCGACACCAACACCCACCAAAATTGAACCGATCATCACAGTTACAAGGGATAAAGGCACATCCATTTGCCACATAACAAGCCATTGTAATGCAACGGTTGCGATAACAGGAGATGTCGTCCAGAAGGAGTATCGTATATCTTTGAAAACAACGGCTAAAGTGATGAGAGTGAGGATAATAGCAAACCCGAGGGAGGTCCATTGAGAATCAACAATCAACTGATTGACTTCGATAGCAGTAGCAGCAACACCAGTTAATTTCTCTGCACGCTCTTGATGAACACCTTGGAATCCTTCCGTATACTCATTGATTTGGTCTACTGCTACTTTTGTATCCGCAACAGGAATGAATGGCATATCAATGTAAATGAGTGTGCGATCGTAATCCGAATTGATGAAAATCTCTCTCATCTCTTTCGTGAGTGAAGAATAAAAGACATCGAGAAGGAATATTTGACTCTGTGTCGACCCTGGTAAACCAAAGTCTTCAGGCGTTGATAGCAAATCCCAAAACGTAGCACCTTGAGTCACTTCTTGGTCCATCAGAACAGCAAATGTATCACGAATGTCTTCTGGAAGGAAATCATAACCAGGTATCTCTTCAATCTGAGTAAGTATCGGTTGTCCTGAAATGGTAGGTGCGAGCCCAGTTGCTTTCATCAAGAATACAACAGACACAGCAGAAGCATTTTCAACAGTATTCAGATTTCTCTCTAGGCCATCAATAATCTTCAAATTTTGATATGGATCATCATTCGTGGGATTGTTATCTGTCTGGTCACCTGTGACATTTGCATGTACCAACACCATGCCTATCTGACCTGCATTGAATTCTTTGCTGTACTGCTTCATCTTGATAACAGGTTGCTCTCCTTCGGGAGCCATACCGAGCAAATCGATGTTTTCTTCGACGTTCGCTTGACCAAGAGTTGATGAAATGAGAACGAGGAAGACGAAAAATGCAATGACACTTTTATTTCGTTTCATTGGGATATCTACAGCAGCATCAAAAATTTTCAGTGGAGGATGCTTAGGCTTACGTAAATCCAAAATCAGCGTAAGATTAGGAACCATGAACATCGTAAGAATGTACACGACCACAATTCCTCCTGAAAGTGCAATACCTACTGTCTGTATTGGTGCCATCGGCGTGAAAATAAGTGAGATGAATCCGATGACAGTCGTCACTGCAGACAAGAAGACAGCGCGACCAGTTGACTTCATTGAAGCCTGCATCTTTTGAGTCCGACTTCCATCTTCTTCCGCATACCTATTCGTAATGTGAAGACCGTATGAAACGCCTAACGCAAGAAGAATAGGACCTACGATAATCACCGTCATCGTGACTTCATAATTCGTCGCCCCAATGATTCCCAGCGTCCAAAATACAGCGCAAAGAGTTGGTAAACCGGCGATGATAACCACCTTAATCCCTTGAATTGGCCGGATACCAGAAATACCTGCTTGAAGTAAATCTGAATGGAAGACAAACAATCCTATGGCCACCAACACGACAGCCAGCGGGAAAATTTCCCAAAACAGACGGAATGAAAATTCTGTAACTGAATTTGTGATTGGAATCGGGCCAGTCAATGTCATGGAAACACCAAGACTTTTGACGCCTCTTTCCTTCTGGTCAGCGGTCAATTCACCCCAGACACAGACACCCTCTTCAACCACAGGATTGCCGTTCGCATCAAATTCACAAGGACGTTCCAGCATGGAAATGTTATCCAATCGGCTTTGGGTTTTTTCAATTATATCCTTAGGTTCAATTTGTGTAGAATCTACAGCAACGGCCATAATCGCTCGGTCAAGAAGAAGATCTTCTCCCTCCAAGCATCCCTTTTCATCGGCACCTTCGGCGTTAGGCTCCGCACTGCATAGGTTTGTGTTTCGTGCAAGTTTATCTAGACCAGGAGTAGGAGAACCGTCATTTTCATACATTTCTCCTATGATAAGATCAATCGTTGTCTGAGTTGGAATTTCATATCCACCAGCAAACTGATCATCACCAGCACTTATTGCATTGTTCACACTCTCAGCAAATCCTTCACAAACCTCATCCAATGTAGGGCATTGTTGACCCAATTGCGTGATGAATGCTTCACGAATTCGAGGCAAACTTGAATTGATTTCTTTCAAAACAGTGGAAATTGAAAGAATGTAAATAATTTCATCGCTTTCATTGTCCGATACAAATGGATTGATGGCTTTCTCAACAAAACTAATCTCTTGTAAAATTCGTTGATCAGTAATGTTGTTATTGTTAGATTCAATGTAAATGACCATGACATTTGTTGTCCAATCTTCTTCGACCAATTCAATGAGTTGCTTAACTTCGCTGCCTTCGGGAAGGTATACTTCCATGTCCCCGTTAACATTCAATGCTGGCTTATTCGGATCGTCATCAAATCGAGTATCATCAAGGAATCCTGATGTTGTAACAAAATAGACTGTTATCATCAAGAAAAGTGCGACGGTTGCTATTGGAAAGCGTGTAATCATACCAGTCGCACCAGAACGTTGCCATTCACGCTTGAGTCGCTTTGGTGCGTCAAGAACTGCTTCAACAGCCTTTTTTGGATCAAAATCTCTCACGCGTGCCGAAATATCGACAGATGTAAGTTTCATCTTGGATTTGCTGTAATCTGCGATTGCCTGAATCCTCCCGACGTCCGTCTCCGAACTCGAAATTTTTTCCGGTTTTGCATCATCAGCCATAGTGCAACCTGTACCTCCCTCAACACCGACATTGAAAGGATTGCCGTTGAATTGTGAGGGAACCGTTCAATAACAAATATCCTGACGGCGGGTCGGACCCCCCCGGTAACTGGGGGTTGGGCCGGTGTAAACAATGAGTGCTCCAAGACTACCAGAAAAGCGATGGTCAATCGACCTAGAGAAAAAAATACAAGAAGAGCACTATGCAGATTCTGATTCATACCAACATCGTTATGGATTTAAGCCAGAAAGTGGAAAACCCTTGTTCGTTATCGACACACCCCCTCCTTATCCATCAGGGACATGGCACATTGGAGCGGTGGCTCAGTATTCTATGATCGACGTCTTAGCTCGTTCACAACGATTGCTGGGTAAAGAAGTGTACTTTCCATGGGGTGTTGATAGAAACGGAATCAACATCGAATTTACCGTAGAAAAGAACACAAAAAGAAAGATGAAGACCTACGATCGTGAAGAGTTCCTTAATCTGTGCCGCGAAACAATTGAAACATTCACTCAAGCGATGAGAAAAACTGCTGCAAGAGTAGGGCTATCCTGTGATTTTACAGCTGAATACCTAACAGATGCACCAGATTATCGTGCAGTAACGCAGTCTATTTTCATCGACTTATTCAAAAAAGGAGACATTATTGAAGACTTACGTCCGAACATATACGACCCAGTAGAGGGGACAACTATTGCTGATGCTGAAGTTGAACGCATTTCTAGGAATACGAAACTGGTGGATGTGAAATGGCAAACTGAAACGGGTGAAGAATTAATCATTTCAACAACACGTCCAGAGATGATTTGTGCATGCGGGGTTGTTGTGGTCCACCCTGATGATGAACGATACAGACATCTTGTCGGTAAAAAAGCCATTTTACCAATGCCAGTGAATGGAAGAGAGACTTCTGTTGAAATTCAAACTCATCCATCTGTTAAGTCGGAATTTGGTAGTGGTATTTTGATGGTTTGTTCATTTGGAGATCAGAACGATGTTGCTGTTTTTAGAGAACTTGGATTGACTCCTTTCCAAGCGATCGACCTGGACGGGTGCTTGACAGATATTTCCGCTGAACTTGCCGGTATGCCAGTCATAGAAGCACGGACTAAGGCAATAGAAATGCTTGACAGTATGGGCAAAATTTCACAGATTGAAGAACGTTCGCAAGAGATTCCAGTATCGGAACGCGGAAAAAACCCTGTCGAGATTATACTTTTGAAAGAATGGTATGTTCGACAAACCCATATTCAAGATCGGATGCGAGAACATATTGACGAAATAGAATTTCACCCACCAAGGAACAGACAATTTTTGCTTGATTGGATGGATAACATCAGCATCGATTGGCCGATATCGAGGAGACGATGGTACCACACAGAGATTCCTATATGGTATTCTGAAGATGAGCGGTTCATTGTCGTACCACCATCTGGAAACTACGTTCAACCATGGAAAGAACAACCTCCACCTAATTCTCGTGTTCTTAATCGAGAATCACGAGAGGATGTCGGTTCCTTTAGCGAGATGACTGATACACTCGGAACGATACGTGGTGAAGAGAAAGTGTTTGACACTTGGATGGATTCTTCTAATTCAAACCTCTTCGTTAGTGGTTATTTGAATCACCCAGATGTGTTCGAAAAAGCCTTCCCAACCGCATTGAGACCCCAAGGAAAAGAAATCGTTCGAACTTGGTTGTACTACACGTTACTCAAATCAACTCTCCTCCTCGACAAACCTGGGTTTGAACATGTTTGGATTGATGGGCTTGGAATGGACCCATGGGGCAGAAAAATGTCAAAATCCCTTGGTAACGGAATCGATGCAGACAGTGTCCTAGAATGTGGTGCTGGTGGACGCACAGGTTCTTGGAAGGTCAAGGGCCCAAGTGGTTCAGTTAGCCTCAAAGCCAACAAAATAGGCAGTGAATGTTTCAGACTATGGAAAGCGTGTGAAGCCCAAGTAGGAGATGATTTTCATATCAATCCTGAAGAGATTGAAGCCAAATATTTCGGCGTTCTTACAAAATTGTTTAATGTTGCTCGATTTGCTAGCCAATTCGATA
>JBMZTB010000055.1:0-11241 GCA_049623485.1 Candidatus Poseidoniaceae archaeon
TGTCATCAGTTGGCCCTCGGCTTGAGAATGCTGCCAATCCACTGATGTTATCTGCGAGCCTATCTGTACTTACAGGAGGAGAATATTTGGTTGACCCCCAAGTGCTTGTAAGGGTTGGTCGGTCGTTTTCACTTGCACCGACAGTAAGTACATTCTTTGCACTCGCAGGTGCACCGAGGGAATCAAGATCGACTTCTCCATCTGAATTTGAATCAATCCCATTGTTTCCTGCAGAGAAAAGAATTGTCATGTTAGGATATTGACGGGCTGAGATGTCGGCTTGCATGGATGAAGTGGTATAGGCTCCGTTTTCTACACTTCCCCATGAATTTGTGTGGACTCTTGACCCATTGTCTGCACCTTGCTTGAAAAGTTCTGTAAGGTTTGAAGGAATCCCGTTTAATGAATATCGATAATCTCTTGGAGTTGTTGGATTGTTAGCACACCACGCCCCTATTGCTTGAAAATACAATTGCGCTTCAGGTGCTAACCCTTTGATGTTGCCAGATGAGTTTGTTCCATCACCGAGAACAGAACCCGCAACGTGAGTTCCATGGCCATCAATGTCTGATGCGCCATCATTTGCAACGCTTCCACAACTGGTTGCCTGTGAGCTTGTCATACCCCAAGAAACGATGTCAAGAATATGATCAGAAAAGTCAGCATGCATGGTGGAATCATTAACGCCGCTATCAAGTCCTGAATCGGCAACTGTCACGATAATTCCTGATCCGTCAAGACTGTTCCAGGAGGAATCGATGGCAGACATAACGCTTTGATCCCACAAATAGTCTGCTTTCATCACTTCATCAGCGACATCATTTTGAAATTCAAACCAAGGTTTTTCCTCAATCCATTCGATTTCGGTTTGACTTGCAAGCCACGATAATGCAGAAGATGACTGCTTGATCTCCATAGTAGCAAAACGGCCAACGTGATACGTGACTTCGATGTCATTCCTTTCAAAAATGTCCTCTGGTAATTCATTTCCGCTCAGTGCAAGATGAATTGGAACGTATTCTCCGTGATAATAGAAGGACGATGGGCCAATGTCATGTCTTAGGAGTGCTTTGGCAAGTTTTGTTCGTATTTTGTCGGTTGGGTCGATTTTTACCAACCCTTCAACACCTAAAGCATCGAGTTGTTTGGTTGAATGGCTATTCAATTCGCAATGGAATCCGTTGTGGGGTACATATGAGAAACAATCAATTCCAGCGTCTTGTAGTTCACTTTCCCACTCAGTCGGAACTGGATAGGTGTGTGTGAGGATGTAAAATCCATTAAGCATTTTTTCTTGTGTTCGAATCTGCCAATCTTCTACGGATGTAACTGTTGCATCCCGATACAACAAGTCGATTGTTCCTACCCCCTCTTCAGCATTGTACCATCCTTCTGCGTAACCTTTTGTTGGCCGAATCCCTAACTCGTTGAGCAAATCGAGTTCAGCATTGGTATCAACAATGATTCCAGGTTGACTGCTGTTTGAGGAGGCGAGAGGGGCGATTAATTGCGTAAGCATAATCGTTACGAGAAAGAAAGAAACGCGCATTCGTCGAGCCGCCATGAAGGTGTCTTGCCATCGGTCACTCATGAATGATTTGCTAACATCTTAGAATATTGAGTTACGAGGATTCAAAGGAAATGGGCTGTAGCCCCAGACATGCGAGGAAGAAGTGGGGCACCTCAAGATTCGATGGCACCGTCGGAGATCAACGAAAAATCGCAGGTCTTAGGTCGTCAAATTTGGCGCGTGGTTCCATACGCAAAACGATATCCTGGGCGTGTTCTTTCGGGCGTTCTAGGTAACGCTATGGCCCGTTTCTTTGACCTAATGCCATTTGTTGCCATCGGTTTAGCGGTTGACTATTTTACTGGCGGAGCGCTCTCAGGCCCTCAAATCATTCAAGATTTCGTGACCTCATTTGGTGGTGATCCTGCTATCGGTTACGGAGTACTGATCTTCCTCGGCTTCTTTTGTTTGGCTATCTTCCAAGGAATTTCAGAATATTCGTGGCAAACCTTAGGCTACAAAATTCAACATGACTTACGAATGGATGCAACTCGGTCGTTGATTGCAATGGAAGCATCCTATTACGACATGAGGCAAACGGGGCAAATTATGTCGGTTCTGTCGAGCGATGTAAATCAACTCGAAGATGTTGTTTCGGATTCATCAACATCGATTATACGGATTGTAGTAACATTCCTAACCGCTTTCCTCATTCTCGTATTTATGTCATGGAAACTTGCTATCGTCCTCTTTGGCCCCATCATTCTCATCGTTCCAATTGTCTATTGGTTCTCAACAAGCGTACAGCGAAAGTACCGTAAGCAGCGTGAATCAACAGGAGACATCACTGCAGTTCTTGAGAATCTTATCTCTGGAATCGCCGTTGTTCAGGCATACAACGCTGAAGCATGGGAAGCAAAGCGTGTCGAACGAGAATCAGGTTCGTACAAAGAGCAAGCAATGGAAGCGAGCAAAGATCGTAATCGATTTGTTCCAATGATTTACGTCGTAGCAGGTATCGCATTTGGCCTTCTTGTTACAGCGGGCGGATGGCTTGCTAAAGAGGATGAAATTACTACAGGTCAACTCGTGACATTTCTCCTGATTAGCACACGTATGACCATGCCGATGTTTATCTTTGGAATTCTTGTTAATCAGTTGCAACGCGGCGAAGCAGCAGCTCGTCGTGTCTTCGCAGCAATTGATTTAGAGCCAACAATTATCGATTCAGAAGACGCTACAGAATTGCTGGGCCCGATTGAGTCGATCGAATTTAAGGATGTTCATTTCACATATCCAAATACCTCGACAAAGGTCCTCAGTGGAATTTCTTTCTCGGTAGCAGGAGGCCAATTCCTCGGAGTCATGGGTCACACTGGTGCAGGAAAAACAACCATTCTGAAATTATTGATGCGGTATTATGTCCCAGATAGTGGAGAGGTCTTAATCAATGGAAATGACATCAACAATTACACATTGGAAAGTGTTAGGGATGCGATCGGATTTGTAAGCCAAGACCCATTCCTCTTCTATGGAACTATTCGAGACAATGTAAGGTATAACCAAGAAGCAACAGATGAAGATCTAAGTAAAGCGCTTGAACTTGCAGGGGCCCTTGAATTTGTTGAAGAGTTAGAAGATGGAATGGAAACTATGGTCGGGGACAGAGGTGCTAAACTAAGCGGTGGTCAACGTGCAAGGGTTTCACTTGCCCGCGCTCTGCTCAAGAAACCATCTCTGTTAATTCTGGACGAAGCATCGAGTGCATTGGATGCTGAAACTGAACGCCGAATTCAAGAAAACCTTCTCAGCACAGGTTCAGGAAGAGCAACCATCGCAGTTGCACATCGTTTGAGCACAATCCGTAATGCAAATGAAATTCTTGCAATGGTCGATGGTGCAGTTGTAGAACGAGGAAAGCATGACGAATTACTTGAACACAAGGGTGTCTACTCCAGTCAATGGATTATCCAAACTGGAGATATGGCTGGTCTTTGATCACCTTCGTTCAAGAATTGGTCGAAGGACAGTTTCGATTTGTTCTTTCGCAGAAACTGGAATGAAGGCTTTATTTCCCCAAAGAATGAGCAATGAGATAAGGAAAAACATTGGTATTCCAACAATCAAAGACCATATCGCAACAGTCAAATTGAGGATGTAGTGGTCTTCAAAGAATTCAGAAATTACGATTGTTGAGATAAGTACCAGCACTCGCAAAATGGATAAAATTGCTCGGATTGACATCCATATTTCTTCCTGGTCAGAAACATCACTAGGATTCTGTTCAGGCATGCTTTGCCTTCTGAATAAGGCTACAAAGCCCTTGCGCTAAGTTCAATCGACAAGCATTGGTTTCTGCTTAAAGCGTACGTTCACGGTCATCTATCTGACGACCAACACCAGCAGCTCCACCCGTTTTTCGAATTTCACGCCATGCTTTGTTGACGCCTTGTCCATATGCCCAATGGGCAAGGAAGACGAATAACGGAGCCAGAGCAACGGTTCCTATTGATCGATGAGGGCTTGTTCCAATCGCAGCACCGAGCCAAGAAAGTCCGATGTAGAAGCCCATAAGTCCGAGTGTTCCATGAACAGCCATTCGTGACCATGTCCAATCTCCATCAAGAGAGAACCAGGGATAATCCGTTGCCCCACCTGCTGAAACTCCAGCAATAAGAGAAAGAATCGCAACAGCAGTTAGCCAAGGGAAGAAACCGATCGCAGTGTGCGACCACGTCGAAATTTCTGGCCATCGCTTATTTGCAACCATTCGAGTATATCCATAATTTCTCATCTGTTTCATGTATGGTTTGAACGGGCGACGTCGTCGATGAGGCATGACATTTGATGGATCGATGAAGAGTTTGTGTCCTTCTCTCTGAATCTTTGCATCAAGCACAACATCTTCTGCACCAATACAACCTGGTTCGAAGAAATTCACTTGACGAAGGTTCTCCATTCGGTGAGCACAGTTGACTCCAGGATTGTGAGTGATTGGAACCAGTTCTCCTCGAGGCTGAGCACCATAGCGTGTCCCTGCGGTCATAAATTTGGTACAGAATGCAACATCTGCACATTTTGCTCCAAATGGATCATCATCAGGTGCAAAGTTTGGCCCGCCCACAGCTCCCACTTCAGGATCTTTGAACCAACGAATAAGTTTCTCTGCCCAATCGAGGGGTGGGACCGTGTCATCATCAGTGAATAAGACGAGATCATGGTCCATTTGTCGAAGTGCAAAATTGCATGCATCAGCACGATTTGTTGATGGGTCTTCAATCCATGTAGCACCGTATTTTTCACACACATCCTTTGTATGGTCTTTCGATTTTGAATCTGATATGACAATTTCAATACCCGGATATGTTTGCTGTGTCAAGCGATTAAGGACAATGTCCAACTCATCAGCATTGTTGATCGTCGGAATCAGAATGGCAACCTTGTAAGGAGTCCCGTCTTCTTTGAGTACCTGTTCCACCATGACTATGCCACAAAGAACTCACATATGAAAAAGATGCTTTACTCCTCGGAGGTGTTCTTTGAAATGTTTTTTACATCCCTGATGGCACTTGATACCTCTGGTAACTCTGCGAGTTTCTTTTGTGCTCCGTCAGTGACTTTGAGAGAATCTAATTTCTTTCCTGCAGGTATGAGTCGGGCATCATAGGACGCCACAGCATCATTGTATGCGCCAACAACAGTGTTGAGATTTTTCCCCATCTTCGCTAAATCATGGCTGAACTTGGCTGCTCTGCCGTAGAATTCTTTTGCTTGAGCATGTATTTCTTTTGCATTTTCTGCCATCGATTGTTGCTGCCAATACAAACCAACGGTGCGCAATAATGCGAGAAGAGTTACTGGAGTCACAATCAATACGTGCTTGTTAAAGGCGTATTCCTGGAGACTAGGTTCATATTCAAAAGCCGTTGAAAGGATTGGCTCTGCAGGGATGAACATGACTGTAAAATCAGTGCCTTCCAAGAGCCGAGGGTAATCTCGGTTGGCAAGGTCATTGACATGCTTTTTCACATCATTTGCGTGTTGTTTCATTTTGAGAGCCCTCGCCTCTCCGTCGTCGAGGTCAAGGCCGTCCCAGTAAGCCGCGAGTGGTACTTTAGAATCAACTGGAACATGCCCACCATTGGGTATTTTTGCCAAGAGATCGACTCGAGCGCCACCTGCTCCGGATTTCAATGTCACTTCAACGTCGAAGTCACAATGTTCGAGCATTCCAGCAGCTTCTGCGATATTCTTCAGAGCGACTTGTCCCCAGTTGCCTCTTGCCTTCACTGAACCTCTCAGTGCAGTAGACAATTTGACATTCGTATCTCGTAAACTCGTAGTTTGTTCTTGCAAACCCTCAACCATTCTCTTGATTCCATGATAGGCTCCTTCTCTATTTTTCTCCATTTCAGTTGTTGCCTTTTCTAACTTCTCAAGATGTTCCTTAATTGGAGAAACAAGGAGTTCAACTTCCTTTTTACGGGCGTCATAGTCCTTTCCTGCTTCGGACTGAACCTTTCCAAGTCGTTCTTCAGCAAGTCGGAGGAAATCTTCTGAATTTTGACGGGCAACTGTTGCTGCAACACTTTCCATCTCAGCGACTAATGTTTCTTTGTTACCTAGTGCGGCCTGTGTTCCTGCTTCAGCAAGAACAAGTTGGGTTGAGAATTTTATTTTTGCAAGAAGCCAGCCGATTCCAAGACCGAGCAGGCTTCCAATAATTACCAAGGCGATGGTTAACAGTTCTGACATGAGAAGGACTTCTGCCGAGGGTTCTTGAAGACGTCGATTTTTATCGCCTCTTGATATTGCTCAATTCGTTACTCTCCTCCCTGTTAAGTTCATAAGCCGTCGAAGGCCGAGGATAATGTAGGGGTGCCTCATATGTTGAACATCACAGCCCGTCAAGAACTCATAACTAAGATACTCGATACGCTCATGATCGTTATCGAAGATGCCAGGTTTGATTTTGCAGAAGATGGCCTAACAGTAAGGGTTGTCGATTCATCGCACGTTGCGATGATCAAATTGACTGTGGATGCAGCAGCTTTCGACGGATGGGAACTCGATTCCAAGCAAATTGGACTTGAGATGAAGAAAATCAGAGAAGTGACATCCCTTGGTTCAGTCGGAGAACTCATTGAAATGACACACCAAGAAGGCGGAGATTTCACAATGAGTCTTGGTAAGATTGTACGCAATCTTCGCCCACTCGATAACTCCACAATGGCTTCACCGCCGTCGCTTCCAAAACTTGATCTTCCATGTAAAGTTGTCATGAACGGTTCAGAGTTGGGCCAAGCGCTCAAAGCTGCAAAGCAAGTTGGGGATTTAGTCAACTTTAGCATTGATGAATCGTCATTCAAAGTACATGTTCGAAACAGTACGGATTCTGTAGACATCTCTTTTGACAAAGATGAAGTTGAAGAATTAATTTGCAGCGGTGCTGCAAGAAGCCAATACAGCCTCACGTATCTTGAACCACTTTCACGACGCTTTGGACCTCAGGATAGTGTGACAATTCAATTCGGTGAGAACTTCCCATTAGCAATGAATTTCTCATTCGAAGATGGTGCAGCTGAAGTTGATTACTTCCTTGCACCACGTGTTGAAAGCGATTACTGATTCAGTATTCTCTCCAACCATGACCGCAATCTTTGCAGGTTAGCATTCTCGTTTCTGGTTCATCAGAAGATCGAGTTTGTTCGAGGTAAAAGTAAACTTCAGTACAGTCACATTTCGGGCACATGTACGATTCGGTGGACAAGACTCCTTTTCTCTGGTCTGAATCTTTAATGATGTCATATTCTCTCTTTTCTGCTTTGGTTGTGGTTTTCGTTTTGGAAAGATCAATTTCTTTTCCTTCCACCTTCATTTTTACATTCGCTGGTCCAGAATAACCACATTTGTAATTGGTACAAGTGATGTCACCTGAAGGACTTGGGAAAGACAGAGTACCGCATTCTGGGCAAAACATAACCAGCCATCGACCTTCAACATTTAATGATAATGGTGGGCTCCTAGCGAATTGTATTTTATTGAAAGAATAGAAACGGTATCCAATTAACAACAACAAGGTTGAATTTGAAGACACCTTCCCATGGGATATGTGGCTCTGGTATTCTTGGCAATCTGCAGCCGTGGTTAATGAGAATGGAGATGTTCTAGACCTCGAAGTAAACGATGGGACATTTTCCGTTCAAGGAGCCAAAGAGCGCTTGCAGCTAATCGCTCAGGGACAATTGCCTCCAGAGGCAAAGTTGCTCTTAGAGCGTTTTCCAGATGCGAAGCCTTGTCCCCATGGTTCAGAAAACCTCCCTGAGGCGAACTACCCACTTCCAACGGATGAACAACAACTTGTCGCCGATGCTGCTGCGTTGATGCTTGCAGAACAAGGTGTTGCAATGTCCGCAGGAGACCCAGATCGTCGACTTGAACACCTCTTGCGTGCAAGCGACGAACTCAGAACACTTCACCTTACAATGGAAGCAAGACTTGTTGAATGGATTGGGCTCTTCTTGCCTAGCGCACGATTCGAAGGAGACAGAAGTGGTCTCGCAAAGTCAATGGTTGAACTATCATCCCTCTCGGAATTAGCAATACTCCTCGATGTTGAGCCTGCTTATGATGATCCTTCGTCATCTGAGTGGAACGCACTTCATGATTGGGGATGTATGGTTGCCAATCAACGAAGGCAACTTGATCGATTAGAACACGCAATTCGTGAATCTACAGAATCTCATCTGCCATCTGTTTCAGCACTCGTTGGACCAATGTTGGCTGCACGTTTGTGTGTTGAGGCTCATGGAAGAACACGTTTTGCTCGATTACCTGCTGGAACCGTCCAGGTATTGGGGGCTGAGAAAGCCTTCTTCAGTCACATTAGAAGCGGAACACCTCCACCGAAACATGGTCACATCTTCATGCATCCATGGATTTCACGTTCACCTCGATGGATACGCGGTAAAATTGCCCGAATGCTGGCTGCTAAAATCAGCATAGCAGCACGGGTAGATGCGTTCGAGGGTACTCCTTGGGGTGATGATGAAGTGAATGAAGTCGAAGCAAAGGTTACTGCAATCCGAAATGAATTCCCCCACCCCCCACGTCGTTGAGGTGTTTCCATGGCAGGTTCAAGGAAAAAGCGTCCGCTGTCTCATTCAGTCCTACAAGAAGGACGGAATTTGTGGACTGTGAATGCCAATCCAGGGATTGCTGTTCGTGGGGAATCCTTGCGTAAATTCCGGGGGGTGGAACATCGCAGATGGGATCCTAATCGATCTAAACTTGCAGCTGGTCTTCTACGAACAAGAAAAGATCCATCCATTTTGTTGCCTGAAGAAGGAACTACAGTGCTTTATCTTGGGGCAGGACATGGTACCACCATTTCTCATTTACATGATCATCTCTGTGGACAAGACAATCAATCGCGTGGAAGACTCGTTGCCGTTGATTTAGCACCGCGTTGCCTAAGGGACCTTACTTATCTTGCACGTCAACGTCCAGGATTGGTTCCAGTCTTGGGAGATGCTCGGAAATACGATGCATGGGGTGTTCTTGTTCCATCAAAAGTAAATTGGTTATTCCAAGACGTAGCCCAAGCAGGACAAGTCGAGATTTTCCTAACTGCAACGAAACGCTTCTTGGCGAATGGAGGCATCGGTTTACTTTCTCTAAAGGCTGCAAGTGAACGCCAACAAGATGGAAATGAATCAGAAGTTTTTGATGATGCATACAAAAAATTAGAGGAGCAGGTTGATGTCCTTGAGCATATTAATTTGACTGGGTTTGAAGATCAACACGCTCTATTTGTCATCCGCATGAGGTGAGTCTTTGCCAGAATTGCCAGAAGTTGAAACCGTTCGAAACGGTCTGGAACAAGCAATGGTTGGTCGAAAAATCACTAAGGTGATTCTTCGAAGAGATGGCCTAAGGTTTCCCTTCCCCTCAGATTTTGAGAGGAAAGTAACAGGTACTCGTATTGAATCGATTCGCCGAAGAGCAAAGTATCTTCTCATCGATTTGGATGATGGTCGAGTCATTTTGTCCCATCTTGGAATGTCAGGTAGATACACTCTTTTTGATAATAGGAAGGTAACTGCCTTTTCTGAGCCACAAAATAATGTGTCACGCTTTGGAAAAGCTACTGGATTTGAAGGACGTCACGACCATGTGGAATTCCAATTCGATGATGGCAGTGTGGCAGTATACACGGATCCAAGGCGTTTTGGCATAATGGACTTAATCGATGTTGGGGAGGAAGAAATTCATTCACTCCTCGAACACCTTGGGCCAGAACCATTACGGAATTGGGATGCACGTCAACTTGCAACAGCACTAAAGAATAAATCAACAAATATCAAAGTAGCATTACTCGACCAACAAATTGTTGTTGGTGTTGGGAATATCTATGCTTGTGAGGCTCTTCACCGCTCTGGAATTCATCCAACTCGAAGCAGTAAAACTCTTGTTCGTAAGGACGGAAAACCAACGAAAAAACTCACCCTTTTGGTTGAGAAAGTGATTGAAGTCCTTCATCAAGCCGTAGAGGTTGGAGGAAGTTCGCTCAATGATTTTGCTGATGTCAATGGCACTCTTGGGTACTTTGGCCATCATTTCCAAGCATACGATCGAGAAGATGGACCATGCCTCAAAGAAGGGTGCGGGGGTACAATTGAACGAATCACTCAATCAGGTCGTTCGACATTTCTTTGCCCTAGATGCCAACGCTAAGATGCCAGAAGAGTTGAAACCACAACCGACATTGCAAACCCCCATAGAACAATGGCAGTGGTTCTATTGACTGCCTTTCCATTGGTACGTAACCATTCAAGTAACGGAGTTCCAGTAAGAAGTAATGCGACAAGAATGTACCAAACCATGTCGATTGCCATGCCAACAAATCCGATACTCAATTTCGTTGCCAAGCCCATGCCTGCATCGAGAACTTGTGCCAAAACTGCAACGAGAAAGAGAGCAATTTTAGGATTGAAAAAGGCGATGGAAAACCCTTCAAGAAATCCTCGTGCTTCTCCATCTCCAATTTGTTGATATTCATCCTCAGCATGAATCCACATAAGATAGCCGTACCAAATCAATAAAAGAATTCCAATAATTTGCAGAACAAGAAAAATTTCTGGCGCTTCTTCTAGTAACACAATCAGGCCGAATATAGCGATACCTGCATACAGCCCAAACCCAATGCCATGGCCAATTGCGCACATTACTCCTCGACGACGCCCGCCAACGATTGTGTTACGGATGACCATCAACAGACTTGGCCCAGGTGAAATCGCACCAAGGAAAAAGACGGTACTGGCTGCGAGAAGAGCCTCCCAAGCAATTTCCATGATTGTAGGGAGCGGCTCTCAGTATTGATACCTTTCACAAGATGAAGAAGGTGTAGCCACCGTCCCAAGGATCATGTTCCGATGTTGCTTCAGCGGTAGCCTTTGCAAATAGGGGCATGAATTTGTTCTGTTTCATCGCTTTTGAAAGCGCTCTGAGGAAAGAAGCATTTTGATTGAAATCCGAGTCGTAGGTTTCTGCCATGTACGGAAATCTGCATTAACGGTTATCAATGTTTCTTTATTCTGTCAATACAAACGGTTTATTTTCCATAAACAAGAATTAACATTTTATCCTTGTATTCGCCTTCTACGCTGAATTGTAGATTTACTTCCTAACGCAGTTCTTGCTTTCATCCTACGATATACTCGAAAACCAGT
>JBMZTB010000056.1:0-11041 GCA_049623485.1 Candidatus Poseidoniaceae archaeon
AGCATTCCGTGAAATGGACACCTACCTCGTCATTGATCCAGACGAATGCATCGACTGTGGAGCATGTGTTCCAGAATGTCCAGTCGAAGCAATCTTTGCAGACACCGATGTTCCAGATGAAGAAGAAGAATGGATTGAACGAAACGAGCAAGAAGCTGTTGATGCAGAAGTTGCCGAAGGCGATTCTCCAGTTCTTGGGTCTTGATTTTCACTGTGGCACTTAACCAACCTTCTTGAAGGGTTATACCTCCCGTTAGGATGAGAGCCATGATACATACTGATTTCTCTGAACTACGACACGGTAGTGACCTCCTGAAAAGAGGATTCGCTAGAATGCAACAGGGCGGCGTGATTATGGACGTTGTTGATGCTGAACAAGCAGCAATTGCAGAAGAAGCAGGTGCTGTCGCAGTCATGGCCTTAGAGCGCGTTCCAGCCGATATTCGCGCCGCTGGTGGAGTTGCTCGAATGAGTCACCCAGACATGATTCAAGGGATTCTCGATTGTACTTCAATTCCTGTGATGGCAAAAGCCCGTATTGGTCACGAAGGCGAAGCTCGCATTCTCGAATCGATGGGTGTTGACATGGTCGATGAGTCCGAAGTCCTCACTCCTGCAGACCCGTTCTTCCACATCGACAAGAAATCCTACGAAATTCCGTTCGTCTGTGGAGCAACTGAACTGGGTGAGGCTGTACGTCGCATATACGAAGGTGCAGCAATGATTCGTACCAAGGGTGAAGCAGGAACTGGCAACCTCGTTGCAGCAGTTACTCATTCCCGTTTGATTACTCAAGAAATCAAGCAAGTTCAGTCGATGAGCAGTGATCTCCTCGACGAAACTGCTGATCTCATCGCTGAGAGATATCGTGTTCTCGCAAATACTTCAAAACTTCCTGGAACTCACCTTGAGACGCCTTTCGGCCCTATTGATGATGCAATGCGATCTTCGCTTCGTTCGATTCTTGATGACGTTAAGGAACTCGGTCGGCTTCCAGTCGTTACATTTTCTGCAGGTGGAATTGCTACACCAGCAGATGCTTCCCACATGATGAGAATGGGTATGGACGGTATCTTTGTTGGCTCTGGAATTTTCAAGTCCGACGACCCTCCAACTATGGCAGATGCGATTGTAATGGCAACTGCACACTACAATGATGGTGCAAAGGTTGCTGAAGCGATGGCCATGACAAAGGGTGACGCTATGAAGGGAGACGAACTTGAAACATTAGAAGTTCGACTCGACCAGCGTGGCTGGTAGATCATTCTAACGGCGTATCAATTGATACGTCTCCAAGAGTCCACTTTAGTGTCTTAATGACGCCTTCAAGAGCCTTGTAGTTTCGAACTGCATCTTTCATTCCTTCTCGGTCTCCACGCTGCCGGCATTCCTCGAACCAACCTTTCCAATCGGTCATCTTTCGTTCAGCACGTCCAAGCATGGCTTCAATTTCTTCCCATGTTCTGTCATACGTTCGTTCTGCTGACATGGTCTCTGTCAATGAGCGAGGGTATTAGAACCCAATCCCTACATCCATCTAAGACAGACGGTTATCATTCGTTTTCAAGCACTCGCCATCAGCGAGCACAAGACCCACTGCTGAGACATGATCTTCAACAATCGCACCTGGCGAAAGGATGCAACCCGACAGGGATACATTCGAACCTACGCTGGCACCTTCCATGAGTATTGTTTCCAGGAGTTTGGATTGATCGCCCACGCTGCATCTGGTGGCAATAACTGATTTTTGAAGTTCAACATTTGAACCCAAATGAGCTGTGTTTGAAATGAATGAACCATTGGCATCAACTGTGCCTTCAGGCATTGGAAATGGAAGACTATTGCGTTGTTCAATCAAAACATGTTGCGCTCGTATGAGTTCAGTTGGCGAGCCAACATCAAACCAAACTCCATCGATGGCTTTAGCATACATCGGCCAACCCATTTCTAGAAGACGAGGGAAGAGATTCTTTGAGAAATCATATTTCTCACCTTCGGGAACAAGGGCCATAACCTCAGGTTCAAGAATGTACAATCCAGCATTGATAACATTGGAAAACGCTTCTTCAGGTTTTGGTTTTTCTTTGAATTTTCGAATGTATCCTTCTCGAAGTTCACCATCAACATCGCCTTCTATTGAATCTGAAAGACCTACAATTCCAAACGGACTTGGGTCTTCAACTTCCCAAAGAGCCATTGTGGCTTTAGCACCACTCTCTTTGTGCGCTCGAAGAAGAGATGCAACATCAAAAGAAGCCACAGAATCTCCAGAACCGATGATGACAGTATCAGTTATTTCATCCATGAGAAGTCGAACAGAACCTGCTGTTCCCATCGGTGTATGTTCTTGATTAATACGTCCTGATGTTGATTCTGTATTCCATTGTTCGACGTGAGCAGCCAACATTTCTCCACGATATCCAGTGGTAACAATAAGCGAATCCACACCACCTTGAACCATTGAATCTTTTACAAAATCGATGACCGGACGGCCTAAGACTTCAACCATTGGTTTTGGGCGTGCATCAGTAATTGGCCTAAGACGAGAACCTTGGCCACCGGCCATAATGATTCCAAGCATGTTGATCAACGACGGCGTCGACCTGCTGACATATCCACTCGACGCATCTTTTTCTTACCGCCACGGCGAGATGGAACATTGTTTGCAGTAGTTTCTTCGTTGCCCATACCACCAAAGGTAAGGGTTCCTTTGTCAAGAAGGCTTGAAATCAATCCCTCTGCAACTTCTTCTGATTCAGCACCAGTTTTCAAGCTCTTAGAAACAGCTTCATTATGGTCAGTCATCCATGACTTTCGTTCTTCTCGAGCCATGTTTAATTCATCTCTAACCTTGTTGACATCGGTCATCATTTCATCGATTTTAGCATGTGTTTCATCTGCCTTCCCTCGAAGAGCAACGTATTCATTGTGATGACGATCGCCTTCTGCTTTGAGGAAATCTCGATGTGAAAAGGCTTCATCAACTTCTTTGGATTTTTCATCAGCACGGCCAACTGCTTCGAGCATGGCTTGGTGTGATGCATCAGCCTCTGCTTTGAGAGTTTTAATCGCAGAGTCAAGGTCATCAAGGTCAACAGCAACGAGTTCGAATGCTTCAACTTCAGGAGATAGTTCTTGGATTCGACGACTCATCTGCTTGATCTTTTCCATGGTTTCCTTTTCCTTCTTAGGACCCATTGCAGAGGTATTGTATAGATTTTCCAAGTTTGCAACATCACGCTTCAATTGAGCATGTTCTGCAGTTGCACTCTTTTTCTCATTCTTCTCTCCACGACGTCCTTTTGCTTGGCCGATAATGGACCTGATTTGATCTTGAATTGCATTTCGCTTTTCCTTAAACAATCTGATTTCAGCTCGAATTGTCTTTACTTCAGCAAGGACAACTTCGACCTTCTCCTTATGCTCTTTGTATTGATCTTGTATTGCATTACGCTGATCAGCAGCAGAGCGTGCCTCAGAACTGTAGTTGTTACGAATATCTCGCAACTTTCGTACCTTCGCTTCCATGGCGTGCAAACGGTCACGTAGTTCAGCATCTGGGCGTTCTTCTGCTTGGTCTTTGGAACCCAACATACCACTGCGTAGTGGTTTTGCATTTCAAACCTATGGATTCAACAAAGGCCTTCAAACGTTGAAAATATCGAAGAGTTCTAGCACGACTCCAAGGCCAATGATCAACGAACCAAGCAACTGGCCACTTACAGATATGGAACGACGCAATCTTGTTCTGAACTCGTTACGAACGTTGACGTTGATTTGACGACCGATCAGCAGATCACCGCTGGGCTCTTCTAAACGTACCGAAACTGTTGCATCTCCAAATCGTTCTGGCAAGAGCGTTTGCCATGCCATAGTACCATCCTTGAGCAATCCAGTCATCTTGCCTAGAACATCTTCGTTTCCTTCAACAGCGATAGGGAGTGATTCAGATGACCACCATACTTCCTTACCTGGCTCCAACTCGTATCGCATGGCAATTTCATGAGGTCGGAAATCTGGAGATTGTACGCGGAATACGACAGTTTTGCTCTTCTTCGAAAGGTTGTGCATAAAGACAAACAGATTGGCTCTTTTTGTAACCACGTTCTCAAGATCAACTTCGAAAACAAGGTCCTTCAGAGCAGAGGGCCTGCCAAATTCCATATCCTGTTCGATTCGATCAACGAGTCTGAAAAATGCTGGACATTGTGTTCTTGCATGTTCTATCAATTCCAGCCACAATTCAAGACTGAATGAATTCTCATCGAGCAGCGCTTGTATTCCATCTTCCTTGATCACCTCTTCAAACTCTAATTTCATGGTTTTAGAATCCATTCCATTGTAATGTCGATAGAGCGTCATCAGAATCTTTTCTCGTGCAAAATCATGCTTCACGCCACGCTTCACGTGACTTTGAACAGTTCGCATCAGCAGATCGTATTTAGAACGAAGCAAGGGGTCAAGTTGAGTGCGAATCATATCATCAAAAACACTTTGCAAAGTGGAAGGGTGAACTGGAGCCTCAAATGCATCCAACAAACCTGATTTGTTGACCATATTAAATCGGTGCTGCCTTGTTGACATATGCAATCCAAGTGCAAGCATGAGCAAGCCCCAAGATACGATGAAGATGTTTCGACCTAGAGAAATATCAAGTCCAAAAAGGAGAACAAAACCAAGACCTATACAGCCCAAAACTGCGCTTGTGAAGCAAAGTGAGTGTATCCTAATTTGAACTTGGATACGGTGAGCCATTCCATCATAACCATGTAATGCCTCAATGCTTTGATGCTGTTCTTGAGAGAATTTGATGGCTTGTGCGAAAGCTGAATGTGAGAGTGAAACTCTGTATCGATGCAATCCTAAGACAAACAACCATCCTATTCCAATAACTGAACCAAGAAGTAACAAACTCGAGCTAAAGGACTGGCCAAGTGATGGTTCAATGCTTGACTCCCACCAGTTTGGATCTGTACTCTCATAGGCCCAAGAGCCTAACAAAATGAAGAGAGAGAACACAGGAAGAAGCAGAGTGAGACGCAATCCGGATGAGAGAATCTGATTGTCAATTGAAAGAAGAAAGCGCTCTCTTTCCAAAAGAGGAGATTCCAAAACGGAGGGCAAGGATGAATCAACTGTCTCGCTCACGAACATCCCTTGCGAACATGAGTCAAAAGAGTTCGTCCTTTAGAAGAAGGAAAAACGTCGGATTAGAACTCAATGATAACGCACGATTATCGAATCTGAAATATTCAGATCAAGGTCAAGAAGCGTTCCATTCGCTTCAAACTGTGAAGAACCAAGTGATTTGATGACAGAACCAATTGCTAATCGTTCTCCAAAGAGTTCGACCAGGTCTTGGGAAGCAAGAAGACCAACAATTGTTCCTTCTTGTCCAGTATCAAGAGATGAAAGAGAAGTGAATTGATTGATTTTCGTTGAAACTCTATCGCTGACCACAGCACTCGCTTTTGGTATCTCTCTCCCACTAGGATCGAGAACTGGATTTCCAAGTAAAAGGGTCAGTGCGACTTCTAAATCGTCATCAATAGCATGCTCGAGACGACAGGCTGTCTCGTGTGGGTTTCCGTCAAAAGGTATTCGTTCGAGAAGAACTTCTGCTAAACGATGACGTCGCTTCATAGTTCTGCCATGAATTAATCCTTTATCGGTTAATTTGGCGCCTTTGTACCTTACATAGTCGATGAATCCCTTCGTCGATAAACGTTGAATCATTTCAGTAGCAGAAGCAGGTGACACACTAAGCCTCTCTGCCAAATCACCCGTTCGTACCCTTGAATGGGGGTCTGATTCGAAGAACTCATACATGGTTTCAAGATATTCATCTTCGAATTCTTGAAAATGGCCCGCCATAGACACTCCTCACTGCTCCTAAATTCAAGAGTTCCCTTATTAACCCTGCTTTGCCGAGAAGACCGTTGAGCAAGATGGGCATCGAACCGAACCCTGATAGTCTGAAGGTACCCGTAATTTCGACGAACAATCAGGACATGAGATCTCAATTTTTTCTGGAAGTGTTTCGATGATTTCTAAATCATCACTCTCGTCTTCTTCCTCGACCTCTTCCTCGATTTCGGCTTCGACTTCAAAACGCTCAGAGCAATCTGGACAGCGTACAGTACCGGAATAGTCCCCCGGAATCCGTAACGTTCTTTCACAAGACGGACACGAACGCTCTACAGATTCAGCTTCTTTCTTAACAGGCTTTTTCTTTTCGTTCTTTTTCTTTTCAGTCGCTCCAATTTCAGATCCTGAGGAACGTCGAAGATGGAGAATTAAAATGATGGCTGCGGAGGTTGCGATACCTCCACCGATTGCAACCCATGGCACTTCAAACCCTTCTTCTACCTCTTCTTTTTCCAGAACTTGGAAACTTTTCTCGGATTCTAATACCGTACCTGCGTAAGTCCATTGTGCATTGAGAAGAAGTTCTGTTCCAGAAGGAACCGTAAACGAGAGATCGATTTTGGAAGTTGAACCCGCAGTCATTGGAGAAGTTGTCGTTTGGGCAAGTATGCTTCCATCTGAATCAATAAGCAACATCTTTCCACTAGGACCTGGTAATTGTCCTGAATTTTGAAGATCGATGGTCACTGTTGCCAAACTCCCCTCTACCATTTCGCGTGGAATTGTGATGGGGCTGATGGACATTGAATAGATTGATTCTTCTCCAGAAAGGGAAGCAGTTGCAATGTAACTTGTTGTCGATGCAGTCCATCCTACAGGTTCCATTCGCAAGATGATTTCAGTTCCAGGAACCTCGCCCAAAGGCGTCTGTCCGGAAATAACACCAGAACCAAGTGTGATTATTTGATCAGAAACAAAAACATCTGTCCCAGAGATTCGATACCCATATCGCAACTTTACATCCCTTAGAACTCCGTCATCAATAGAAACATTCCAGCCTATGGTCACTTCATTCCCTTCTTCAATAGCAGTGATTTCAGCATACATTCCTTGTTCTGAAGCGACATCGACCGTGAAGCTGCCATTCAATCCCTCAAGTACGACGCCATCCAAAGAGCGTATGATCCAATGGTATTCTTGAAGACCAGATTGAGTAAGAGGGAACGAGAGAGCGATATCGCCTGCTTGGCCTTGCTCCAGGGTAACTGAACTATTTGCAACGAGCACATTCAAACTTGAGCGAATTTCCAAATCAGCTTGCCCAGTTGAGTTGCCTTGATTTCGTAGCAACAACGAAACATCGACGGCATCATCAACATGCCATGGTCCTCCGATCAGGGCCAAACCGGAAGGGCCTGCTCCATCAAATATTGCAGAATCAAGATCTTCGAGTGTAAACGTTGCGATCGCTTCATTTGTTGCGCTATTTCGATCATCGGTAAAAATACACTCAAGAATTCCAGGACGTGCTATGAAGGTCAATATCTCTGATACCGACTCTTCTATAGAGAGAATAGTCGATTGATTATAGACTTCACTTTCTTGAAAATCACAAATTGTGCGACCATCAAACGAACGTTCACCGTCAAGATTTGAGAGTGTTAAGTTGAACGAAACATCAGATCCTGCAGTAATGTTTTGTGTCAGAATCTCCAAGGTCATTGTTGCGTTTGGTAAAGGCGGAGGACCTATTGTTGCAATGACTGAAAGAGTGGAAACTGATTCATTCATTGAAACGTTCATCCAAAGATTACCTTCCATGGCCATATATGTGGAGTCAAATTCTAAGACAACAGTAGAAGACCCATTGACGAGGGCATCAGTGTAGTAAACCGTTTCATTCCAAGTATCTTGCTCGACTTCAAGAACAAAGGATGCAGTTCCGTCAATATCTCCAAAGTTTTCGATTGGTATTTCTGCCTGAATGAAATCGCCTTGGCGTATCGTTGAATTTGTGGTATATTGGCCATTGGAGTCGACAGCAGACAAAGTGATTGCAGAAGTTCCCACAAAATCTATGTCAGCAGGTGCCAGACGTTGCAATGCCACGATTGTTTCAGAAACAAATCCTGTTGAAGACTCCCCCACATCACCAAACAAGTTGAGATGGAGTTCCATGTATCCGACCTCCAGATCTGTTAATTCAATTAAAAGCGGCTTCGTTTGAGTCCCAGATAAAGTATGAGATTGATTTTGGGTCCAAAGAAGCTGACCGCTTAAATCAACAAGAGTGGAGTTTAGATAGACCGTACCTGCTGAGTTATTTTCCTCAACAAGATTAAGAGAAACATTCGTTGAATTGCCTAAAAATGTCTGAGAATCATCAAAAATTATACTTGACTCTTCAATCAAGATTGCACCACTGGAAGCCTGAACAGTCGGCAAAGAAAGCACTGAACATAACAAAAGTCCAGCCATGAAGATACGAGACCAAAATCTCGGTTGACCTTCCATACCTTGCTTGAAGTCATGGGGGTTCTTGAGCATGATGCCGAAATATGTCGCAGCGGGAGGTTTATTCAAGGTTGCAGGGTCGGCGAAACATATGACGCCCGAGGAGCTTTTGGCTATCACGCCTGAGTTTCTAGCGAAAGCCATACTGCACAGGCGAGAACGCCTTGCTCTGGAAATACCAGAACAACTTGATGCCAGGACAAATGAACTTACTGAAGCAGCCGCCATGGCTCGAGTTGCAAAAGAGAAAAGAGATTCAGTTAATCATAAGGTCGCATCTCTAAAACGAGAACGAAATGAAGCCCAAGCCAAGGCAAAGCGTCTCTTTTTGGAAGCAAATTCAATTCGTGAGAGTGCACCCAAGACAAAAGGAGGCAGTGAGCCTGAACCTGAATGGGCCAAGGAACGCTTACAACAACGCCTCGATGCGCTAGACCTCACCCTTCAAACAAATTGGGGCACTCATTTCGATGAGCGTGCGACCCTAAACGAAATGAAAAATCTGGTACGAGAACACGAAGCATGGGTCGAAAAGAGGAAAGACTCGTTTTCTGAAATTCATAAGATGATCGAGTTAAGAGAAAAGGCAAAAAAGTTGCTCGAAACAGCTGATAAAGCACATCAAGCAATGGTTCAACTTCATGATGAAAATCAAATATTCCATGATACATACATCGATAATGAGCAAAAGAGGAAGCATGCTGATGGACGTACAACCAGACTCGCTCAAGCCCTTGATGAAAGTCAGCGAGGTATTGATTTTTGGAAAGAGACATTGAAGTCAGGATTCCATGAATTATTGATGGATGCTGAAAGGGTAAACGAAGGTGGCAAATCAACTCGAGCACTCGCTCGTGAACGACGAAAGAAATCTGAGTCACAGAATGGGGGCGAAGAAGAATGAACGTCTGCAGAACCACTGGTTTGACTGTGGATCAACAAGAGCGTTGGCCGTTCCTTTACAGTCATCTTTCCTCAGAAATTGAGATTCCTTCACTCGATGCTACAGATGAGCAATACATCATCGAGATGGACAAGGAGATTTCAAGAATACTCAAACATATTGGGGATGGTAAAGCCAAAAGTAGAGAATCACTTACTCGCCACTTACAGGGCTTATTGCAGAGAAGATTCCAAAGGAACGCTAAGGTTGAAGCATTTGGTTCTTCTGTCACAGGATTGTCCTTGGGCACCGGTGATCTCGACCTTTGTTTATCCTTCAAGCGAGAGCAACCAAAGAAGGTTTTACGAAAAGTTGCAGGGCTTCTAAGAGAAGAAGGCATGATGGATATACAACAAATCCCTAGAGCAAAAATACCGATTGTAAAATTCAATGACTCTCGCTCGGGCCTTGAGGTGGACATATCGATCGAAAACCGATTAGCAATATACAACTCAAAGATGCTAAAAGCATACGCTCAAGACAATCGGGTGCGTGAATTTATCCTGATGATAAAGTACTGGGCAAGCAGAAGAGGCATCAATACTGCATATGAAGGAACTCTCTCATCTTATGCCTGGACATTGATGAGCATCCAGCATTTGCAAATGACAAATCCACCTGTTGCGCCGAATCGACAAAGTGGGAACAAACCAAAGATCGTTGAAATTAACGGAGAGTCCTATGACATTTCAAATGATTCATCGCCTTTTGAATCAGAAAATACACAATCATTGGCCTCGCTTCTAATATCATTCTTCGATCGATTTGCAACCCGATGGGATTGGAACGAGATGGTTGTTTCAATACGAAATGGCGGCCCATTGAATGCTGAAAAGAAGCGTTGGACACACACTGGCCCACTTCCGCTCGAAGTTGTTACTGGTCAATCTAAGAATAGAATGGAGCACATCATGCCAATTGAAGACCCCTTCGATCACAATCATGATCTGTCTCGAATTGTCAAAGCGGAAGGTGCGATGACCATTCAAGAAGAGTTTATGCGCGCACTTCACCTCATCTCAGAAGGAAAATCCTGGAAAGAAATCTGTACCCCTGTCATGGAAATCGATGAAGAACCGGAAGACTTTTTCCATGATTTGAGAACTCAAAATATTGACTCATTGAAACAAAGTCTTGAAGAAATGAAATCCGAGGTTTCACAAGTCGAAGAGCACATTCAATCACTGGTCACAGAGCGACAAAATTCCAAAGAATTGTTGGATCTTCTACGTGGTACGTTGCAAGAAACGAGAAACGTCAAATCCAATCGTCAATCAATACTTGCTGAACTAAGACCACTCAGCATGAAAGTGCAGGAATTACGCCAAACACGAGATGGGATTAATGATCGTATTGCAATTCCAACAAAAAGAATCCGACAAGAGATGGTTCGTATGTTCAACTCACTTACTGCCGAAGTTGACGTATTCAATACTCAAAACCTTGGAAAGGAAAAAGGAGATTTCTCATATTTCTTTGAATTACAAGCCATGTACAAGGCATCGATTGAGTCAAATGAAGCGCACCAAGAGTTTATTCGATTGCGAAGAGAGCAAAATAAGGAGTACAAAGCTCTCAAAGAAACAAATTCAAAAGAGGAAGATGTGCTTAATCGTCTTATCGAAAAGAACCCTGAACTCAAAGGTATTAATCTACATCCAAAAACAGTCAAAGAGTTTCAAGAAAATGCCAATGCGTTACAGAAATCCATTAACA
>JBMZTB010000057.1:0-10894 GCA_049623485.1 Candidatus Poseidoniaceae archaeon
CGTACATCCTTGAACCCAGAGTACGGATCTGATGCCAGGGCCGTATATTTCGCTGCTTTGCAACATGTGTCCAACCTGAATATCCATATTTGTCCCTATCCTGTTTTTACAAGTACCAATCGAACCTCGCCATTCTGAACTGATTCTTTAACACGATAACCTAGTGCTTTTGCTTGTTTGATTACAGTCGCCCTACGTGTCTCAATCAAGGTTTTGCGCTCTTCTTCCATCGCTAATCGTTCTTGGCGGAGCGCTTCTCGGTCTGCATCGAGTGTTGCAAGTTGTTCTTGGCGAGTGAGACGCTCCTGCTTCAAGCGAATTTGATGTGAATATGCTTCACTCAACCCATCCATCCAGGTTGGCCTGCTTCCACGGTTGCGAGCATTGTAGCGAATAGCGTAACGTCCGTTGACATGACGCATTGTCCATGTTCTTCCACCGAGGCTTACAGAGCACTGCGTAGTAGTCTGATTGCTCAGAACTGCGCCAATCGATTCCAAGGCTAAGAGAGCACACTCTTGATCTGTCATCGGAACACTATGCTCTCTCCATACCCCACTCATTTCGTTCCACCTCCAAGGCGTTGTTGTTGTCGAGAAGTGTGCTTGACTGGAGCGTCTTTTTCTTTGAATTCTCGAGTGTGTTGGATATCATCGAGTTCAGCCAATTCAGAGAGAAGAGCCTCCAATTCCTCAATGCAGCGCTCACCTTTGATACCAGAGGTTTTCGCTGTCATCGCCCCATCAGCATCAATGGTCACAACAATTCGTTCCTCTTTCATCACTGACCCTCCACGACTGCTATGCTTGCATTGAGACGCTTTGCCTCTTTCTTTGCAATGTCAAGTTGACTCCAGTGTTCGATTCCTAGGTAACGCTGCTCTTCAGAAATAAACAACATCCCAGTCGCGGGTAGATCTTCTTCGGGAACATCAAGAGGCAACAGTTGTCCGTCTTTTTTGTTGACAAACAGGTGACCAGAAGACTTCTTGCTTTCGACGTTCCCTTTTGGCGGTTTGAAGACGAACTCTGCCTGACTTTCTTTTGTTGCTGCCGCAAGCTCGGATTCAACACCAGCAATATTTCTGCCAAGCGTTTCGAGATCGGTCTTGATTCGCTTCTGCTCCTCATCTTTCTTTGATTTGGAGAGCTGATTGGTCAAGTCCTCCTGCTCATCTTGGAGAGGCTTCAACTTTTTCGTCAACTGCTTTACACTGGTTTCTGATTTTGCTACGTCGGCAAGATGTACCTTCATCTGGGCTTCTCTCGCTTTCTCCAATTCTGCCTCAATTTCTGCATCGTCCATGGCCTTTGCATTCGCCATGATGTCTTTCGTTAACGATTCGACATCTTTTTTCATCTTGATTAGATCTTTGATGGTAAGAATTCCAGGCACATCACTTGTGGCTTGGTCAAGCTTGGTTTGTAGTGACTTGATTTTGCGACCAAAAAGAGCGATTTTGGGGGGCTGATTCACTTCGTCAAGTGCAGATAGGCGCTCGCTGAGAATCTGTTTGGCACGTTCCCAATCCGTATGAAGAGGGTCATTTGTCACACCCGATTCCAACGTTGGCGGGCGAACCGTCCATCGCATCGTGCATTGACGAGCAAACTCGTTGGATGGGAGCTCAAAATCCGGTTGGAAGTTCTGCATTTCTTCAACGGATTCAGGCATTGCTTCAAGTGTTATGATTCCCATTTCAACATCCTGTTCGTCAGAAATTGTCATCTGTTGACCATTCCAAATAATCTCATCGTTGGCATCGCCGATCTTGAAGTTGTCATGTCCAATCCACTCAGCATTCTCTATGTGATATTGAATCCATTCATCAGAGACTGCTTTCTGTTGATCGTTCAGCATCAACAACGAGCCCCAATCACTCTCAGAACCTCGATCCCATCCAGCAACAAATGTCTTGCTTCCTGATGCAAGGAGGACGGTTGCATTGCCATTAGCGTAAGCGCCTGTAAATGGTTGGCACTGTTCTGTTGTTGACAAAAGAGTGGTCTTTGCTTTCGAAGAGACCTCAATCAACTGACCTTTCAGAACAACACTTTGTTGCGTACCTGCACCAGTTGAGAGATGCCCCCATTGTTTCATTGTTCGAAAGATATCTTCAGAGGAAGCATCATGCCCATTAACTGAGCATTGAGTTCGACATATCAAATCACCGTTCAACAGTGGCTTGAGAACAAATGGCGGTTCTGCAATCGAAGGTGGGTTGGAAACCTCTTCAGCAGCCAGAACTTCTCGAGTCCCTTGCGTACTCCAGAATTCATGCGTCACATGCCGTTGCATTTCATCGATTTGTTCACCATCAAGTTCCATGGCCCAACCCGCATTTGCTGAAGACAATGTCAAATCCAAAGGACATGAAAGGACCACTCCCCATTTGTTGGGCAGATGCCAGTCGCATAGGACAACGTCCAGACCACGAGAGCTGCGCTCGCGCAGCAATGCCCGTCCATGGATTGGGCTTGCCAATGAATTGTCAAGAATTTCTTCAAAGCCAACTTTGTCCAAGAGCACATACACTCGAACGCCTCGCTCCGCTGCAGATGAAAGCGCCTGAACGACGGAGGGTTCTGAAAGGTACGATGAGGAAACAAATACCCGCTCATTGGAGTTGTTGAGGGAAACACAGATTTGATCTCGTAGGGCGTTTCCTGCTCCAGTGAACCAAAATGGTGCTTGGGCTTCTAAAACTGGTGAGATTGTCTTGTTTCGCAACCATACAGCGCCGATAGCTTCGGTTGTACGATCAACTGTTTGTTCATTGACGATTGGCAAAATTTTGTCATTCTCTGTCATGCTTCTTCCTCCTGGTCGCTGTTCATTTTGAGATGCTTGAACAGGTCGGGCTCAAGAACTCGATCAATTTGGGTAAATCGTTTTTCTCTCGTTCCTTGGAACAACGTATCTGCTCCCTCAAAAAATCGAGTTTCCGTAGAAGATTCAACCAGAATGTATCGATTGTGAGGGGCCTTAGCACCATCCGTTGATTCCATGAATAGGAGTTCATCACAGTGAGGTTTCAGTTTGCTAGCATACTTTTTGCGAGCTTGTTCCTCGGTGTGGTCTTTTGACATATTGAGATATGGAACCTCGCTCGTGAGTAAGCGTACATCCGCATCATCACTTAGTTCTCGGCATGCTTTGGAAAACGCACCGAATTTCTGGATTGGTTTCTTTCGGAACACATACCGATCAACCACAGAAATTTGCTTCAATTGGCCGCCAAGGTTTTCGGTCAATGCTAGAACAAACGGCGTGAAGTCATCGCTACCATCATGAATGAGATTACCTGAACCGCCTTGCCGTTGTTGGATTGCTTGTGGCACATATGCCATTGAACCTAGATCATCGCCGGCAGAAAGAAGTTTTGAGAGTCGTTGATCCGCTCTACTCGACTCCATGAGTTTGTGGACATGTGTCGAAACCTTGTTTTCATCAAGCCAACTAAATGGTGATGCTGAAACAAATTCGTCAAGGAGTTGTTCGACACTTTCAGCAGTCGTATATCCTGTCACATGTTCACGAATCAGGAATTGAATCCAATGTGCAGCATCTTCATTGTTGTATGCGTAAAGCGGCAAATCCTCGATGGTTACATTCCCTGCCCATCGGCCAGTCTCGTCTGATTCCAAAGCAAGATTGAGCGTCCATCTGTGTCGCTCAGCCGTATCAAGCTCCTCAAAACGACGACGCATCCCGGCCAAGGAGGCATCCCACTGACTCTTAGAAAATCGGCCTTGTGTGAGCCATTTTGCTATCCATTCAGAGGGTTCAAACTCGTATGCGTTATCGCACGTTGTTTGAACCGATTTGCCATCTTGATCTTTGTTTTTGCTTGTACCCATAAGAGTACCACGAAGAGAGAGTGTTGGCTTTGCAACCCATCCTTCTTTCTCAGAAAGATTCCATTCCCAGTTAAGTTCTGCACGAGTCTTGTACTTTTCAACAGAAGCCCATGACCCTTTTTCCCAATGTAGGCTCCATCGTTTTTTATCTGATGATAGGAGACTCGTCGAAGGAGGATTTTGAGACAATTGTCTCAGCACCACGGGAGGATTATTTACTTGAGGTGTCGCGTCTCCCATGGGCAGTCCAGTTAATCTATCAGCATGGAGAAGCACTGGCCCAGTTGCTGGATGATTGAACACCCAGACACGAAGTAGACCAACTTCTTTGATCATCACATTGCCTGTAGCAGCAGTCTCACAACCTTCATCAGTTAATTCACCCCCTTTTGTCCAGACTCCAGAAACAACGCCATTTTCAAACAAATTGCGCGCGGCACCTGTCGAGAGTTGCGAGAATTCCTCTCGTATCGATTCTTTGCTGAGTGTGCCTCCGTTCAGTTCAGCCCATTTACAAAGGCGCTGCAAACCAGGGGCATTCATCGATGCTGCGTATGTTGTATTGACATCGTATACATCAATTGTTCCTGTATAATTCAGTTTGACTTTCATTGCTTCAACTCCTTCAATGTAACTTTGTCGTGTGCCTTCGCAAATGCGATGAGCATTTCATCTGCACATTTTTTCCCATATTGGCCCTTCGCTTGTCCGGAAAAGTAATCGTATCTGCCAACAATGATTCGCCATTCTCTTGCACGCGTTGTAGCGACATTCATTCGGTTTGGACTGTTCAAGAATCCAACTCGCCCTGCGTTTCTCATGGACAAAACGACGATATCTGCTTCCTGGCCTTGAAATCTGTCAGAGGAATTAACTGTAAGTGAAACGTTACTCGGGAATTTCATCTGGCGGAGGTCGAATCTTGTCTCAAATCGAAGACCTGTAAGCTTCCGCACCATATCACGCAGTCCGCGTCGCTGAGCCTGATAAGGAGACAAAAGAGCAATTTCCCAGCATTCAGGGTCGTCTCTGTTTGCGCCAAAAGGAGGTTTGTTTTCTCGTGCCCAATTTATGAAATCCTTCAGAACACGCTCGATGGCTTCGACTTCTTGTTTGTTCGTTCCTCTATTTTCCCTACTATCGATATCCAACCATGTAGAACGACCCTTATTCTTTCGATAATCAAACGGATAGTCGCGATTTCGATCAGTAATCGTGTTTGCATCAATGAGTGCAGAATTTTTGTAAAACTCTTTACGCGAAAATCTGGAGATTTCTGAATGCATACGATGTTGATACGTGATTATCTTGAATCGTAGGTTTTTTGCATCCTTTGGAAAACCACGGGTGAGTGTTGTTTCTGGTAGCAACTCTTCGCCTCGTCCTTGAGCAAATCCATCCTGCAGACACTCCAGTACCGATGGAAGAGCGATGCTACGAACTTCCTCGATACGTTGTTCGACATTTTGTGATTTGGGAAGTAGGTCTTTGATTTGGTCCTCAATGCGATTACGAGCATCACTATTTCTCGAAACTTTCAATTCATACGCCCGATTGAGACGCCAAGAGACTTCATGGGACCAATCGTGATTTAATTCATCTTTGTCAAGTGGGTTTGGTCCTTGTTTGATAAATGACTTGTATTCTTGAATTGAATTGAGGCGATCAAAGCGGTTTTTTGAAACTGAACTGAGTTCGTAACGCCCAGACCGGAGCACAGCATAAGGAGGTAGATATTCTGCTATTCGGTGATAGGCATCACTGCCGATAATGATGATATCCGAACCTAACAACTCGAGGTTGTTATCTGGATCTTCAAGTTCTGATGGCTCAAAGACTCGGTAGGGTCCTTCTTGATGTGATTTTGACCCAATGAGGTAAATGTTCAGTACTGGACGCTTCTTTTCCTCTCGCGCATTCAATTCTTTGGCAATGTACTTCGGAACATCGTTCGGCTCGACAAGGATAAGAGGAATCTTCGGAGAAGATCGAATCTTCCTCAATTGCCGTAAAAGAAGACAGGCGCGCTGTGCTGCATTTGTGAAGGGCTGATTCTGGTCATCCTTCATCTGGTCAAGATTTGTCATTAACTCTGAAGTTTCGAGGAATGGTGGAAGTTGGCGAACATCCCCAACCAAAATCCAACGCTTTGAGAAGGCGGCTGGGATGATGAATTGTTGAAATGTGGTCTTGCTCGCTTCGTCAATAATCAAAACATCCCATTGAGGTTGAGGATCTTTCATCAAACGCCCCGATTTGTTTCTGTCTGCGCTAACCCACGGGTGATTTAGTATCCCTTGCATGGTCCCGCACGTAAGATTACTTTGACGAAGGATGAGGTCTTCTGCCTCATCCTCGCTAAAGCCCATGGCTTGGTATTGTTCCTGTTGTTCCGAAAGAACAAGTGAATGGACATTTTCATCGTAAATTCCACCCTTCCACCCAATTCGTAGTGGTGAAATAAGCTCAGCAAGGTGCTGTTTTGCCATGATTCGCGTTAACACATTGTCAATAGAGGCTTGAGTCGAACCACACAACAATACGCGCTTACCTTGCTTAGCACATTGCGCAATAAGTTCGATGATTGCAGTGGTTTTTCCACTACCGGGTGGGCCTTGTAAAATGGCGTAATCAGGCGTAGCCAAGGCAGTTGAAACAAATTCTCTCTGCTCCGTTGTGCCGTCATAGAATCCTCCGTCATCTCGCTTTTTGAGAACCTCCCAATCCTCTTCCTTGACTTCTTGAGGTGAAAAGTCAGGCCACAGTGATTCTCGCTTCTTTTCTGAGCCAACCTCTGTCAGTTTCAACAATCCATCATGATGGTAAAGTGGACGATCACGTAGCATCATAAGCATGTCTCGTTGTCGTTCAAGATAACGAGTATTTGGTTTCAGAGTTAAGATTGCGTTTTCAAATGGCGGGATTTGGTCAACGGTTATTGTTTGCCTTTCGATGTCTTTCTGTTTGATTCTTAGGGATGTCATCTTGGTTTGGTATGTTGAACCATCTTTCCGCTTTACAGTTTGCATCCCACCCGCAACAAAGCGCCCTTTTTCGTCATGCCCATGAAGTCCTAATTCTCTGATGTCCGTATCTGGAGAAAAGAGAACATCCAATGGGTTCACTTCTTTTTCTTCATCAAGCACTTTGGCAACATCCGGGTCCAATCTCACCTTGAGAGTTGTATCCTTCGTAAATGTCGTGGTCTCTTTGCATGTATATCGGACACCGTAAGGATCGTATAGGTACGTTCCAGTTGGAAGTCCTTCTACGAGCACATCGGTATTGAGTTGTATGATGTTTGTAATCTGACGGATGTCGTCTTTCAGTGGACCAAAACTGTTTCCAGGAAGTATTTTTTCCCAGTCATCTCTACCAAATTTCAGTCCATCGATTTCCAACTGGTCTTGCTCATCCACGGCATTAGGATTTGGGTGTCCAAGAATAAGCAGTTGCCAATCATCGCTTGCCTTTTCCTGATGCTTGATGTCAAGCTGCTCCCCATTCAATGTGACCTTTTGGAATTCTTTTTGCTGCTGATTTGGTTTCCACAAGAGCGGAGCTTGGGTTTCATCAAAGATAAGCCACCCCTCACGTTCACTTAGGTCTCGTTCAGTGGAAAATTCAAGTCCGAACGGTGTTTTTCGAACCGTACGTACCGACGTGGTGATACCTTTCTTTAGGTTCATCAACTTCGTCCCGGGTGTAATCTCAGTATCATCATCCTCTTCCAAGCAATATGGGAGGTGGAGTCGTCGAACTCGAATGTCAATCGCTTCACGCTTGGAAACTTTGATACGTTTTTGGTCCTCTACAATCTCCCATGTAAAACGAGCACGTTTTCGCAAATGATCTTGCGACTGTTTGGAAAGTTCAACGTATTCGATAAATGGACCTAAGCTCTGTGTTCTTGCATCGAGGGCGTCCATATCAATGCCTTTGTCTCCAAGAGCCAAAAGATACATTTTACGAAGATATCCTTGAGGACCCTTGAGCATGTTTTTGATGCGCTTGGCTAAAGAAATTGTCTCCTTTTTCTCCTTTTTCTTTACTTGCTTTTGTCGCTTATTCTTCTTTTGAGTGGTCGTTGGTTGACCCACGATATGTTGTACCATCCAACGGCCATCATCTTGTTTTTTCAGTTTGACCTTAATCGAATCACCCGAGTTGAATGCCATATCTTTTGGCGTTTTGTTCCAACCGATCCAAGCATCCCCTACACCATCTGCACTCAGCAGAACCTTACGGCCACCCTGCTTGTTCTGCCACACCCGTTTAACGCGAGCGGTGTAGGTTTTGTCAGACATTTACTTCACCTCATGCCTCGTTTATTTGCTGTCCGTCCTTGACAAAGAGGTTTCTCCGTTCGGTAGCAAGTCGTGGAACCTCTTCAGTTATTTCGGGCAAGGTTTCTGTTGCATCATCAGAGGCAAGTCTCGCTCGAAACTTTGCCCACTTCCGCATTTCGAGGATGTTTTCTCGCATCGTCTTCGAAAGAGGATACGTGGCCTCAAGCGATGAAGCGATGTCTTGCTGTTCCAATTCACGGCCCGCATCAAACGCCTGGAAAAGGGCATCTTTGACGGCCTCTTCAAGTTCAGCTCCAGAAAATCCGGGCGATGCTTTTGCAAGGGCCTCCAAGTCAAACTCATCGGCTAAATCGCCTCGATCCTTCTTTTCAAGATGAATACGCAAGATTTCCTCACGTGTCTTTTGGGCTGGCAAGTCAACGAAGAAAATCTCGTCAAAGCGACCCTTACGGAGCATCTCAGGTGGAAGTTGGCTTATGTTGTTGGATGTTGCAAACACGAATACTGGATCTTGCTTCTCTTGCATCCAAGTCAAGAATGTCCCCATCACTCGAGCCGTGACGCCAGAATCAAGGGAGCCAGAGCCCTGTGACCCTGCCATTCCCTTTTCGATTTCATCAATCCACAAGATGCACGGTGAAATCGCTTCAGCAACCTCAAGAGCCTTACGCATGTTGGCTTCAGACTCGCCGACAATTCCTCCGAACACACGACCCAAGTCGAATCGAAGCAGTGGGAATCGCCATAGGCCTGCTACAGCCTTTGCGGTTAGGCTCTTTCCACATCCTGGAACACCCAACAGAAGTGCTCCACGAGGAGGTTCAAGGCCAAACGCCTTGGCGTGTGAAGAGAATGCTCGTCCACGATTCTTGAGCCATCGCTTGAGAGGACCCAATCCACCTACGTCATCCCATCCTGTCTTTGGATGGAAGTATTCGAGAACACCGCTTTGTCGAATGATTCGCTCTTTTTCACCAATGATGAAATCGATTTCTGTCGAGGTCAGTCGTTGTCGGACTGCGATGGCTTTGCCAAAGGCCAATCGTGCTTCCATGATCGTCAGACCAAGAGCCGCATCAAGCAAAGCCTCGTTCTTTTCAATTTGATGAGGTTGTAGATTTGATTCAGAAACGACATGATCGAAGATGATGCCGAGTGTTTCTCTTCGCGGCAAAGAAAGGTGCAAAAGAGGCATCTCCTTGTCGAGTTCTACAGGTACGGTAGGATGAACGCTTCCGAACACGAGGCACTTTTGTTGATGCTTCGGCATCCGAGCCATTTCACGAAGCCACCAAATGATGAAAGCACGCTCGGCGTTGTTTGGATCGAGCAAGAGATGCCCATCTTCCATGAGAAGCAACGCGGATTCTTCTAATTCACGAAACCATTCCATCAATTCAACAGGCATCATTTCGTCAAAGACATCAAACTGGGATGTTGTGTTGTTCCATCGTTGCAAGCGTAGAGCACCGCTCCACTTGTAGAACGTTCGGTTCATCCGCAAGGCTGCAGTAATCAGTGCACCATCGACGCGTTCCCATTCATGGGAAACGAGTTGGCACAATGAAGCTCCAGATTCAAGCACGGGCCGTAGAATTTCCTCATCAAAATCAACATCTCTTCCACCACTCATTGCATCACCTCTTCAATCTCCTTAGCCTCGTTGTCAACAATCCAATCATAGATACCCCCTCGCCTGAGGAAACGCTCTTCTAAGAAACAATTTTCACTCCAAGCTTCGAGAACCCCGACATCCATGACTGAATTTGTGTACTCGTGTTCGCCATTGATGTTGGTGTAGAAGCGGCCAAGTGCATCCATCATGGCATACGAGCCGCGCATCAACTCATTGCTCTCCGGAACGAAATCAATGCCTGCTTGGACCACTTCATGATGACGGGAAATCCAGGTATCAAATTCAGCCCCGTTGATCAACAGTGGGTCAACAAGACCATCGTTTTGACCATCAACTGGGAGTACTTGGAAAATCTTCCATCGGTCGGGTCGCAACTTGAGGACCAACTCCGTCATGTCATCATCGACATTCATTGCGTTGACAACCGTGTTCAGCTTCATGCGGATTCCATACCGCACACAACGGTTCCAGACTACGAGAGAGTCGGCCAAATGAGAACTGCGTTGCTGGCGGAGATCACGCTTCAAGCCACGGCCAATTTGAGTGTGTAGCACATCGTTCGAAGCATCGATGGAAATTCCAATCCAGTCAATGTAATGATGCCAGTTTTGCAAGAATTCCTCGGTCAATCCAGTGCCGTTGGACACAATACACGTTGTCAATCCAGCATGCTTTGCAGCTTCAAGCAATTCACCAAGGTATGGGCAGAGTGTTGGCTCGCCTCCAACAAAGGTGATCTTGGTAGCGCCAGCGTCTGCCAACATCTTTGGAATCAGGAGCGCTTGTTCCTTCGACAACTTGTCACTCTTGTTCAAGTCGTCAAAGTGGGCAAAGCAGAATGTACAGGCGTAATTGCACCAAGGCCAGAAATGCCAGTTGACGCTCAGAGGTATAGCCTCAAGGGGGGGGTTGGTGGGTGTCCACATGGACTGGAGCACTTGCTCCGAACTAACCCATGGTACATGACCAGGATATTTTAATGTTCTTTTTGATTATGACAATCGAACAAACATTCTGAGTTGAACTTAGAATTTTGGCGGACGTACCAGGATTCGAACCCGGGTTTTCGGCTTAGAAGGCCAAAGTGA
>JBMZTB010000058.1:0-10649 GCA_049623485.1 Candidatus Poseidoniaceae archaeon
CAAACCCCTCAAGACATTATGGAAGAGTACAATGGGTGTTCAGTCCCCCAGTACACTCGCTACCCTCTGGTAATGAACAATAGCCAATGTTGCATCTAAATGTTGGTTATGATGTTGATTTGCTTGTTGTTGATTTGAGATTTGTAAAGAAGGAATCCTAGAGTTCCACAAACCAAAGGTGCAAAAAGCAGAGGCATCAGGGCTGTTAACTGTGTTAAAGCGATGATCATAAGGCCTAGGAAGCCTAGAATACAACCGGCTGTTGTTGCCGTTGAAAACTCTCTTTTTATGTCCGATAATGTTCTGTCCATGCCTTATACATCACTCAAGCGAGTATATTACGATATGTTTCAGAGGGTGTTGAAAGTGGTTCCTTTTGGAAAGAAAATGTATCAGTATCGAACCTTCTTACGAGTAATGGTTCTCCAAATTCGCTGCAGTGGGTCGTAATAGCGATCAACAACACGTTCCTTGAGCTGAATAATTGCATCATCAGTGATTTGAATTCCGGCAGGACAAACCTCAGTGCAACATTTTGTGATGTTACAGTATTCAATCCCAAATTCTTTCTTAATTTCTGGAATTCGATCTTCTGTATCAAGAGGATGCATTTCATACTGCGCAAGTCGAACGAGATTTCTTGGCCCGGCGAAGTCGTCAAACATCTCATGATCCCTTAGTACGTGACATGTGTTAACGCAAAGGAAACATTCGATGCATTCACGGAAGTGTTGGACCCGATCAGCCTCCATTTGGTTAAATTCCCAGTTCATCTTTTCAGGACCATTGATTGGGGCAATTTTCTGGGCAATATCATAATTCCATTGAACATCTGTAACAAGATCTTTGATGTGTGGAAATGCCTTCATTGGCCGAATCTCGATAGGTTGCCCTTCAGGTGTTTCAGCAACAACATCACTCATACGAGTCATGCACATCAAGCGTGGACGTCCGTTGATTTCAGCAGAACATGACCCGCATTTTCCTGCTTTACAGTTCCATCGAACTGCCATATCAGGTTCTTCTTCGTGCTGAATACGATGGATACAGTCGAGAACGACCATCCCTTCATCGAGTGTAATTTCATAATCTTGCAATGTTGTTTCTCCGTCTTCACCACGTGCGACCTTGAATGCCTGCTTCTTTCCTTTCAATGACATTACTTGCCACCTCCTGCTTGTTCTTCAGCCCGTTCGGCAATCATGGCTTTAACTTCCTTGATTGCATCCTTGAGATCATCTCTCATCTCCTCTACAGGCTCTTGTCGAATCTTTACTTCTCCCCCTTCCATCCAGATTATGTTTAGGGTCTTGCCCCAATATTCATCCTCAGGTACAGGCATATCTTCTCGAGTGTGTCCGCCTCTGCTTTCCTCGCGTGTGAGTGCAGCAAGGGCGCAGGCGATGGATACGTCAGCCATGTTGATTAAATCGAGCGCTTGATGCCATCCCGAATTGTAACGTCGAGAAGTGCCAGGGAAGGATGCAAGAGCTCGCTTTTTGAAATCCTTAAGTTCCACGAGTGCTTCTTCAAGCTCATCTTTGGTACGAATGATTCCAACTTTGTTCTGCATCATCTCCCGCATTTCGTCATAAATGACTCCAGGGTTTTCTCCACCTTCCTTGTTAAGAGGTTGAATCATTTCTTCGATTGCTTTCTGGACTTGACCATCATCAATAGTTGGTTGAGCTAGGTCCTTTGAACGCTTTGAAGCAAATTCTCCAGCTCTCTTACCGAATGTGATCAAATCTGATAATGAGTTTCCGCCAAGACGGTTTGCTCCGTGCAATCCACTTGCAGCTTCTCCACAAGCATACAGACCAGGAACAGTTGATTCCTGAGTTTCAGCATTTACGACAATGCCTCCCATTACGTAGTGAGCAGTTGGCCCGACTTCCATCTTGTCTTTAGTAATATCAACACCAGCCAATTCCATGAATTGATGGTACATCGAAGGCAACTTCTTCTTGATGGCTTCTGGACCACGGTGAGAAATATCGAGGTATGCGCCTCCGTGTTCAGATCCTCTTCCTGCACCAACTTCGGCCTTGATTGCTTTCGCAACAACGTCTCGAGTTAGAAGTTCGGGTGGGCGGCGAACAGTTGCAAGTTTTCCACTCACAACTTCTTCGACCCATTTATCGGATTCTTCGATGGTTTCAGCGTGATCGCCCTTGAACATGTCAGGAACGTAATCAAACATGAACCGCTTTCCTTCGCTATTGGTAAGACGTCCACCTTCGCCGCGAACACCTTCTGTAACCAAAATCCCTCGTACGGATGGAGGCCATACCATTCCGGTAGGATGGAATTGAATGAATTCCATGTCACGCAGTTCAGCACCAGCCCACATTGCGAGGGCATGGCCGTCTCCAGTGTATTCCCAGGAACCAGAGCACACGCTCCAGCACCGAGTGATTCCACCAGTCGCCAAAATAGTTGACTTTGCAGAGAATGCGTGGAATTCTCCATCGACACGGGTGTAAGCAACACATCCAGTCACTCTGTCGCCTTCCTTGAGAAGATGACGGACGGTGTATTCCATGAAGATGTCAATGCCTTCGTGGATGCCACGTTCTTGGAGGGTACGAATGATCTCGAGTCCAGTGGAGTCTCCTACGTGAGCAAGTCGCGGGAAGGTGTGTCCACCAAAGTTTCGTTGATTGATGAGTTGTTTTGGTGTACGATCAAAGACTGCACCCCATTGTTCAAGTTCACGTACTCGATCAGGAGCTTCCTTGGCATGATATTCTGCCATACGCCAGTCAGCAAGCCATTTGCTTCCTTTCATGGTATCGTGGAAGTGAACCTTCCATCCATCACGAGGGTCTGCGTTTTGTAAGGCTGCAGCACAACCACCTTCGGCCATGACAGTATGTGCTTTACCGAGAAGAGATTTTGTGATAATAGCGGTCTTAGCACCGCTTCGTGCAGCTTCTATTGCAGCACGAAGACCTGCTCCACCTGCTCCGATCACAACAACATCATATTCGTGTTTTATGTATTCTTCACTCATTTAATCACCCCATGATTACGAAGGCCATGTCATTGATGTGCCCTTCAGCCACCGCAAGCGTCCACAAGTCGCCCAAGAATACGAACCCAAGGCTGGTCCAGAACCAAAAGCCGTGTGATCTGTTGAATACGCTAATTTTTTTGAAGAGTTTTCCACGCAGTGCTGAGATTCCGCTAACCCAGCGGTCCAAACTTCCACCAGCAAGATGGCGCAGAGCGTGGCATGATGTGACGTACATGGTCAACAAAAACGCTTCAGTTGCCATGATGAATGTGCCGAAGGAGAAACCCCATCCTTCTTCAAATTGGAGAGTGTGTGTTACATCCCACCATTTGATGGCAATGATGATGATTGCAGCATAGAGGAAATATCTGTGTAGGTTGTTGAGGATGAAGAGGCGCTTTTCTCCACCATATCCAATTTTTTTGTTGATATCAGGTTCGTCAACCCAACAAGCAGTAGGGCTTTGGAAGAAAGTCCTGTAGTAGACTCGACGCATGTAATAACAGGTTCCACGGAAACCGAATGGAATCCACAGGACGAGGATTGCAGCGTTTACCCAACCAGGATGTTCCCACTCATTGAGGCCAAAAAGGTCCCACTCCAAGATGTTTGGAGAGAAGATTGGTGACATTACCTTTGATCCTTCAAGTTCGTAAGAAATACTATCTGGGAAGATGACAAGACGCCATGCAGTGTAGATGAGTGCAGCGGTAAGTGCAATTCCCATTGCAAGAGGTTGCGTCCACCATTTGTCTATTCTGTCTGTTCGTCCCAAGCCGTTGATAACGGGAAGTTTGATGCCTTCGCCCATGAAGTTCACGCCCTCCCATAAACTGGGAATGCTTTATCCAAGAACTCGGGGTCTTTGAGGTTGGCCCTTTAGCCCCATGTTATTTTAGGAAGAAAACGGGTGCATAATCTAACGATTAGACCAATTCAGTCCAGTCGACTTGAGCTTCGACCATTTCCACTTCTTCAACATCCATTTGTGCCAGTTGGAGTTTACCTGAAAGTTCATCGTTGACCGCATGCCAGTATGAATAGGCTTCAATAACCCATATCCCGGATTCACGTGTGCCGTTTCCTGAGCCTTTGACTCCACCGAATGGAAGGTGAGCTTCAGCACCAGTTGTTGAATTGTTGATTCCCGTCATCCCCGCCTTGATACCCGTCTTGAACCGATATGCTTCCAGTCGATCGTTTGTGTAAATTGCAGAGGAGAGCCCGTATGGGCTTGCGTTAGCAAGATGCAGAGCATGATCGAAATCGTTTGCTTTACAGATGGTCACCGCAGGGCCAAACACTTCTTCGTGGAAACACTTCATGTCTTCAGTAACTTCTGTGAAGACGTGAGGCCACATGAAGACGCCATCTTCCGCAGTTCCGTGGAAGTTTTTCGGTTTGTTGTCGCTTGTGATTCTTCCTTGGCCGAAGATTTGCTTCGCCCCAGATTCAAGACACATATCAACGCCAGTAAGGAAATCTTTAGCGTATTTCTCAGAGAGCATTGGTCCATATAGCACTCCATCATGAACAAGTGAATCGCCAATCTTCGTTGCTTCTACCTTTGCCATGAATTTGGTCATGAATTCATCATAAATATCCTTGTGAACGATAAGATTTCCAAGCGACGTACAACGCTGTCCTGCAGTTCCAAATGCCCCCCAATATGCGCCTTCTACAGCGTTGTCAAGGTTGGCGCTTGGCATGACGACAAGTGGATTCTTTCCGCCTAGTTCAAGTGAACAAGAGACAAGGTTTCGTCCACAAACTTCACCAATCATCTTACCGACTTCTGTTGAACCTGTGAAGGAGATTTTGTTGACCCTTCCTTCATCGACTGCATCGACTAGGTATTGTCCTGCTCCACTTCCCTTTCCGTGAACCAAATTGATGACTCCGTCGGGAAGTCCAGATTCGTGCATGATTCGAGCAAGAGCGAATGAGAGTAAAGGAGCGTCCTGTGGACTCTTCCAAACACATGTGTTTCCACACATAATTGCTGGAATCATCTTCCAGAAGGGGACCGCTGCGGGGAAGTTGCAAGCATTGATGATTCCACAGACGCCGAGAGGTCGTCGGTAGGTGAACAGTTCCTTATCTGGCAATTCCGAGTTAACTGTTTGACCGTAGAGTCTTCTTCCTTCAGACTGGAAGAAAAGACATGTATCGATCGCTTCTTGAACCGATCCTGCGGATTCTTTCAGAGTTTTTCCAATCTCTCTGGTTTCTAATGCGACGATTGCGTCCTTGTGTTCCATCAGGAGTCTTCCCATGTTGCCGATGATCTGTCCACGGGTGGGTGCAGGGGTTGCAGCCCATGATGGGAAAGCGGCGTGAGCAGCATCGAGGGCCGCATGAACGTCGTCTTTTGTCGACAGAGGGAATGTTCCAAGCATGTCATCGAGGATGGCAGGATTGCGTGATTCAAAGGTGGAACCATCGCTTGCTTCAGTCAATTGACCGTTGATGATATTGAACCCCTTTACAGCGGGGCGGTTGTTTGGATTATTTGCTTCTAGGTAGGTGAGACCAGCTTCGAGTACGTGGACCATGAACGTCCGAGTTCAACTCCCTCCATGAAGTCTACGTTTGATTTTCATGCAGATAAAAAGGGGATTTCTTCATCTAACTGTTTTAGTACCCTGAGGATTTAGACAACCCATGAGCGGCGATGATGACGGAGTTTCGTTAAGGGTAGCAAAAGCAATTCCATCCGACGTAGGACACGGAAGGGCACGAATTTCTGGAGACCATGGTCTTGACCTCAAGCCAGGCGACATTGTTGAAATTCGTGGTGAAAAGCGTTCGACAGCCGCTATTTATTGGCGAAGCCGCCCAGAAGATGCCAAAATGGACATTGTTCGCATTGATGGAATCATCAGGAAGAATGCGGGGGTAAGCCTAGGCGACCGAGTTGATGTCGTCAAAGCAGAAGCAAAAGAATGTACAAAACTCACACTTTCCCCTGTCATGGCGAACAAGCAGAAAGTAAAATTCGGCCCTGGAATCGAAGGATTCGCTCGAAGAGGTCTCTCCAAGCGTCCAGTCATGGCAGGCGATAGAATCTTTATCCCTGGTATGACGTTGTTTGCTGAAGCACTTCCTTTCGCAGTCGTTCAAACCACTCCTAAAGGGATCGTAAAAGTAACAAGCGACACAGATATTGTCATCAAGGACGAAGCGATTGACGATGAAGACGTTGGACAATCGGAAGGAATCACTTACGAGGATGTTGGTGGTATTGGTCAACAATTGCAAAAGGTTCGTGAAATGATCGAGCTTCCTCTCAAGCATCCTGAACTGTTCCGAAGACTCGGAATTGATCCTCCTAAGGGAGTTTTACTTCACGGTCCTCCAGGAACTGGAAAAACGATGATTGCAAAGGCGGTTGCGACAGAAGTGAACGCTCACTTCAAATCCATCAATGGGCCAGAAATCATCTCCAAATATTATGGTGAATCTGAGAAGCAACTAAGAGAAATCTTTGACGAAGCAAGCGAGAACTCTCCTGCGATTATCTTCATTGACGAAATCGATTCCATTTGTCCTAAGCGTGAAGACGTTAGCGGTGAAGTTGAACGACGTGTTGTAGCTCAGATGCTAACGCTGATGGATGGGATGCAAGGGAGAGACAACGTTGTTGTTATTGGGGCAACCAACCGAAGAGATGCACTCGATCCGGCTCTTCGACGACCAGGTCGATTCGACCGAGAAATCGAGATTGGAGTTCCTGATCGAGAAGGCCGACAAGAAATCATGGATGTTCATACACGTCAAATGCCTATTGCTGATGATTTTGAAATCAATTGGGTCCTCGACAACACCTATGGATTCGTTGGAGCAGACCTTGCAGCCCTCGTTCGAGAAGCAGCAATGAAAGCACTACGTCGATATCTCCCAGAAATTGACCTTGAGGAGGAAACAATTCCACCTGAAGTTCTCGAGAAGATGGAAGTTCGTATGGACGATTTCAAGTATGCAATCAAGGATGTTGAACCATCTGCTCTTCGAGAAATTTATGTCGAAATACCTGAAATCCAGTGGGATGAAGTTGGAGGTCTCGAAGAGGTGAAAGACCGACTGAAGGAATCTGTTGAATGGCCTCTGACCAAGCCAGAAATCTTTGAACACTTCAACATCAAACCTCCTCGAGGAATTGTTTTATTTGGAGCGCCAGGTACTGGAAAGACACTCCTTGCCAAGGCAATAGCCAACGAAGCTCAAGCCAATTTCATTTCAATAAAAGGCCCAGAAATGATTTCCAAATGGGTGGGTGAATCCGAACGTGGGATACGTGAAATCTTCAAGAAAGCAAAGCAATCTTCGCCTTCGATCATCTTCTTGGATGAATTTGAGTCGATTGCAAGCATGAGAAGTTCATCAAACGGTGAAGGCAGCGATGTTGGAAATAGAGTTGTCAATCAATTGCTTGCAAGCATGGACGGTGTTGAATCTCTCGATGGAGTCATTGTTGTTGCTGCAACAAACAGGCCTGAAATGATAGATCCAGCACTTCTGCGAAGCGGTCGTTTCGAGCGTGTTCTGCATGTACCTCCTCCAGATGCTCCAGCTCGTGAAGCAATCTTCGAGATTCACTCCGAGGGAATGCCATTATCCAAATTCTCTTTCAAGGACATTCTCTCAAGCATGGAAGGGTTCACAGGGGCAGACATTGAAGCAGTATGCCGTGAAGCAGCCCTCATTGCAATGCGTGCTGGAAAGAAGAAAGTCTCTAAGAAGCATTTCGACGATGCAGTCACACGTGTCCGTCCTACAGTTACTCCTGAGATGCTCGAGTACTATCAAAAGATGGAAACACGCTTGACATCAGGGCTTTCCAACATCAAGCGAACTCGTGATTACGGTTTCGGCATGGAAACGATGTAAGCAAGGAAACGGTCAAGTCCTTTATGCGCTAACGGTAAAACAAGGCGAAGCCCATGGAATCCAGTTTCGGTCAGGAAATGCTTGGACGTATCGTTCAAGATCGAAAAGGAAAGGAAGTCGGGAAACTCGTCGATTTTGTGATTGACATCTCAAACGGTGAGATTTCAGACCTGGTCATAGCTTTTGGAAACAACCTTGACGTGAGTCGTGTTTCCTATCCCTCGAAGGGTGGAAACGTGTACATTCCTTCAACCGATGTCTCATCATTTGGGCAAGTTATTTTGCTGAAAATTTGATGATGCACGTATGAGCATTTTGCCAACACGATTGGACAACCTTCTAAACCGATGTGAACCCGTCTTTGTCTGAACGGTGTTCTAGCAGGTGAGTAAAATGGCGGCGGAACGAGCAAGAAATCTGAAGCGAATCGGTCTTCAGGTTGCATTCTGGGCAGTTCTTGGCATCCTTCTTCTCACGATTCTTCAGAATTTCATCAACATCAGTCAGTCGAATCAACTGTCTGCATACGATGACGACTGGGATGACATGTCTGCATTTCGTGAAGACATCAATGAGATGGGTATAGAAACAAGATCACTTGTAAGCAGTCCACTTTTACTGGCAGATATTGAAGATCCTCGAAATACAACTTTCATAGTTGCAGGTGTTGAACGAGACACACTCTCTTTCCCTCAATTTGATGAAGATGGTTTCATTACAATTGCAACAGAAGATGGGTATTCACCCTCAGAAGTTGATGCGATTGTAGAATTTGTCGACAATGGCGGAACGGTTATTGTTCTCGAAGACTTTGGTTATGCTGGAAGTATCGGCGAGGCGTATGGAGTACGTTATTCAGGATATCAGTTGTATGATACAAATTATGTAGCTGAATTAGACTATAACTACATCTGGATGTGTATGCAAGTAAGTCCTTGTGGGATGAATGGAACAACGCTTGACCAAACCACAATTGAGCAGCATGAGCGTTGGTCTGATGTAACGGGCCCACACCCCTGCAGTGAACTTGATGGCCAATCAATGACGCTTGAGGAAGCGGGAGTTTGTTCTCATCATTGGATCAAGAGTTCAGGAGAACTCGGTCGAATCGAATACAATGCAACCTACACAATGCTTCTCAACAACGTAACGGGACTTGAGATCGTTCCTGGTGTGAAAGGGGCTCTAAACGACGTGAACGTGCGTGCAGTCACAAGCAATCAAGCAACTGTTGACGTCAACGGAGACGGCGAACTTTGGGTTGGAAACGAACAAACCAGCGAGACCCCAGATTTGTGGGGTCAATTCAATCTCTCAATCGAAGCATGTGCTTCATCGAGTTGTGATCCAGATGAAGGAGGAAGGGTGTTCTTCATTGCAGATGGCAGTTCGCTAATCAACGCTATTTACGACTATGAAGGGTTTAACAACGGAGAATACGGTAAAAAACCAACAAAAACCATCCCTGCTAACGATAATAGAAAGTGGGCCCTTGATGTTATTTCTGAATCTTTGATGAGTACAAAAGACGGAGAAACAGGGCAACCTGCTGAGAATGCAATGGTCATCTTTGATGAAAGTCGGCATCCTCAAAATGCACTTCTAGCAGATTCCTACAACACAGTTTACTTCCTTTTAGTCTACTTTACCGGTGAAGGGCTTGCAATGCTAGCACTGTTTGTTGTGCTCTTCATCACCTTTGAAGGTGTACTTCTCAAGAAGCGAGACCCGGAACCATGGCGCCACATTTTCAGCATCATTTACTACGGATTTGGAGATGCAAACAGATACACGTATTATGCGAAAACTGAGAAAATACGGCAGGTCTTCCTTTCGAAGGTCCGTAATCAAAATGGATTGACAAGGGACGAATTCCATGCAATGTCTGCAAAGGAATTGGTAGGTTTAATCGAAGATCCGGTTCTTGCTAAATTTGCAATTGAGCCTGGAAAGTATTCTTTGGAACAATCTGTTGCACTTGTGAAACGCATCAAAGCGTGGGGGCGTAGGTGAGCATTATGTGGACGCGTAAAGCAGCATTCACCTTTACAGGTGGCATCGCACTAATTCTCATCGGAATGATGATCACCAACAATCAGATGATGATTCTTGGTCTTGCTTTGATCACCTTCATCGTCGTTAATTCATGGGTTTCTGGACATGGTGATATCGAAGTACAACGTACGCTTTCAGCAGATAACCTGTACAAAGGAGATGATCTGTATGTTGAACTTCTCGTCACTAATCGAAGCAACCGCCGCACTCAACTTCTCGATGTGTACGACAATATTCCTCACGAAATGAAGCTTCGAAGTGGATTAAATCAGATGCGTCTAAACCTCAAACCAGGTGAAAGTGCACGTATTCGTTACGTTTTGCGATGCCCACTTCGTGGACATTATTCGATCGGACCAGTCTCCCTCCGTGTCAGAAACACCTTCAATCTCGGAGTTGAAGACATGTATGTCGATCATCACTCAGACATTGTTATCTTCCCTCAGATTAAGGAAGTCGAGGAAGCCTTCCTCCGCTCTCGTACTCCTAAGATGTACACTGGAGCAACAACCTTGAGAACACCAGGACAAGGCTCAGAATTCTATTCTTTGAGAGAATACGTTCCAGGAGATCCTTTCAAAAACATCAATTGGAAAGCTTTTGCTCGAACTGGTGATTTGATGGTCAATGAAAAATGCCGAGATGCAGTGACTGATCTCTACATTTTGCTGGACTCAAGAGATGT
>JBMZTB010000059.1:0-10497 GCA_049623485.1 Candidatus Poseidoniaceae archaeon
ATCCAGCGGAAGTAAGGCATCCGTCATATTGAAGGAGCGCCCGCTGTAGCGGCTAACATGGAGTTCTTCCTAGACACAGCAGACGTAGATGAAATTCGAGAAATTGCAGCATGGGGTATACTCGATGGTGTAACCACAAACCCATCATTGATCAAAAAAAGTGGGAGAGATTTCAAAGAAGTTGTAAGAGAAATTGCAAATATTTGTTCTGGTCCAATTTCAGCCGAAGTTACTGCAATGGATACAGCAGGGATGCTCGATCAAGCACGTCAACTGAAAAGTGAGTTACCTGCTAATGTTATTATCAAAATTCCATGCACTCCAGAAGGACTCGCAGCCACAAAAGTACTCACTGAGGAAGGTATTGATACAAATGTTACTTTGATTTTTTCAACATCACAAGCACTCATGGCAGCTAAAGCCGGGGCAACATATGTATCTCCATTCATCGGTCGAATTGATGATACCGGTCATGATGGGATGAATTTGATCGCTGAAATAATGGAAACATGGTCAAAATACAATATCAAAACCAAGGTTCTAGCGGCTTCGATCCGACATCCTACACATATGCTTCAATGTATGCAACTAGGCGCTCATACTGCGACCATGCCTGCTAAAATTTTCAAACAACTCATGACTCATCCATTGACCGATCGTGGATTGGAAGGGTTCATGAAGGATTGGGCTGAAGTTGAAGCAGCGGGAAATGCTTGATTGTGTAATCCACTCCAGAAAGGAGGCTTCATGAATGAGGTGCTTCCAGCACACTACTACGAGGGCTGATTATGACGAGTGTTGAAGAGCGGCTACAGCAACTTCTCGACGGAGAACTTGATGCTGCAGATCTTGCAGAAGATCCAACATTAGCATCTCTTGCTGACCGTCTTTATGGCATCAAAATTCAGGCGGTTGCTCCAAAGAAAATGAGAGATTTTGCTGAGCCTACTCAACCTTCAGCACCTTTGCCATCAACTGACATGATGATTGAAGTCATTGGAGATGTTGCATTACAACATTTACCTGCTCCTTCATCTGGACTGCCATTGCCTTCCGAGCCATTACCAGTACCGAAAGTCCCTGGAAAGGGAAAATCATTTGGTGTATTGAGTTATCTTTCAATCGCAGGTCTTGCATTTGTTGTTGCTAATCTCTTTGGCCTATTCTCCTCCCTTGTTGGGTCTGCATGTACAAAAGCATGCTCTGATGAAGGAAATACCAAAATGAATTTGATGGAATTATACAGGCTTGATTCAATCGATGGATGGAGTCAACCATTAACTGAAGGCGTTATAGGAATCCCTGACATCGTAGCATGTATCACTCTACTCGTAGCGATATTCATGTTGAGAAAATCCTCGTGATGATATGTCTGTTTTATTCTCTGAAGTGCTAGCATATGTTGGCATGGTGAGTATCTTATTCGCTTTCCTTCTAGAAACAAGAGACACAATCTCCAGTAAAGGTTCATTTTACTTGTTGCTCATGGCATTTGGTTCAGGACTGCTCGCCATTCGGGCATTTCTTATATCTGAATGGTCATTTTTTATTCTTGAAATCGTTTGGTGTGGAGCAGCAATAATCGCTCTTATTTCCACAAAGTATGGACAAAATCAGCCGTCATCTTGATGAGCAAGGTGTTCGACCAAGACTCATGGGCAATCCAGCAAAGGCCAAGCGGGGAATACCTTCGAAAGTCGAAGACTTCAATGCATGGTACCCATTTATTGTTGAGGCAGCTGATCTTGTCGACAAGCGTTATCCAATCAAGGGAATGGATGTATGGCGACCGTATGGTTGGAAAGCGATGAGACAAATTGACTCTTTAACCCATACAGAAATGGATCGTACTGGTCATGAAGAAGTCAATTTTCCACTCTTGATTCCAGAAGATTTACTTGAGAAAGAAAATGCCCTCGTTGCTCGATTAAAACGAGCAAGAGAGGAAGGCGTTGATCCCGATGAGCTTCGTGATGAGGAAGAAGAAGCCGGATTTAAAAAAGAAGTCTATTGGGTAAAACATGCTGGGGAGAATGAACTAGACATTCCCATGTTTCTTAGGCCTACCAGTGAAACAGCGATGTACACAATGTTTCCATTATGGATTCGATCTCACAAAGATTTACCTTTGAAAGTGTACCAAATGGTGAATACATTTCGATATGAAACAAAACAGACACGTTCCTTTATTCGAGTTCGAGAAATTCATTTCTTTGAAGCACACACGGCTCATGCAACTGAAGATGATGCAACTGCTCAAATTGAACAAGATTTGGAAATTGTTGATAAAATAATGAATATTTTGTGCTTACCCATTATCAAAGCAAAACGACCTATTTGGGATACGTTTCCAGGAGCGCATTACACAATTGGCATAGATGCAATTATGCCGAATGGTAGAACCTTACAAGTGGCAAGTTGCCACCATTATCAAGATCAATGGGCTAAAGCGTTTGACATCACATATGAGAATTTAGATGCAAAACAACAACATGTGCATCAAACAACATATGGAATGTCGGAACGATTGCTTGGAGCTGTTGTTGGTATGCATGGAGATGACTCTGGTTTGATTATGCCTCCTGCCATTGCACCATGGCAGGTCGTCATTTGCCCAATGATTCGAAAAAATTCTGAAGTGGATACTGTAGCAATTTCTCATGAAGTTGCTGATACACTACGCAATTCAGGTCTACGAGTCCATGTAGATGCTCGAGACCTTCACCCAGGGCAGAAGTACTACGACTGGGAAATCAAGGGTGTCCCATTACGTCTTGATATCGGTCCGAGGGATGTTGCACAGGGAAATGCCTTTGCAACAAAAAGAACTGGTGGAAAAGAACCCTTGAGTATTAATTCCATTGTCTCTGAAGTCAACAGATGTTTGGAAGAAGTGGCGGATGTGCTTCGAACACGTTCAACTCAACACATGGATGATGTCATTCAACCATTGCCTGCGTTTACAGAATCCGAAGGGACATGGACAATGCAAGGAGAGATAGAAGATGGACGGATTTATGAGTTTGCTTTTGCGGGAACTGATGCTCATTCAGAAATTATAGAACGTGCAACAGGTTTGACATTCCTTGGTGATGCTACAGATGAATATGATGAGCCTCAACCGTGTCATATGACTGGAGTTTCAACCACACGTCGAGTCCTTTTGGCTAAGACCTATTGATTACATTCCGAATGAAGAAGGATCCATATCCATATCTCCATCTTTCATCATTTGTCGCATCTGCTTGTTGAGTTTTCGATTGCCACCCATTCCCTTCATCATCTTCCGTGAACGTTTCCACTGAGCAATCAGTTCTCTAACATCTTTCTCTTTGACACCAGATCCACGAGCAATACGTTGAATGCGTTCGGCTTTGATTTTAGCAGGCTCGTTCTTTTCCCAACCAGTCATAGAATCCATAATGGTTCGATAACGATCAAGATTACCCTGCATAGCTTCTTTTTGAGATTTTGACATTCCTCCAAGACCACCAAACATATTGCCCGGTAAGAACGACATCAATTTGTCAATAGTTCCGACTTTTGCCATCATCTCCATTTGTTTGTACATGTCATTGAGTGTAAATCGTCCAGACATCATTCGCTGGGTAAGACGCATGGCTTCTTCTTCATCCATATCTTCTGGAGCCAAGTCGATGAGTCCACGAATGTCACCCATTCCAAGAAGTCGAGAAATAAAGCGATCTGCTTCAAACTTCTCTAGGTCTGCTACTTTCTCACCAACACCAATGTGTACGAGAGGAGCACCAGTAGCTGCAACTGCAGATAATGCACCACCTCCACGAGCAGTACCATCCAATTTTGTTACAACAATACCAGTAACGCCAGCAAGTTGATGGAAAGATGCTGCAACGGGACCTGCTGCTTGACCAACCTGAGCATCAATAACAAGCCAACGTTCTGTAGCACGAGTGATGGATGCAATATTTTCTAATTCAACAACGAGTTCTTCATCTAACTGATGTCTTCCAGCAGTATCAACGATGACCAAATCTGCTGAAGCACAGGCTGCTAATCCATTTCGAACAATTTTGGTAGCGTCTTTTTCTTCAGGTTCACCGTAAACTACGACCGATGAATCTTCAAGCAATTGAGATAGTTGTGCATATGCTCCTGGCCGATGTACGTCTGCTTCGATAACAGCGACTCTCAAGCCATGCTTTTTACGGTACCATTCTGCAAGTTTCGCAGTAGTGGTTGTTTTACCTTGACCGTAGAGACCAACCAGAAGCAATGTAGCACCACGAGGTTGAAACTCATGATTTCCACCGAGAAGTCGAACCAATTCCATGTACAAGATATTCATTGCATGTGTTTGCAAATCAACTCCAGGCCGAGGCTCTTCTTCTCGCATCCGTTCCTCAAGTCTGTCAACAATTTCCTTGGTTTGTCGAACGTTAAAATCTGCTTCCTGAAGAGCCCTTCGAAGGCTTTTCGTCATCTCTTTGAGTTGATCCTCATCTAGACGACGTTTGCTCTTCAGAAATCCCAAAGAACGGAAAATTCCTCTGGATAAACCTTCGAGCGCCATACTTACCCCAGCCATCAATGTATTTTCAAATCAACGGATGCTTATTCCCATACGGGAACTTCTAGAAGGAGTACATCATTCTCCAGTTTAGCCTTAACATTGCTCGATTTTGTTGGAGATTTTGTGGGTATTGCATGTTCACGACCATTGACGCCAACATAGAGAATTCCTTCTTCGCTTCGTAGTGATAAGTCATCTCGATCCAGTCCAGGAAAATGCAAGAAAATTCGTTCTGTATCTGAATCGGATTCAACATACATGCCTCGATGTACAGTATGATTGAGACGACTTCCAATCTCATAGGGTCCAAGTTCAATTCCCAATTCGTTTACATCACCGTAAAGCAATTCTCCGTATGCTCTTAATCGCTCTAGACCCTGAACTTCCCCATCGAATAGATCCATGGTAGTCACAGGGATCTCCAATTGTTCATTCAATTCTTTTATGTGCCCCTGCTCTTCTTTTCTCCTTTGAATTAAGAAGGGATGATCGAGTTCTGGAGTCACGCGATTTACCAAACAACCAGTCACTGGTAATTCGTATTCCTTCAGCGATGTATTGGCTCTAAGCGTTTCGTTGACACCCATACGTTCTGGAATTGTAACCAGAGTGAAGGAGGTAGTTGATTCATCACTTAGCACTCTTCGAACATGAAGGACTCGGCGTCTGAAACGTTCTAGTTCGTCTTTCATAGCTTGACTCTGTTTCCTTCCAAAAAGCATTGAACGTATTCCACCAGAAACCCGCATCATTCGCAGCAAGCGACCAGACCACGCTTCAATCAATTCAGGAAGAGACAAGAATCGAAGCGTGTGACCAGTTGGTGCTGTATCAAAAACAATAACATCCCAAAGAGGATTTTCGACATGTTTGAGAAGTTCATCAAAGGCAATGGCTTCATCAAGACCGGGAAGAATCAGTTCACTCGTTTCCACTTCATCTTTAATGGAGGCCATTTCTTCTTTTGCATCCGAATCAAACATTCCACCTAAGCCTCCTAATGCAGAAAACGGAGAAGAAGACATGCCAGACAGACTTTCTCCTAATTTCGGCATAAAATTGGAGAGTTTGGCTTCAGGATTCAATTCAAGGCCAAAAAGGCCAGGAACTCCGTCTACAGGTGTTGGTTCAGAAGATAATTCAACGCCGAGTGAATCGGATGTCGAATGGGCTGGATCACTTGAAACAAGTAAGACACGAAGGCCTGAATCTGCAAGCCATACAGCAGTTGATGCTGATGTTGTGGTCTTACCAACTCCACCCTTTCCACCGAATAAGAGTAATCTCGCCATGGTCTTGTCAAACATAGGAGGTGTTTGAACTCATTCCCTTCGATTTTTCCTATGCATTCATGTATACGAGGCAATAGGGAAGGACGTGGTCAATCAATTCCTCGTGTTTCAAATTGCTGCAGTATGCGGCCTAGTTGGAATGACGCTGGGATGGAGAGGTGTCATGACAAAATATGCTGGATTTTACGATCTCCCTACTGCTTGGAATCAAGTCTTTTGGGGCATTTTACTTGGCGGCGCATATGCCTCTTATGCAGATAATTCGTTATTCATTCCATATTACGAAGCAGCAGTGTTAGATTCAGGAAATGGAGAACTCAATATTGTTCAATTCATTCTTGTCCCCCTCCTCGGTACAATCGGAATGCATCTGTTATTGCGTAGGCAGAGAGTCCGAAAAGGTGGATCTCAAGCCACCAGTGGATGGGCGCTTGGATTAGCAGTCGGTGGAATGCTTGCAATCGTCCTCATCCAAAGAAAACTGGAAACTGACATGGATCAAATATGGGATTACATTACAATTTTATCACTTGCATTCTTTGCACCTCGAGTTGAAGGTTTGATTACGACATTCCATGGAACGCTCATGTTGAAAGGAAAACGCTGGGGAGCTATTTTCAGAACCACTGTTTGGAGGATACTTTCACTGACAATGTTCTACTTCGCTTGGTTTAACCCACTCGCATGGGTGTTCATTATTCCACCAGTTCTTCTTGTCAAAGATAATGCAGAAAAGTGGGTTTGGGACTCGGTTCCTAAAGAAGGGAAGCGACGATGGCGTAGAATGCAGGCTGATAAAGTACGAGAAGCGAAAAATGCACTACATGATTCAAGCAGAATTCCACCGCAAGGTACCGTTTTTTACGTAGATCATGCGACTTCTGATGAACAGGAATGAAAAAACCCCCTCAGACCTTACCTATCAATGGATTGGTCGGTCATCTCACACAACCATTAAACGATGAATGCCTAACCAATTCTCTATGGGCTCCTGCCCTTACTGCGAATCTCCGACCATGGATGGTGACACCATCTGTTATTCTTGTGGTAGAGTACTTGCTAGCAGTCGTATCATGAACGAACGAATTGGTCTTCAACTTGACCGTCATACTGGAGCCAATACCTACAAGATGACGACAGCACCAAAACGTCGAGGTTATGTTCAGACAGATCGTGGAAGAAGCAAGAACATACTCAAAGGAGGCAGAAACAGGTTCCGTACAGTGATTATGCTTGGCTTGGTGGCATTCATTATGCTCTCTCCACAAGCAAGAGAACATATTTTGTCTGAAGTTGGAGATATCAAAGAATTCCTTGAAAATCCCACATTGGGCTATATGGTCTATGATATCGAAGCAGATTATACTCTAAATCGAATTGTATCATTAGAAAATACTGATTCAAATACGGCAGAATCCATGCTTGAAACCTTACCTATATCACCTGATATCAAGGCACTCGAGGGTCATAGCACGACATTTGAATATACAGATGGAAGAACCCCAGCCCCAAATCAATTAATCCAAGATGTGACGAAAATAGAGTTGATTATTGATGGACAAGTGATTAATATTCCTCTTGAAGGAATTCCCCCTCGGATGGTTGCTGACAAGATTGTCACCTCCAATGGTCATGAAGTGTGGTGGCCTGGTACATCAGGATCTGGTGCTAATTTCTGTATTGGAGGTCCATGTGTGAAGGTTAAAATGAACCTGGGTCCATCAGAATCGACCACATTCGAATACCAAACGACAATCAAAACCAAATCCTATACATGGGATAGTGATTTGGATAATATCAATCCTCGAGTACCTGGTTTTACAACTGGTATTACATCCGAATCGAGCGGTACCTTCGCAGATTTTGCCAACAGAGGCAACGGAGTAAGAGAAAACACATTTACAGGCACAAACAATCCAAGTTATGCAAAATGGTACGATTATGGTCGTGCCGATTATGCAATCGATGGCACTGCAGCAAATGTGATTGCTGCGGTCGCAAGTGTTGAGAGCAACCTTCCTGAAGGAAATGACAACGTTTACGATTTCGTACGGGGAGCCTTCGATCACATTCGAGATAATATCGAGTATGACAATGAAGCGCCCAACACTCCGCGCAGTGGGTCAAGTTGTTTGGCTGCTGGCACAGGAGATTGTGATGAACAAACGAATGCCCTTCTAAGTATGCTTAGAGTTCGGGGTGTTCCTGGATGGTATGTTTTTGGCGTATTATCAAGTAAATCATTCACGCAATGGGAAGGACACGCTTGGGGATACATTCAACTTCCAATGTCCGATGAGTGGTGCAATGCAAACAATATTGAATTGAACACATGTTTTGTTGAAGCCTCTGTTGATGTTACAAACAATAAATGGTTACTTCACACATCGTCTGCACTGATTGATTGGATTGAGAAACCAGACCCAACTGGGACATACATCAACGCATTCTACAAACCACTCCTCTTTATGGATAGTGATGGAGATAATCAAGAGATTGAACGAGAGCGTACATTTGGTACGGTTGGGCCAATCAATTATGGCGGTGGGAAATTCCCCGTCTATCAATGAGGTGATGTGAATGCGAGTAATTATTGGTGGTGCAGGAAGAGTAGGGGCTGAATTAGCTCGTGCTATGCGTGCAGAAACGATGGATGTTGTTCTTATCGACAACGATTCACGGGCGGTCAAAAATGCCCAATCTCTTGATGCTTTGGTCATCCATGGGGACATTACCTCTCGGGATTCGTTGATTGAAGCAGGTATTGGCGATGCGACTGTATTCGTTGCAGTGACTGATTCAGATGACCGTAATCTGATTGCTTGCGCTCTTGCAGAGGATGAGCATAAGCGTCAAAATGGATCTTCAATTCAGAATACACTCCTCTCTATAGGTCGATTTAGAAATCCACATTACGTTGACGAACACGCTCAAGGGCATCTTAGTAGGTGGGCGTCGGTTGATTACGCAATTGATCCAGTCGATGGTGCAATACGTAGGCTTGCCAGTGGACTAAGATCTTCAGCAATTGAAGAAGTGATTCCATTTGGACATGAAGCATACATCATCGAGCTAAACGTCACTCAAAATGCAGCGAATGTAATCTACCAAACGTTAGCTGAAGCTAGTTTGGGAGTTGAAGGCGGATTGCCCCTTATTGTTGGAGTGAAAAGAGATGGAGAAATCAGTACTGTTCCAAACAAAGATTTCTCGTTAATGCCAAAGGATAGAATTGCTGTTGCAACAACAGGCCTGGCTTCTTTCAGTCGAATTCTCACTTCTTTTGGTCATGAATCAATTGATTTTCCAACCAAACCGAAGGTTGCTATCATAGGAGCAACAGAAATAGGGAAGCGTATTGCTAAGGATTGGTTGCGCAGTGGAGCATTTGTAACTGTCATTGAACGAGATCTGAATATCGCCAACAATTTATCGGGATCAGAAATAGGTTCACACGGAAATATTGAGGTGATTCATGGAGATTTCCTCGATCGAAACATACTCACTGAAATAGGAATTAACGAACATCATATCGCAATTGCAGCATTAGAGGATGACCATATATCCATTGCAGCTGCTCTTCTAGCAAACGACATGGGCGTTACACGCACAGGATTAATTCTAAAAGATTCAGATTTGGTAAAAGTTACGCAACGAATGGGAATTACCTTTGCTGTGGATATTAAGCGTGTTGCAGTCGATAATATTCTAGCACACATTCATACAAGAGCATCTGGTGCTTACGCTATTCTCTCGAATATTCCAGACATTGTTGGCATTAGCCTTCCAGTTTCAAGTGCCACTAAATTTGTAGGGAAGAGAGTTGGTGATGCGGGTATACCCGATTGGGCTAGAATTGCTTTCATTCAACGTAGAAATACAATGGGTGGATGGGAAACATTGCGCCCATCAAGAGAAAAGACCATTGTGGACGGAGATCGACTCATCCTGTTTTGTCGTCCAGATAGAGTCAGTGATCTTGAGAAGAAATTTAAGGTGTAATCATGCGTTTTGACGTACTTGCTCTTATCCTAGGTTGGACATTGGTCGCATTGACCATTCCTCTAGTTCTATGTGCAGTGATTACTGGTTTCTTGGACGATTGGGATTTGGCAATTCGAGCATTCTCCTTACCTGCAGGCTTGTCATTATTTATCGGTTTCATCATGTTACGATTTGGAACGAGAAGGAACACACATACACGATTAAGAGACCGAGAAGCCTTTGCAGCAGTTGCACTAGTTTGGCCGCTTGCAGTGTTTGTAGGAGCATTTCCCTATTGGCTTGGAGGCGTCTTTCACGGACCGTTTACAGAAGGATCCGATCTAGCAGACATTCTTCGTGGCGCAGTTAATTCATGGTTCGAATCCATGTCTGGATTCACAACAACTGGAGCGACTGTCATTTCCACATCGATGAGTCCAAGTTGTTATCCTGGAATGGATTGTATTAACTCGCAACCTCGAGGTTTGCTGCTCTGGAGATCGTTGACCCAATGGTTTGGAGGAATGGGTATCATTATGCTTGGAATGATGATTCTTTCTCGGGTTATTGGTGGAGGCATGGCCCTTGCTAGAGCAGAATTAACCGGTCCATCATTGTCAAGATTGAAACCAAAATTACAAGAAACCGCACTTGCACTTTGGACTTTGT
>JBMZTB010000060.1:0-10496 GCA_049623485.1 Candidatus Poseidoniaceae archaeon
AGCGGTCTCGTTTCCAGAAAAAACTCGCTTCCCGCATGATTTAAACTAGGCCCCCTATGAATTAAGTCAATCGGCTGTGTTTTTTTGAATTATCCACGCATTTCTAGCCATCCAAGGAACGTTGCGATGGGCAAAAATATAGCCAATAAACGATTAATTTTTTTCCTTTGATTTCGTAATTCTTCTGACAATTCCGGCCCCACTTCTATCGCAGAAGTAAATCGAGATTGCCTGGTTTTTGGAAATTTCTTGTCGACTGCTTCAAGAACAAGTGGACGTAATTGTGGCTGTCTGCTAGCCGGAATTCCTCTCCCAACGATGTAACGTATTGGAAAACTATCGACTAAAGGCAGTGTAGCAGTTAGAATTTCATGCACCTTTGTTGAATCATGAAGATCGAGGCGAACTGTTCGCCCATCGCTACGAATGTGACTTAGTGCCCGCCATTTCCCTTTCCCTTCGTCTAATCCACTCACGGCATCGAGTACACGGTTAAAAGGAGGGATTTTTGAGACTACAGGACGTTCTCGTCTTGCCAAAAAAGGTCCGAGAAGGATGCTCCCGAATATGGGCGGTAAGGCCATAAAATACACCAGGCGTAGGATTTCATCAGGACTTGTTAAGGCGGAAACTAAAGCAAGGCTAAACCCAAAATAAAGGCCTAGAAATCCTCCTGCTTGAAGGCCAATCCAAAGGCCAACTCGCTCGGTAGCCTGTTCTGTCATGAAGTGCCGAAGAGGTCTAATGAAAAGAAACCGTCGATGAACTCAACGATTAAGAGCGGTTTCTCTATCACTGGCTATGGAGCGCAACGGCCTCGACTCTAGGTCAAGAGACAAAAAGGCGGGGCTCTGGATTGGTGGAATCAGCTTCTTTCTCTTCATTTCCTTTTTTATCGCTCCATTAATCTCTGAACCAAATACAATTACGGACTTATCTGGAAGGGCCAATGCTTTGGATTTTCATAAAGAAAATAACCAAAATTTTACCTGGTCAGATTTGGATTTTTACAGCGCTTCAATTTACGCATTTGGGGATTTAAATTGTCATCAAAAACACGAGCGTTCTTGGTCTATTAACGGCAATCAAATGCCGGTATGCGTGAGGGATATTGGAATATTTGCAGGATTGGCTATTGGGGGTTTTCTCTATTCGCGAAAGGGTGTTAACAGATGGACACTCAGAGACACGTTCCTTTCGATATTGCCAGACCAATATATGTCAGATGTGTACCGAAAGAACAGAAGAACACTCCTGTTTATCGGAATTGGGGCCATATGTGTTTTACCACTTGCCATCGACGGATTTACTCAACTCCTCACCGATCGAGAGTCCACGGCCTTTCTTCGATTGACAACAGGTATTCCCTTTGGCTTCGTTTTGGGCGTATTCTTTGCGGCAGCCTACAGTGCACGACCTAACCGTTTCGATAGAGCGGGTGATGTTCGCCTTCCAGGAAATGTTCGATTTGAACGAACTCAAGATGTAGAAGAAGAGTGATTTGGAGGAGGCATTGACCACCACACCAGCAATTGTTCAATGTTTTCTGGGACAGGACAATTCTCATGCCCACTGGTCAAGATTTTTAATCGTTCGATGATGTTCTCCACAGTTTTTTTGGCTTGTCCTTGATGCATATTTTGCAATATCTGTTTTAGTCCATCTTCCCACTTTTTGCTTGGATTGGCCTTTCTCCAACTCGAAAGGGGAGTCCTAATTGGCCACATTGCAAGTGTTAAACGAGCAAAACCAATCATCGAATCTCTCAATTTGAATACTTGGCCTTCTGAAAATGGAATATGATTTTGCTGTCTATGAATCCAATTCGTTTCTTCAAGCCATTTGACCAAACGTTGAGTATGACGACGCGTAACCATTCTATGAGGTCCGAGGGATTTGTGCAAGCGAGGTATTTCGCAAGATCCTGCCATAAGCGAAAGTGTTCCCAAAACCGACCAACAAGAACGTGCAAATGGATTGATTGGAACATCGAATTGCTTTGCTTTTTCCGCTCCCCAAGAGTCTTCAGCAAACTGCATCCATTGGGAAGGGGATCTCCCCGACAACCATCCTATGTTGACAGAGGTCTTCTCCATTGGTGCGCCTGGGAGCCGGGTTTGTTGTTGGACATCATGAGCCAGCCTTTTGAGTAAGTATCTATCTACTTTATCTGCTTCGACATTGAGTGGAGCAGGTCGGCGATTGAAAAAAGTGCGTAGCTCAGCACGAAGTTTTTGACGTAATTCGTCAAGACCTCCTTCGTTCAAAATAGGCCCTACAACACAGCATTTGTCGAAAGGAGACGTCACTGCAATTTTCCCAGATAAGAGATCATTGAATCCTTTACGGATTGTTCTTTGAATCTCTGGTGTTTCAAAATATTCCTGTTTTTCGCTGCTCATGCGTAAAGTGGCATGCTTGATTCGATCGATTGCCCGATCAGGATCACAATCAATCCATACTACCAAGTCTGGAATCATGGCAGCAGAATTGATGTTGCATACAGTTTCTACTCCCAAATTCCCTACTACACCTTGATAGATGAGGGAGGAATGTATATTTCTGTCTGAAACAACAACTTCTCCACACTCCAGTTTCGGTCGAATCCAAGTGTGAGAGTGATCGAGGCGATCCGCTGCAAAGAGCCCCGCTTCTTGCAAGGGAGTCTTGTTGCCAATTTTGACTGATTCTAGTGCAAGTTTTCCCAGCTCGCTATGGCGTCTGGGCTCGTGAGTGAGGTGAACATCGTTGAATGGGTATTGGCTTAGCAATTCTGCAATAATTCGAACCGCCTCTCCTTTTCCAGAGCCATCCCCGCCTTCGACGGTGATTAGGTACACCCTATTCCACCTCAGGCTGTTCAAACTCGTCTTTTGCTAGAACCATGAGTCCCATTCCACAGAGAATTAAAAACGGGCCAAAGACAATGAAACCACGGCTAAAGAGTGCAATTCCTGCCAAATACTGTGTTCTTCGATAATGTTGTTGCTTTCTTGCACCTATTGCCGAGTAAAGTCCAGCGATACCAGCGATAATTGTGACTAAAGCAATCCCTGTTGAGAGAGCCACTGCATTTTCAAGGGTCCAACCTGTGCTGGATATTGTTTCGTCTTCGACAACAACACCTTCTCCAGTGGTCATAGTAAAAGCATCTTGATTTACATTCGTTGCACTAATTGTCCGCTCGACACTCATGTACCCGTCTAATGTAACGCGAATGATGTGTTTTTCAGGTGCCACGTTTTGAAATTCATAATATCCGTAACTGTTTGTGGTTGTTGTTTGCAAGACAGTTTTACTTCCGATATCGAGTAACTCAATGTTTACATTTTCCATTGAATCTCCTGATTCTGACTCTAGTACAATTCCTCTTACATCAATCACATCATCTACTTCAAGGGTGTTGCCAAGCAGATCTGTGGGATTGCCTTGCAATAAGAGTAAACCTGTGATGATGCCAAGAACACTGCCTATGAAGATGAGGGATGATGCAAGTGCGAGCAATCCATTCTTTTCATCAATAAGCAATAAATCCTCATTCTGAGTAACGGACATTGTAATTTCATGTTCTTGTACAACGAGGTCATCTTCCTCTTCGGGAATTTCTTCTTCTCCCTCTAATTTCTTCCGAACACGAGCACGTAGAGCATCACGTCGTTCGTTAATGTCCATTTGAAAGGCCTCGTTCGTCCATTGCGCGGATTAGAGCGTCATCGGGGTATATCCGCGCTATACGTTCCTATGGTTTGAAACGTACGCCTCCGTGTAAAATTCCGAACAGAAGTAAAACAACAACCCCGATCGCAGAAAATACGATGAATGAAACAACAGGATTGTATTGGGCTGTATCCTTATTTTTATCTTCGGCCTCGTCTTGTAATGTAGCATTTTCTTCCATGAGCCAAGATCCTTGACGCAAACCGAGTTCGAGGATGCGGCCCACATGGGCTAAAGACTCCGCTGAAACTTTGTCAGGAGTGTCTTCGTGAGTATGCCAGTATCCTCCCCATTTTGTCGCATTCGGGCCATAGCGAATATCAATTAAATCAATTGCAGGAATGCCTACTTCAAGCATTGGGACATGATCGTCAATAACGCCATCGAGTACATCTGTATTGACAATGTCTATTCCTAGACTTCCATCACACGCAAGCACATCCTTTACCAATCCCAAAGAAGAGGCTAAATCATCAACTGCTTCCCACAATCGGTCTGTTTGAGATAATCCGACTCTAGGTGGATAGACTCTGTTAATCTGCAAATCAGCATCCCCTATCATGTCAACAAGCAAGAAGGCATGAATGGAATCAATTTCTTCTTGGGTACGGTTTTGTGCCCAAGCTTTGGCGCCAAGCATACCTGGGACAACTCCCTGATCTTCAGCATCTGTTAGCAGTATCCACACTTCGTGTTCAAGACCTAATGTCGGTACAATTCGTGCTAATTCGGAAAGAACCGCAACACCGCTTCCTCCATCGTTTGCACCAGGAATAGGCTCATCAGTTCGGTTTTCATCAGCATCTCGTTCAGCCCGATCTCTTGAATCATAATGAGCAGCAAGGATGACAACAGGTAAATCTGTTTTGTTTACATCAGGAGTGTAAACTCCGTGTAAATTTGTCATATTGGTTTCAGCGTAAGGATGTTTGTCGAGCGTCCAATTCCAAGCCGTGTTATTTTCCATGAACGAATCCAAAAGAGCTTTTGAGGCATTGCTCCCTGGAAGTCTTGGGCCAAGTCCTACTTGGAATGAGACCGATTGATTTGCCTTGAATCCATCGAATTCAAGAGAATCAATACTTTCGCAGTTGAGGGTATTTTCGTCAATAGACGCATTCTCAATTTCATTGGCATTAACTGGGTCAAGTATAGTGAATAACAGGACTAAAATGAATGAAATTGCGACGTATTTAGCTGGCATTATGATGATGCCACGGACGCGGGGTATTAAATACCTCATTTTCATACATCAAATTGTGATGCAGCATCACAAATTATGGTGATTTCCTAATGTCTGAACGACGCTCCACTAAAGCTATCCTTCTCGTTGCACTTATGTTGGCCTCAGTCGCAGGACAGGCTGCAGCAAATGAGCAAGACGCCTCTCCTTCCGATAACGAAAATGAAATCGGTATTGTCTATGGGGACCTCTCGCTGTTCGATACTTCTCAAGGTTCAGAATATTTGTTGATAGAAGAAGACGTACCTGTCGTTTCTGCAACTTCTTTTATCAAGCAGGCTTGGATTGAAGAAGGTCGGCCAGGTGTTGATCGGATTGAATACCAGCCCTCTATGGGGAGATCGACTTGCACCCAACACGTGGTAGGCGATACCTTAACAGTTCCAATTTCTGGCGGCTCAACCAACGTTTACGTTGCAAAAACAACAGCGAGCGTGGCGTTCCTTGTTCAATCAGGTAGGACGCTTTCATCCACAGTTTTGCAAAATCTTGCATCCACATGGGACCAGACCATCTATCCAACCATGACAACCTATTTCGGCAAAGACTACGGTGACGGAAGAGGACTCGCCCCTCCTGATAACGATAACAATTGTCAAGTTGAAATCGTCATTTATGACATCGATGGAGCATACAATATTGGAGGTTATTTTTCCCCAGGAACTGCACCAACCCGTGACGTTGTTTACGTTGATTTTGCTGATATTACCTTGAATTGGGGGAAGTCGATCATTGCTCACGAACTCCAACATTTACTCCACAACGCTCAGGACCCTTACGAAAATCTGTGGATTGACGAAGGAAACGCAGATGTCGCAATCTATCTGTGCTTTGGAGCAGATAGTACTCTTGCAGGGCATCTTAACGGGTGGACTCAATCATCTGATTTGAGTGTCCGATGGTGGAACCAAAGAAATGCCGATTATGGGGCAGGGTTCATGTTCACCATGTATCTGGCAGACCACCTTGGTGGAGGGCCAGCAATACGTCAGTTGGTTCAAGATTCAGCAACAGGCGGTTTAGGGGTTCAAAATTTAGCGCTATCACCAGTCTCGGGCCAAGCCGGAAAGATTGGTCGAACAATGGGTGAAATTTTTGCAAATTTCTCAATCGCAGCCACCATTGACTCTGACCAAGGAATCTACGGATACTCAAATTTAATTCTCAACCCATCTTGTGGTGGCAGCACATTCTGTCGAATTCAACCTGCTGATACCAATTCCAACTGGGCAACTCCTTGGAGTTCAACGGGCCACACAATGGAAGGATGGGGTATCCGCTCGTTCAAGTTCACCCCCGGTTCTGCATCACCAGCCCCTCTCACACTTAGAGTGACATCTGACGTTTCGAACTTTGATGGTGTCCTCGTTTACAAGTCAACTGCGGATGGACTATGGTCTGTTCAGGATCTTGATTTCTCAAATAACGTTGCTACTGGCTTGATTCAAGGCTTCGGTAATCTGACTGATGAGGTTCATGCAATTGTCTGGTATGCGAGCACTGTTGCGGATTGTGACTATACTTCTTGTGGACCTTCATACCCACAAGGAACAATCGACATTGAAGCTGCCAGGATTACATCTCCAGCGACCATGATTCTTAACGGTACGACTTTGAGCGACCGTGATGGAGATGGTGTTGATGATACGGTTCAAGCAAATTACTCGATTTTGTCAAATGCCTTCTTTGAAGATCTCGATGTTGAAATAGCAGTTCGAGACAGCAATGGAACGATTGTAGATTCGACTTCAACTCGTGTGCAAGCTGGTGGAGGCGTGTATGTGCCTGAAGATGCCTACTTTACGGCCCGTAATTCAGATTTATACACTTTGGAATTCACTATGAGAGACATGTTAGGTGCTGTGCTCGATACTGAAACAACTTCTCCTCAAGCTTTAGGAAACATGGCTCCTGTTGCAAATGGCTCAGTATCAACAAACATGAGTCAAACATACGAGAAAATTCAGTTTACAGGCGATGGATTCGATGCATGGGGGCTTTCTCTCGACAATAACACTCTTCCATACTTTGACGCTCCCGTTGCATACGCATGGGATTTTGGAGACAACATCACCTCTGGATTACGCTCTCCTTTGCGTTCCTTCTCCTCGGTTGGTGAATACAATACCACTTTGCAAGTCATGGATGTTGGTGGCACTTGGTCTGAAATTGACGTCAATGTTGTGAACATCACTGACGATAGCGATCCAATCCCTGTCATTACGGTGAACAACATCGTTGTCGAAACAACGCTCGAGATTTTGACAAATCAGAGAATTGTATTTTCAGCGTATCAAACAAGTGACAATGTTCCACTTGAATTCCTTCAATTCAGTTGGGATTGGGGTGACGGGACGTCTGTTGACAGCGGGCAAGGTCTCTATTCTTCGAATCATGAGTGGGGAGATGTCGTTGGGACAAATGAAACGTATAATCTCACATTGACCGTATCCGACGGAGTAAATGTCGGTTCGAAAATAATTCAAATCATCGTTAATAATCGATTGCCATATCAAATCTTTTCAGACGTTTTAACCACATATACGTACACGCCTCTGCCAATGCCTGATGTCTTTACTGACGATGATGGCGAAACTTTCACACTTGATTGGGATTTCGAAGGCGGTGTCAATCTCGATGGAATCGATGTCGAACGCTCAGATGATTTCTCTTCAACGACTTCTGCGTCTATTTACCCCGCTCCAGCATGGAATCTTCCGGGCATGAAAAATATTACAGTAACAATCACGGATGAAGACGGAGGCATCTCTTCTGCTCAACTTCAGGTGAATGTTGTTAATCAATTGCCTGTTGCGAAATATATTGTTAAGGAATCTGGGGCTACAGGTTCTCCACAAATTGATTTCCTGACTGAAAATGCAAAAGTCAACGTCCCATACACATTCGACGCTCGTACAAGCTTCGATGTTGATGGTACGACTGGAACCTACAATGACCTGTCATTCAATTGGTCATTCCCAGACGGAACCTTCAGCAACAAAACTCTCCCTGCATACTCTTTCACCGAACCAGGTGAGCGAATTGTCACGCTAGTGGTAACCGATGAAAACGGAGAAGAAAGTATGCCCAGAGTCATCATTGTACTTGTCGCAAACCCTCTCCCTATCATTGAATTACAGATTTTAGATGCTTGGGTTAATGGAAGCATTTTGATGGATTCAGATGTTTTCCCCGAAAATGGACTTCCTGACCAATGGTCCAGAACCTTTGATGAAAATGGAATAAATATCGCCATTCCAGGGGCCTTACTGTACTTTGATTCGAGTGGTACTCGAGACGGAGATCAGAAGTTCGAAGGCAAATATGTTCCTCTTGAACAAGAATCTCCTGATTGGAACGGCTTGTTGGAATACACCTGGGACTTTGGGGATGCAACACCTATTGTTCATGATCCAATGCCATGGCACGCATATGAAATGGCTGGACTTTACACTGTCAAATTAACCGTAAGGGATGCGTTTGGAACTGGTGATGTCACTCGTGCGGAATTCCAAGTTCATGTTGATTCAGCTCCAGTGATTGGTGAAATTGATGTTCCTGATGAAATCTATGAGGATTATTCTACCGCAGTTGTCGTTAACGTAACAGATTCAGAATCTCTTGCAGACCTCGTCTTCTATAGAGACTTGGATGTTCTTGACGGTTCCAATTCAGATCGCGATGAGACAATAAGTAATGATTTGGTTATTGAGTGGGAAGAAGATATTTCTTTTGACAAGAACGAAGACGGAGATCCTGAAAACGATTGGTATGTTTCCACCAATTCTTTGGCTACACTTACGACAATGAATTGGGACACTCCCGGTGATGTGACAGTCAAAGTGCGTGTTTGTGATGGAATGGGAATTTGTGTTGAAGCACAGCAAGAGTTTACTGTATTGCCTGAACAAGACGCCAACCCCTCACTATCGGACTTTAGTTGGGACGAATGGAAGTCATGGATGACCGAAGCAGGCGGGGACGCCCTAGGGTTCATCGCTCTGATCATCGCTGCTTTGATTCTTGGTTGGCTGGTTATGCGTCAACCAAATGAACTCGAAGAAGAGGCTAAACAAAGTGCAGAAACATATGAAGTTGAACATGCTGACGATGGGGGATTGCTTGGCATGGATCATCACACTCCTCCTCCTGCTCCAAAGATATTATCTAAGCAAGAACGAAAGAGCGATGAAAGTGGATATATTCGTCCATTACGTCGACGTGAGTAATCGAATACCTCATGAACCGAAACGAACAAACACCGAACAGGGGACTCATAATGCATCAGCGCAAAGCAGTTTTTTTGTTGATTGTGTTCTTTGCACCATTCCTTAGCGGCATGGATGGGGTTGAACCAATTGGTTCAGCTTCTGCTGCTATCGATGATTGTGGTGGCGAACTTTCTCCAATCGTTTGGAATGAAACAATCTCTCGACATGCACAAGTGCCGTTCTACAATTCATGGGATTGGATGGGTTTTGACGATGATGATGATGGAAGAAGAGGTGGAAAAGGCCGTTCTATTGCTCAAGAAACCGCCTCTGAGCCGGATTCATCAGGCGCTCCTGAAGAACCATACATGTACATGAGTTATCATTCTGATACTGCACTTGAAAAATTCGAATCTAATATTGCTACAACGATCAAGGTTGGTAACGACAGCGTCGGGGCAATTCGCGTCAATCTTTCGAGTACTCACAGGACTACTATTTGTGTGGAAATCCAAGGCTTGCTTGGCGATCAAATCGTACCTGCCGAAGCAGATGTGTATCTCATGACCACCAATAATTATGAATCATATCAAGGATCTTATCAAAGAATGCATAGCGAGGATGTTGCAAAATGGTTCCGCCAAGAAAGTTCAAGTTCGGATGAATTTGTCGCAGAGTCATCCCCTGAATGGGCAGCATTTGAATGGACAGGATGGAAATCCTATCGAGACGTACACTCCTATGAATCAACTGATTCTGTAGTTATGACCGTCTCATTAGATGGTCCAGAAGAATACGGTTCTCTTTTCTCAGGCACAGTCTATGAAGAATTCTTCATTGTTATTGATACATGGGATAATTCTCGAAGAGGTGATGCACAAGTGCAAAACAACATCGTCGTTGCAGACATATCGATCTCGACAGTCGAGCGATCGATTATTTTACCAAATTGGACAGTATCCCTGGCATTCTTAGTTTTCTTTATGGCCATCATTATGGCACCGCTTATTGTAAACAAGCGATATATGAATGCAGGGCTGGAATTAAACGTCACTGAAGAACAACAACTCATGCCTTCACTAGAACAGAAGGCCTGAATGAATTTACTCAGTATTCAAGAAGCGTCCATGCGTCTCTAAGGTCTCGTACATTGATGAGTCCTTTGTCACTGATTCGATGTTCAATTGAAAGTGTTGCATAGACCATTGAGACTCCAAGCACTGGAGCGTGGATTCGAGCCCAATCTCCGCCACTGTTAACTGCCATGAGGCTGTATTGATGCCCTTCTCCCTTCAAATCAATAGCTGCATCGACAATTTGTAATG
>JBMZTB010000061.1:0-10355 GCA_049623485.1 Candidatus Poseidoniaceae archaeon
ATAGAACAACTCGTATCAGGAAAATGGTTACCTATTCTTCTTTCTGCTGGAGTTTTCACAATACATCATACCATCGCTTTATCTTTCTTCATCGACCCATTGGGGAATTTCCTTGCATCACTTGGTGTGTTTATTGGAGGTGTCATTTTCTCCTGGATTTACATCGAATATCGAAGCGTATGGGTCGCTTGGGTTGCACACGCAATCGCTGATGTAGCTGTATTCGCTATTGGGTGGCAGATGATTGTTGGATTCTAGTCAGCGGTGTTTCCATTCAGCAGATTCCCGATTTAGGAATGCCTTCACACCAATTTCCTTGTCTTCTGTATCGAATAAGTTTGCAAATGCCTTTGCTTCAGTAGCAACACCTTGTGTTAATCCTTCATCCAAAGCAGAACGTAGAGTCTGCTTTGCAACTCGTAGTGTGCTGCTGGATTTTGTGGCGATAAGAGAAGCCATTTCCATCACTCGTTGATTGAGATCTTGTGGTTCAGTAACATGATTTACCAAACCTATTCGCTGAGCTTCCTCAGCCCCAATCATCTCCCCAGTCATGACCAATTCCAATGCTTTGCCATAACCAAGTAATGACACCAGGCGCTGCGTTCCTCCGTATCCGGGAATGAGTCCAAGATTGATTTCTGGAGTTCCAAACTTTGAGCGAGTACTGGCAATACGGATGTCACAAGAACATGCAACTTCCAATCCTCCTCCAAGAGCAAATCCATCGACCATGGCGATGGTTGGCTTGCTCATATTCCACAACGCTTCAATGGCGTTATCAGTAAACATAACTGTGATTTCTTCGCTCCCTCTACCAAGGAATTCGGTGATGTCAGCTCCAGCAACAAATGCATTCGGCTTTGCCCTCTTTCCTTCAGGAGCTGGAAGAGGTTGTGCCCCAGTGACGACAACACATCGCACAAGATCGGTCCTTTCGACCCAATCCACCATGTTCTTCATCGAACTTGTAACATCAGAATTCAACGCATTCAATTTGTTTGGTCTATTGATGGTGACCACAGCAACGACTGTTCCATCATTACATGCTTCAACTGGTACGGTTGCTATCGAAAGAACGTCGGTTTCGGGAGGCGTCATGATGGTTGGATTGCATGGAGGTTCAAGAGTTCACCGATGCTTCTCTTACCTGCTACAAGCAAGCAATGAAAACCATCAGTTGATTCCAATGAGCATGGGCGAAGAACGCAAACCACTTGTTCGTGCAGTCGATATGGGGAAGAGGTACGGTGATTTTGTTGCTCTCCATCCACTAAATGTCGAGGTTCACTCCGGTGAATTCTTCGGTGTATTTGGACCAAATGGTGCAGGTAAATCCACCTTCATCAAACTCCTTACCGGTCAACTCCGTCCTTCGATTGGACAAATTGAAATCCTTGGAATCGATGCTGAAGATTCGCCTCAGAAGTTGAAAGCAAATATCGGAATTGTTCCTGAATCGGAATCCCCTCCTTCGTTTCTTACACCAGCAGAATTTCTTCAGTTTGTTGCTCGCCTGAGAGGTCTTGACAATCTCGAACAGAATGTCGAACACTGGCTTGATTGGTTTGGGCTTCAAGAAAAGCGAGATACAATGTGTAAAGATCTCTCAAAAGGGCAACGGCAAAAAGTGATGCTCGCCTCTGCTTTTATCCATAAACCCAAATTATTATTCCTCGATGAACCATTTGCCAATCTGGACCCAATTTATCAACGAAAATGCAGAGAATGGCTTCTCGAACACGTCAAGGATGGAGGTACAATTTTCCTTTGTTCCCACGTTCTTGAAATGGCAGAACGTATGTGCAATCGTATGGCAATTATCAATCATGGAAAGGTTCTAGCAGCTGGAACTGTTACTGGGTTGAAAGAAAACGAAACTGAAACACTTGAGGATGTCTTTATCCGTCTCGTTGGGCACTCGATTGAAGAAGCCGAGCGACACAGTGAGGAAGGAGTCTCCAGCGAGGAGGAATGACCATGTCGACAACCACGATCGTCTCACAGGACTGGGATGAAGTGGTTGCTCGAAAGTCAGAGACAACCAAAACATCTCTGGGCACAACATCTGCGGACGTGATTTTGCTCGAACCTCAGCGAGGCTTTGCAGCATTTTCAACAACGTTTCGTTACATGTTCAAAGAAGAATGGAGAGAGAATATTGATTTTGCCAAAAAGCGTCAAGTCGTCTTGTTTCCACTTCTACTCGCCTTGGTGACAACGATTACAACAATTGGACTTCAATTCTTAGTTGGTGACTCCGCTGCACAATCTTCAGAAATGGATGAAAAATCCTTCACATGGGACCAATTACGGTTTGCCTTGCATCTGCCTTTGCTCATGTTTAGTTTAGGAATGGGTACATTTGCTTTTCGAGGACGAGAAGCAATCTCTCAACGAGATGGAAACAAGAATCACCTCATCGCTGCACCAGCCATTCAGCCGTTGCCAAATTCAATGGCACACTACGCATTCTTTGCTAAGGAATTGATGTATTATGCAATGCTGATTCTTACACCAATCATTCTCGGCATGGCAATTGGAATTCTTCTTGGCCAGTTCGATAACAGTGTCTCAACTCCTCTCAAGTGGTCCTCTTTGCCTTGGACATGGATTGCGATGTTTACAACAATCGCTCAAGGTCTTGCCATTTCTTTCCTCGCTTCGTCGCTTTGGATGAGAGGTCGGCCGTATACAATCGTTGGACCAGTCCTTATCGTTGCCTTAGGCATCATGGCAGGAATTGGTCTATTCGATATTGATCTCGGATTATGGGGTCTTGCAATTCAGCGAGAACAGGCACTTTGGATTGTTTTTGCCTCTCTGTTCGGATGCGCACTCTTGGGTCTTGTGTCCTCGTTATTGATTCTTGATGACTTTGAAGCCAAGGTCATTGAGCATGAAGATATGTTCGAGCCGATTTATGCTCGATTGAAGTTTCTAGGCAAGAGCGATGTTCGCCTCCTTGTTGCAAAAGAATTCGTTGATTTACGTCGTTCAGGTGCACTCAAGAAAATGACAGTTTCGTATTCCATTCCTCTTCTTGTCCTTTTGGGAATGGCCTGGTTGGTTGATTTCGCAGAAGCTCCAATCCCGATCAATCTCCTATCATATGCTCCGTTCTTAGGGTTCTTTGGCTTCAATTTCTATTCATGGTTAACAGCACTTGATAGTCCTGATTTCATGAACGGATTGCCCTTGAGCGTCCCCCAGTTGATACGAGCAAAGGTTGTTGTGTATTTCATCGCAACTTCTTGGATTTCATTCCTCTTCCTTGTGATCATGGCATGGCGATTAGACGAATGGGGAGCCCTTCCAATCGGCCTCATCGTCATGTTTGCTAACTCGATCTACATCGTAGCACTTACAGCGTTCTTGATGGGATTGCGTCCAAACAAAGCCATTTTCGATGGAGCGATTATGACTTGGTTCTGGATTGGAACAGTTCTACCTTTGCTCGCCTTGTTCCTTCTTTCTTTCACTCAAGGCGATACGGAATTCTATCAAAACTGGCTCAGTCAAGTCCAAGAGGACGGTCTGGATGCACAATCCGTTTCGTTTGATAGTGAACAAATGCGACAAGGATTCTGGGGGATGCTTAGCGTCTCACTTGGATTAATTGGGGCATCTGGTCTTCTTTGGAAACTTATGGACCGACGATGGGGCAAATCAGCCTTTGATAACTAACAACATTGATGAGTCCTCACCATCGCCTTTCCACTATGGGTCGTGTCTTTGCAGTCTGTGGCATGCCTGGTTCTGGAAAGGGCGAATTCGCTCAGGTCCTTTCAAACAATAGCATTCCAGTCCGCTCTATGGGGGACATGGTTCGAGAAGAAGTTGCGCGTAGAGAACTTGATGTTGCACCCGAAGTGTTTGGGATTGTAGCGGCAGATCTCCGACGCGAATTTGGTGACGATGTTCTTGCTGTACGTCTGACAGCAGCTGTAGACGAGTTGCTCAAAGACAATCCAATCGTTCTAATTGATGGCCTTCGTGGAACAGCAGAATACGATGTTTTCAAATCCACTTGGGGAGGAGATTTTCAATCGGTCGCCATTGTGACCGATAAAGACATTCGTTTTGCTCGAATGGCAGCAAGAGGCCGTAGTGAGGACGGTGGAACTGCGACCTTTGAGGCTCGAGATAAGCGTGAAAAAGGCTGGGGGCTTGAGTCTCTGATTGACTCTGCAGACGTTCGACTCGAAAATAATCAAGATCTTGTTCATTTTCAGAACGAGATTCGAACATGGTTGAACGCCCTGATGTAGTGCTATTTACATCGTTTCGCAACCAAAGGTTATAGTCGGGCGCAGCCTGTCAAGGAACGCTTGGGGTGTTTGGTTTATGGCAAGGAAGAAGGGTGAAGGCGGTCGGGGCCGTCAAAGAGCTCAACAACGCGCTCAATATGATGAGTTGGACAAGTACCCAGTCATGCCTCCGCATGCCTTTGCAAGAATTGTACGCGACAAGCGTACGCTGAACATCATCTACCAAATCATCGAGCCGCCGATGACAAAGAAAGAGCAAGAACAAAGAGAAGAAATCATGGACATCTTCATCCGCTCTTTGACTGCTAATATCGAAGAGATTGACGCTAACCCAGAAGCATATCTCCGTACTGCAATGGATAAAGTCATCAAATCCTATGGTATGAAAATCACTAAGAAGTCAAAATCAAAGTTGTTCTATTACATTCGACGAGATTTGATCGGATATGGGCAAATGGACGTTTTGATGAACGATGCGAACGTTGAGGATATTTCTCTTGACGGCACAGGCGTCCCTATTTTCGCCTATCACCGTAAATTCGAATCTGTGGAAACGACCGTTGTTTGGAACACGGATGATGAACTCGAATCCTACGTTATCAAACTCGCACAACGTTGTGGAAAGCACATTTCCGTTGCAGATCCATTGCTTGACGCAACGCTGATGGACGGTTCACGTATTGTCATGAAATTAGGTCGTGAAGTTTCAACGCGTGGTTCTTGTTTCTGTATTCGACGATTCAAGGACGATCCGTTCTCTCCCGCAGATATCGTTGCATTCCGCACAATGTCTTCTCTGATGGTTGCTTATCTCTGGATTGCGTTCCAAAATGAAGTACCTATGCTCTTCGTCGGCGGTACCGCTTCGGGTAAAACCACAACGCTCAATGCTATGTGTATCTTTATTCCATGGCAAATGAAAATCGTTTCAATCGAATCCACTCGTGAAGTAAACATTCCTCAGCCTAACTGGGTCCCGGGTCTTACTCGGCAAGGGTTTGGTGGAGAATCCAGCGAAGGAGAAATCGGGGAGTTCGAGTTGCTCAAAGCAGCTCTTCGTGAACGGCCAGAATACATCATTGTGGGTGAGATTCGTGGTGCTGAAGCATATGTTCTGTTCCAAGCGATGGCAACTGGTCACTGTGCGTACTCAACAGTTCACGCAGATTCCGTACCTTCTCTCGTCCACCGACTTGAGAACAAACCAATTGACATTCCTCGAGTTTTATTGCCAGCTTTGGAAGCATGTGTCATTCAGATTCAAACCCGTATCAATGGACGACGTGTTCGTCGTTCTAAGCAAATTGTTGAGATTGTTGGTATCGATCCAAACTCGATGGAAGTTATCACCAATGAAGTCTTCCGTTGGGATGTTTCCACCGATGATTTCATCTTCAGTGGAAAATCATACGTACTTGAGAAGATTATGGTGAAAATCAACTATTCTCAGGATGAGATGCGTCGTGAATTGAGAACACGTAAGCGAATTCTAGAATGGCTCGTTCTCAACGATATTCGTAAGGCTGACCAAGTGTCACAAATTATTACCGAATATTACGTTCGTCCAAATGAAGTTCTTGCAAGAGTTGACGGTCTGCGCTGAGGTGTTTCTATGGATTTAACCTCGTGGCAACGTATCTGTCATCGCCTCCTTGGAGGTGTGTTCAAGAGACGTGCACGTAATGACAAGAAACTTTCCAAAGATCTTGTCAAAGCATCCATGCCCATGATGCCAGAGGTTTACCTTGCAACTGTTTTCGTGACAACAATCGTCGTTTCCGCAATGGGGATTGGTTTGGTTGGATTATTCTTCGTTCCTGAAATCGGTGTTATCGATTTGTGGGAAAGTCAACAAGACCCAGCAACAGAAGCAGTCTGTTTTGAATGGGAATACTGGAATACTGCACTCATCGATGAAACAAAGCCAGGGAATGGTTGTCCAGATTACGATACCAAAGTCTTCCCACCCGCTCTCAAGATTTTGCTTCTCGTGATAGGATTCCTCATCGTTCCTTTTGCGGCCTGGAAATTCAACAAAGGTGGAGCAGAACGCGAAGCAAAGCGACGAGGTGACATGATTGAGAAATATCTTCCATATGCGGCGTCCTATACCGCTGCAATGTCTGCTGCAAACGCGACTCCTGCGAAGATCTTCAGGTCCCTTGCGATGAACAAAGAAATCTACGGGGATGTTGCAGATGACGCAGCCCTCGTTTATCGAGACGTTACCTTGCTTGGATATGACTTGATTACCGCCATGAAAATGAGCGTTGATCGTGCGGCTTCAGTGTGGTTAACCGAATTTTTCCAAGGTATGGTTGGAACGCTGACTGCTGGTGGTCAATTGAAGCTGTACTTCCTCAACAGAGCCGAACACTACATGCGAGAAAACAGAACTCGGTTACAACAATTCCTTGAATCAATTGCTATGCTTGCTGAATCATACATTGTTGTCGCAGTTGCAATGCCTCTGTTCCTGATCGTTATGCTAGTCATTATGTTCTGGGTATCTGGTTCAGGTGCTCAGATGTCGGAGAGTATGCTCTATGGAATCGTTCTTGGATTCGTTCCAATGATTCACGTAGCGTATGCTATACTGGTCTACACGTCCAGTAAGGAACAGGATATGTAGGGGGTGACAAGACTTGGCTCGTAAGAAGAAGAACAAGATTGTTGTCGACCTTGATCTGCCTAAAGATGATAGTACAATGACCAAATTGTATGCGATCCTTTTCATTTCAATTCTTCTTGGAATGGGAACCGCTGTGATGTGGGCTACCAATTCAGGTTTCATTCCAACCTCAAATGGTGAGCCGATGTTCACGAACGTAGCCTGTGGGGCCATCACTGGAGATTCGGAAGCTTTCAATGGAAATACGAAGCCAACCTATGCTCAAAATCAATCATGTTCACTTCTTCAAGACAGTCCTGATCTTGTAACTTGGTCGGATGATCCATGGGAAGATGTCATTTTTAGAGGTAAAAACTTCGATGTTCCCGGTGTTGATCCTTCGATGACTGGTGGAGAAGTTGTTCTTCAGCCACTCACACTTACATGCGAAGTTGATGCAAATGAACCTGTATCCTACACAGTTGCAATTCGCAATCGATTTGGCGAGACTCTAGATTCTCATACAGGAAATACTGGAGTCTCTTCGGATGATTGCGGAATTTACATGGAAACAATCGATGCAGGAAAGCGATACGAGATTGTTGTGCAAGCCAACTCCGATACAATTTATCTCAATTCGTTTGAATTTGACATGGAAATCGAATATTATGATGGCATTCCTGCAAATATGAACAACAAATCTCTATGGATTGGTCCTGAGTTAAGTCTTGGTCCATTGAGCGTATACCCAACAATTTTCTTGAACTTTTTTGGACTGATGTTCTTCTTCTTCCTCTGGCCTGCTTCAGCATACTGGGAAGGCGTTGAGAGCAAGAAGAACGAGATTGAAGAAAAATTCCCTGATTTCCTCCGTGACCTTGCAGAATACTGGAAGGGTGGTCTTTCCATGACGGTGGCTGTTCAAACATTAGCAACATCAGAATATGGTGCCCTCAATGACGAAGTCAAAAAAATGAGCGACCAACTTTCATGGGGTATCAAATTCAGTGACGTGATTCTCCAATTCGCAGAACGTGTCGGTACACCTCTGGTTAAACGAGCGATTTCGTTGATTTCAGAGGCTGACCGCGCAGGTGGTAAGATTTCGGATATTCTTGTTACTGCTGCAAACGACTCCCGTGAAATTAAGTTCTTAGAGGCAGAACGGAAACGTGCAATTGGGTCCTACATAGCTGTTATTTGGACCTCATATTTCGTTTTCCTAGGTGTTATTGTTGTTCTCTCGACTGTCTTTATTCCAGCGATTGCTGGTTCAAACTCAGGCGATGAAGGTGGAGAAAGCATTGGAAACATGAAGATCCGAAACGTCGATCCTCTCTTTTTCTTGACAATTTTCTATTATGGTGTAACTATGCAAGCAATCGGTAACGGATGTATGGCTGGATTGATGGCAACAGGTCGTTTCTCAGCCGGATTCAAGCATTCTGGAATGATGATTCTCGTTGCTTTGGTCGTGTTCAATGTCATTGCATTCTCTCCAGAATTGATCGGTATAACTGGCCTTCCTGGTCTCAATCCATCGATAGGTACGTTCGTCCCTGCTCCACTGACTGGAGGATAATCTCATGCGTGATGATGAGGAAGCTCAAGTCCACATCTTGGAGATGTTGACTCTTTTTTGGTTGTTCTTTATGTCAGCAACTTTTCTTATTAGAGTGAACGTTCCTGATGCTCGTTCAGTTGCCATCGATGCCTCTCTAGAGACTGCTGGAGAAGACGCTTTGATGGCCAGTATGGCATTACCTGCTGAACTTACAGGTGAGAGTCTCCTCCATGAATATCTTTCATTGGATTCCTTTGATGATGCATGCACATTGCTTCAAGAGATGTTACCTGTTGGAAAGGAAGGGAATTGTTGGCTTGCTCAAAATGCCATGCCTGCGACCCCTTACGGTGAAGTTGGGACTCCAAATGGTGCTACAGTAACTGTTCATCAACTCCTTGTTGTCGATGCAGATGTTTGGACCATTAGTCTCGATGTATGGTCACGTGGAGGTGTCTCCTGATGCGTCCACCAGTTCATGACGACAAAGCACAGATGCTCCTTGCAACTGGCGTTGTTCTAATGATGTCCTTGCTCTCAATGGCCATCTTTGGCATCAAATTAGCAGGTATGTCCGTACCTCACGACGTAGCAAGCGATGCAGTGCTTCAGACTTCAGAAGATGTCCAAGAAACACTCCCTTCGCTCGTACAAGCACGTGCAGAAATATGGTACGATAATGGGATTTCCTCGATGGAATCCGTTCAACAAGCGATGAGTTCCTCACATCAAGATATGCTTCATCATGGTGAAATCACTGGAGTTGAAGTCAAACTCATCAATGTAACATTCACTGATTTAGGATCAGATCGAATTGAAGTCTCAGCAGAACTAGGTATTTCAGATCGAGATGCAATGTTGCTCAAACCAATGCAATTCATTATTGAATTGTAATCAACGTTTGTGCTCATTCCAAGCCAAATCGAGGAAGTGTTCAATCCTCTCTATATCATTGCCCCAAGAAGGATCAACGACAGGCCATGAAGCAATCTTAGCCTTCTCTTGAAGTCCATCTTGAATACGTCGAATACGATCAAATCCAGCAAGATAACGATCAGCACGACGGAATGAATGTGCATCTCGAGTTCGTAACATCTCTCGATGCTTCTCTTCAGATTCAACTTGCATTAGTAATCCCACTGCAATTCCACCACCCTCTCTCCAAGCTCGAAGCATACGTTCACTTGGAACAATATGAACGCCTTCAATCAGAAGATCGATTCCTTCACGACGAGCTCGCTCAATTGTTGCAGTAATTCCTGGTTCAACCGCTTCACATGTACGTTGCCAATCAAGAACAGGTTCACCATTCTCCCCTCGTGAAAAGGAGGAACGATGCAATGCAGGATTGTCATCTACGTCCATGCACGTACGCATAATCTCGCGAATTGCATCCGTTGAAAGAATACGAGTGTATCCTTTTGCAGCAGCAATTTGTCCAGCAGCGGTTGACTTCCCAACACCTGTCGTTCCAGCGATAATCAGTAAGCGAGGAGCACGTTTACTCATCACCTTTGCCGACTCTGTTGCAAGACCAACACGCTCGACCATGAGACTTCTTATGACATCCACCTCATGAGTCTATTGGGTATGATGAACCGATATGTGTCATCTTTCACGGCAAAGGAATGAACCGAATCGGCTATGTGGCAAACCGTTGTGGATTGCCCATGGACGAGAAGCAGATGTACATTGATGGCCAATGGTGCGCATCATCAGATAACAACACACATGAAGTTCTAAACCCGGCAACAGGTGAAACAATAGCAACCACTCCGAAAGCATCTCTTGCAGATGTTGATCGATGTGTTGCAGCCTCAAAAGCAGCCTTTGCAGACAGAAGCTGGAGTGCAATGGACCCAGCAGAACGGGGTCGAATGCTCAATAGAATGGCTCAAGCAACCTATGC
>JBMZTB010000062.1:0-10321 GCA_049623485.1 Candidatus Poseidoniaceae archaeon
GGAACAAGCGTAAGCGGAAGTTCAGATTATTTCGATCCATCTGAATTCGATACCAACGGTGCAGAAAACAACTCTTGGCAAGTAACGACTGATGGCATCCCAACTGAAGATGGCCAGACAATCAAGTACGAAGGATGCGATGAGTCCTACAAAGTGAATGAATGGAATGCAACAGGTGTTAGTTCAGGTTTCAACTGGTACTGCCCAGCTGCTCGCTTCAATTCTTGGATCCGAATTTCAAATGCTGCAGGATTTACCATTGATTGGCTGCTCAAAGACTACGAACCAGTCGATTCTTTTGGAGTGGATAAGAGAAAAACACCTGGTGATAGAAACGTCGATATCGAAGTTACAACCCAATTTGTAGCAACTTTACCAGATTCCATGTCTGAGGTTTATGGATTCTACGCAGTTGCTCCAAACAACACGCCTGAAGTGAATAAAAATCTTCAATTGCGGTATGAAATGACGGGAACTTTACTCAATCCAACAACCGATAGTAATGGAAAAGTTGAGGAAACCATCAATGTTTCCAATGTTCAAGACGATACGACTGCAAGTGATGATTACACAAGCAATGGAGTTATTGTTTGGGATCCTGTTCAGGAAATTATTGGTGTCGCCACCATTGTCATTGATCTATCCGTTGTTGGAATCGACTTGGTTGCTCAAGAAGATTCAATCATTGTAACAAGGACTCGAGATACCGAAGTTGCAACGTTATCCAAATCCATCGGCTACAATGCGCTGCCGGGGGATTTGTTGTCATTCTCATTACCTGCTCAAAATCGTGGTGTTTTGACATCTCCATCGACTGAAATGGAAGTGATTGTCCCCGGAGGAGAATCCATCAGGCAAGCCGTTCCTGCGATCGATGCATACAGTGAACAGAGAATTATTGTTGATTGGACTGTTCCTGAAGGAGCCACCATCGGGAATCAAAGTTTGACGTTTACAGTTGACCCTGACGAATTGATTGCTGGTGATGCAAACAGAAGCAACAACCAAGCAAGTGTTGATATTTTCATTGGACGCACACCCAATGCAACGATTAGCATTGAGTCAGGAAAGTATTCCTTTGAAGATGTCTTTATTGATGCAAGATCCTCATTCGATCCTGATGGCGGAGATGTTGAATGTCGATTTGAAGTTGAATCTCGAGCAGGCCTTATTGACGTCATTACAACACCTGATTGTGCAATGACCTGGAATTGGACAGATGGTGGTGTTTGGGAATTAACAACCATCGTCACCGATGATGAATTAGATTCTACAACACTCGTTAACTACGTAACAATCCTCAATCGTGCACCTTTCATCAATCTCTCCCATCCCACTGAGATTGCTGTTGAAACCCAGATCACAATTGATGCAACGGATAGTGGAGACGTTGACACAACGTCACCTTCTGGACAACAAGTTTCCATCTCATGGCCTGACCTCAATTGCCAGGAAGGTTTGACACAACCAACCTGCACATTCACGCCTATGGAAGAAGGCCCAATCGAAATCAAGGCAATTGCGACTGATGATGATGGGGCTCAAACCGAAGTTCTTTCCAGCCTTAATGTTCTTAATATCGCACCTGAAGTCGGGGACATCGAAGTGTGGATTGCTGGCGTAAATACACCATTTGACTCAAATGGCACTTGGGTTCTTGCCGAAGATCAAACAGTCATATTGCGCGCACAAGGTTCAGACTCGCTTAATGACCGAGACCAACTTATTCTGAATTGGAACCTCAGCGATCTCATACCTGACTTGACAGTCTCTACCGATGGTTCTGCTTCGGATGTGGCTACATCTTGGCCGACAAGTGGTCCACATATTATCAGCGTACGAGCCGTTGATGATGATGGTATTTCTTCTGAACCATCGCTCGCAATGGTGACTATCGAAAATGTTGCTCCAACCATCACTGCTGAGACAAATTTCTTAGATGCTATCAATCGAATTGATGGATTACCTGTCTTTGAAAATGACATGGTTGTATTCGATGTCACTGGAAGCGACACTGCTTCTGATATGGATACTCTCGAAATCTGTTGGGATATTGACGGAACAACTGACAGTGACCTTGATGGAACAATGAACAACGATTGCGATGTCGAAGGCGACCATCTTGAGACCATGTGGGATTCATCAGGATACAGGACAATCACTGCATGGGTGATGGATGATGACGGTGAAAAAGCATCCCTTTCAGCTGTTGTCAAGGTGATGAACCGAATTCCTACTGCAAAGATTACCTATGATAATGGCTCTCTTGATAACCTCGTTGAGGGAGACGTCCTAAACATCACGGCTTTCGACACCGTTGATACTGAGTCCGATCTCCTGGACATGCTCTATGTGTGGGATTATGAGTGGGAGGATACAAATCTTGACGGAGAAGGATTGGGTGATGTCGATGCAACTGGAATTTCGATCTCAATTGAAGATTTACCAGCAGGAACATGGACAATTACACTCACTGTTACTGATGATGATTTAGCATCAAGTACGCAGACTCTTACGATTTCCGTTGATGAAAAACCTCCTGAAGGAATTCTAGAAGAATTCAGCGAAGCGCTTGGAGTGAGTCAAACGATGTCAATCGTCATCATTTTGCTTGTTGTTATGGTTCTTGTTCTTGCCTCGTTTTTGGCAGTAACTCGACGTTCACCTTCGGAAGATTTGCTCGAATCAGCAAGTTCGAATAAGATGTGGGATTCTGCTGCTTTACCGACCTATGAGTCTCCATCTCAGACTCCTGCATATGAACAAACAGCACAACAAACTCAACCTGTTGCTCAACCATCGTTTGAACAACCCACTCAGGCCAATCAGGGACCACCTCTGCCAGCAAGTGGACTCCCACAAGGTTGGACTATGGAACAATGGGCATATTATGGCGAACAGTATTTGCAAGCAAACCAACCATCTGCACCGGTTGCTCAACCGACACCTTCAATGACTCCAACGACTCAAGAACCAAACAGCCTGTCGAGTTTACTTGATGATTTGGATTTGTGACACATATGGGAAATTTGTGGCAGTTTTTTGGCTTACCCGATCCAGAAGGCGGTTCGCAACCTCCCCAGCAACAACAACCAGTTGCTGAACAACAACCTACATTGATACAGGAAAAAATTCCAGAGGCTCCCGTTGAAGAGGAGCCTCAAGAAGTGGCATCTTTGTTGACGCCACCTACTTCTTGGATGGGGCCAATCACCCCAGATGGCGAACCTTTTCATGATCTCTCATCCATTGCAAGAACCACAAAGATTCGTCCAAAGAGAGCGCTACGATATGTCAAGCCAGATTCAAAATATAGGATTTATACGAATCAAATCTCTGAACGAGTTCGTCAAGGAGATACTGTGATTGTTGATCTACGTCCTCTTGTGCATATGGATTCCCATCAACAAGCATGTCGTAGAGAGTTACGAACCATGTGTGAGCGAGCGGGAGTAGCAATCTTCGCCTTAGATTCTGAAGACAAGTTACTGATGATTCCTGGTTCAGATGTTGTTGTGGAGAGAAATAAACACGAACTTGGTATTACTCGACTTTTACGAGTTGAATGAGTGATTGTTATGAGCGAATATCAAAAAGAGAAATTCGCAGGTTCTTATCTCGAATTATTTGTAGCCTCTGCGGCTATGTTTCTTCTTTTTGCGATCATGATAACATGGTTAGTGTTCCAAACACCATATGGATTGTTTGACAATCATGACAGATTGAAGACTATCAATTTCATATTTATTGTACAATTTTCCCTAGGACCAATGATTGCTGTTCTAGCAGGGATTGCTTTTGATACGTTTCCGCTAGTATACAACATCCCATCATTTGAACGAACGACATTGCGTCATTTCCTTCAACTCAATTTACTTGGCCAACTGTTTATTTTCATCGGCGTATTCTCTTCGGACTGGGATTTATTAATCGAGTTATCAGGAATAGGAATCGTCCTCCTTTCTCTTTCACTCCTATCCTTAGCTGGTCCTGCAATAGATGTATTTCGAACAAAAAACGAAGTTGATGAAGTTGGAGTGTTTTCATATGCCCCAGGTATTCTTTTGGTCATTTGTGGCCTTGTCGTCATTGTTTCGTGGTTCTTTAGGAGTATTGATGGTATGCTCGAACTTGGAATTTCATTTACTGTAGCCTTATTTTCTTGCATGCAGATTGCAACATGTTTGTTATCACACTTTAACCGTCGACTAGGGTGGGAAGTCACAAAACCAAAATCACTTCAATTCAAATTCGCTCTCTTCTTCCTGTTCGCCCTTACCCATATTGTAATCAGTACGCTCAGAGGAAGAGAACTTGTTCGAGAAGACTTTGTTGACATTTCACTGACAGCATTATTCCTTCTCATGTTCTTTATCGTCAATCCAAAGAAAATTCTTCGACTTTCCTTCGGATCATTAGCAAAGCCTCATTCGAGAATGGTCTTGGGAGGATATCTGCTTCTACCAATCTTAGCTGTTATTTCATCAGGACCTATTTGGACAGGACACGGGGGAATAGCATCCGTCCAGCCCGCACATTGGTTACTTCTGGCCAGTTCTGGATTCCTCATCGTCTGGGGATTTGCTTTGTTCTTACACGAAGATCATTTACACATTTCATTATCCAACAGAACCACTCCATGGATCACGTTCCTTTCGCTAATGGTTGGAGCGATTCTAATTTGTTGGTCCCTTTACGACAAGAATGTACTCACGACTGGTAAGAACTACGCTCCATTTATCGGTTGGGCAGTCGCTCAAATCGTCGGCATCTTATCCCTTAGTTACCTCCTTGCGAGGCACATCTTCTTCCCGAATGAAAATTGGCATCGTATCCCTATGTTTTACAATCGCTTTTTATCAAAGTAATTGGCTTAAATCATCAAGATAATTCAGAGATTCCTCTGTAAAACCGAGAACCGTTGATTCCGAACCTTCAATCAAGCGCGCATACTTACCCATTGCACCAGCCAGATCATAGCCACCTGCTTTTCCCTTCCATGAATGAGATTCAATCAGTTCAACGAGAGCATCATTCGAAAAGTCGCTAAGCTCAACGATTGCACATTCTATTGTCGTATTCCATTGTTCCAATGCGTATACCGAAGTTGCAGACCATACTCTATGCCTCCTACCTCTCAGACGGAGGAGCATACTCGTAGCATGTGCGACATCCACTGGTTGCCCAAGTGCGGTATGTTCATCATCAGGATCTTCAACTAAGGTGTCTGCAACTACGACTACATCGGCATCATGAGGGAATAGAACTGCGTTTGATTTTCTCAAGGAGACTTGTCGAACTTGTTCTGAAACAGGACTTCGAGGTACGTTTTCGTCGACATTAGCCAGGGGTTTTTGCACAACATCTGAAAATCGCTGCTTAAGCATAAGACCCCGGCGAGTTGATGCAGATGCAAGGAGAATGCGCATAGCCCCTCTAAGAGGAATACCTTCATCACATTTTGCAAACGTTTGGAGCGTGAGTTTCAAAGGGCTGATTGGTTTCCTTGAGACGGGGCGCAACAATGGACACCATGAATCGAATACCGACTCACGTTGAAGGATTGGATGAAAACATGCAAGGAGGGATTCCAAAAGGGCACATCTGCATCGTTGCAGGTGCCTCTGGAGCCATGAAATCCAGCGTAACATTCTCTGTCTTGTACAATGCAGTTCTCTACGGAGAGACAAGTGGCATCTACGTAACTCTAGAACAAGGAAAGGATTCCCTTCGCGCTCACATGTCAAACATGGGCATGAATGTAGACGACCCACGCGTACGCAACCGAATCGCAATTATTGATTTGTCAGACCTTCGTGTTCAATTGGATGAACAAGGAATGAGTAATCGTGTTGATTGGATGGGCCAACTCATCAAACAACTTACCAATTATCGTAAATCCATTGGTTTTGAACTTCTTGTGTTCGATTCCCTTGGCGCATTCTTTACGTTGACTAAGATGGAAAATCCTCGTGACGAAATTTTCAGACTGTTTGAAGCTGTTCGTCGACTCGAATTAACATCGTTCTTCATCTGTGAAATGACAGGTGAAGATCACAAGCAATTTGGTGAATATGGAGTTGAAGATTATCTCTCAGATGGTGTCATTCACCTTGTCATGGATCGGAAAGGAGATGATGTTCAACGGAAACTTGGAATTGTTAAGATGCGACATACAAGACACGCTCTAGGATACAAGCCGTTTGATTGGAAAGAAAGTGAACAGCGTTTTACTGTCCTCTGATTATTCAACAGTTACTGACTTTGCTAAGTTACGAGGTCGATCGACATCAAGTTCTAACTTGAGCGCAGTCTGATAGGCAATGAGTTGCAGAGGAAGAACGGTAATCAATGGAGAGAGCATTGGATGTGTCTTAGGTACTGAAATATTGATATCACCTATTTCAGATATTGAGTCCCCTTCTTCATGAATCAAAATAATACGTGCACCGCGAGCTTTGCATTCGTGAATTGCATTAAGAGTGCGATCTTGAACTCCATCATTTGGGGCAATGACAACAACTGGCGAACCTTCTTCAATCAAAGCGATTGGTCCATGTTTCATTTCTCCAGCAGGATAAGCCAGGCAAGGGATATAGGCAATCTCCATCAATTTTAATGCCCCCTCAGAAGCAACTGGAGAAGATACTCCACGTCCCAGGAAAAGGACATTCTTTGCCCCAATAATCGCATCAACTGCCTCTGCAATTGGGCCTTGATTAGCAAGATATGTTTCTATTTTCTTTGGTAATTCTTTCAAATCTTTTGTGATTCTTTTTCCTTCAGAAATGTTCAAAGAACGCCCACGTCCAAGTTTGAGTGCAAAAAGAGAAAGTGCACCGACCATGTTTGTAAACGCCTTTGTCGATGCAACGGATTGTTCTGGTCCTGAGTGGATATACACTCCCTTTCCACATTGTCGAGCAATTGTTGAACCAACAACGTTGATCACGCCGTGAACATCTGCACCCTTACGCTGGATTTCCTTAACAGCGGAAAGCGTATCTGCTGTCTCACCAGATTGAGATATAGCAAAATGCATTGCTTTGGAATTGATTACTGGATCATTCATGTTGAACTCGCTTGCAACGTGAGATACAGCTGGTATACGCGCCCACTTTTCAATCAGCAATTGACCAATTTGTGCAGCGTGTAACGCCGTTCCACAGCCAATGAGACGAACGTGAGGAATTGCTGCAAGCGCTTGTGGAGTGATTTCAAGGCCACCAAGATGGGCCGAACCTGATGAGTGCCGCAATCTTCCACTGATACAGTGTTGCAACGATTGAGATTGTTCATGAATTTCTTTCAGCATGAAATGGGGATACACACCCAATTCACTAACACCCCATTCTTCATCAATGTCAAGAGGATTTGACTCAACAGGTGTACCCTCAGGAAGCATTATTTCAAAACCATCACGATCAAGTCGAGCTATTTGCCCATCATCCAAAGCAAACATTTCATTTGTGTGCTCTCGTATGGCATGAGGATCGCTGGAGATGAACATCTCGTCTGAGGAACGGCCAATAATCAGTGGCGAGCCATTACGTGCGCACAAAATGATATCATGCTCTTTGAAGAGCACGCAGAGACCCCATGTTCCTCGAACAATACGCAGAACAGATGCAAGGGCCTTCTGGGGAGTCTTTCCTTTTTGTAGTTCCATAGAAATAAAATGGCAAAATACTTCTGAATCTGTTTCAGATGAGAGTGTTATTCCTTTACGAGTTAATCGTTTACGCAATTGAGCCGAATTTTGAAGAATTCCATTGTGAACGATTGCAACGTTGCCATCTTCGCTGATGTGTGGGTGAGCGTTCTCTTTAGTTACACCGCCATGCGTTGCCCAGCGTGTGTGAGAAATTCCAATTGTACCTTCCATCTTGGGGAGAGATGAAGTGAGATCAGAGATTTTACCAATTTCTTTGAACGATTCGAGAGAGTCGTTTCGCACAACAATTCCACTTGAATCATAACCCCTATACTCGAGTCGAAGGAGTCCTTGAACAAGGACTTGTGAAGCATTTTTATCTCCAATATAGCCAAAAATACCGCACAAATAAATCACCTAAAGATTGAACTTTTCTGAGCAGATTGGACATTCAAGTTGAGAGCGCATCATATCTGTGACAACGAAATTAGCTTGACACGATGGACAGGTTGCTTGTCTTCGTAGCGGTGGAAGTTCAGGTAAAGGAGGGAGTGCAGGTGATACAGGCTCCCCATCAAGCGGAATGGTTGGTAACGGAAGTGGAGGGAGTTGACCTGGTAATGGAATAGGTGGATTTTTTGAAATAATCTCAGCAACTTCACGCTCTTGCTTCCTTTGAATTCTCCTGTTGAGACGTGCATTTCCTTCTCCGGAAGCATTCTTTGCTTCCAGCGTATCAAGAAGTGTGGGTTCTTCCATTTCAATTTCAAATTCAGGGGAAGAAGGAGAAAGTGTTGCGACGAGTTCTTCTTCAGAATCCATGTTGTCATCTTCTACAGTAACCATTATTGCTACATCAGCATCTTCTTTTTCGACAATCTCATCTTCTTCTTTGTTCGAGTGCCGTAAAGTGACCATTACGGTTAGGAAAAGCAGAGAAATCGCCCCAAGTATTCCAAAGAATGTAAGTTTCTTGGTTGAGTCAGAACCTGGCAGAGGCTCGATTAATTGTTCAAAGAAGGATTTCGGAGCAGAGGATTCTTGTTCCACATTGAGTGCAAATTTTTGCATAGAGATACGACCAGTCTCTGATACGGTGAACAAAACTCCATCCTTTTGGTTGGTTGAATACCCAATGAGATCACCATTATTTCCGATTACATTTCCAAGTGCAAAGACTGGATTTACACCATCATCTGTCAAGAGACCATATCGAACGGAAGTCCCATACAATGTAATCTCGTCATAGATAATGTCAATTGAATTTGAATGTTGAGAGAATTCAATTCTTGTTGAACCGGGTGCAGGAACAAAGTGGATTTCTTCAACCCAATTGCCCTTTGTTGCAGTGTGTGCGATTTGAGCGGTTCTCCCTTCGCCCTCAATCCACGCAGCGAAGATCATATCTTTTCCATCAACTTCAAGGACGCCCAAGTTTGGAGAAGAGGCGTAGTCGCCTACAGACAACTGATAAGACCAATCTTTGCCTGCAGAATCGCCTCTTGCATACATAAGACCAACACGCTCCTCTCCAGAAATATCGTCTCTCATTTCTTGGTAAAGTACATGCAACTCTCCATCAATAAGTGAGGTACTGAGAGAATCTCCATCATCAGGATGTATGTCGATGTTAACAAGATGATTTACTGGTAAGGACCAATTCTCCTTGAGATCAGGGTTTGTAGATTGAATGCTGAAGATAGAGGTAATATCGCTCCATGAACCTCCTGTAGAGATATTTCGATAATAGCCTGACAAGACGTAAAGCCCATCATCTTCACTTATGTCTAAGCCCCAATATTGGCCTTCAGATATTTTCAGTGGAGTAAGATGATGATGCACTGGAAGCATCTGACCTGTTTCAGAGAATGAGGTCATTGCGATATCGATAAGAGAGGAACCAATTTGATTCTCCGTTCGACTTGTCCAAGCGGCTTGAACAAGTCCGTCACTACGTTCAAAGACGGTTAATTCACCTGCCCAATTATCATCAACTAATGTATCGGTAAGTAGCCTCAGGTCACTGCTTAGAGAGCGGACATGCAGTTCACCGTTTATTTCTGTGAACACGAGCGATGACTTACCAATACCTGCAAATGCCACAGGAGATTCATCGTCTGATAATTCAAGCGTACTCGTACCACCTGAAAGGAGATCACTCACAGCAACGGTGAACCGTTTTGTATTGTATTCAGGGTCTACACCATCACCTGACAATACTGCACGATAGAGGACGCCTCCTTTCTCGGGATGTATATCTGTGAAAGATACGACTGCAGATCCAGAAGTTGTAGTTGCGCCAGGAATCACAACTATTGATTCTTCGTCAATAAGTTCCCAACCAAGAACGTCTGGATTCTTTCGCTCTAAATTCACGTTCAAAGAAATAGCATCGTCTAAACCTAAGTTATCAATGCGTACTCGAATAGTGTACGGCTCATTCACGACTGGAATATTTGGGAGCGTGGTTGTCGAACCTGGTAAAAATCTCAAAACAGGTTCGGACGGTCTCTCAAGAATTTCATAGATAAATGAGTAGGAATTATCATCCAAATTGAGATCTCCTTGGACATTGTTAGGATCTAGCTCTATCGAGACGTCGTGGGTACCTGCGACAGTTGCTAGCCACCAAAGAGTGACTTCTACTGATTGCCCTTTTTTGAGCAA
>JBMZTB010000063.1:0-10073 GCA_049623485.1 Candidatus Poseidoniaceae archaeon
TTCAAGTCTTGTTGGTCTTTCTTTTGATGACCAGTCAAGTCGCTTTGTCAAATGCGCAAGCAGAAGGGAGAGCGATCGAATTTGATGTGGAATTATCTCGCTATGACTGGCTTTCAAATGAGACGATTCCTTTACAAATCGAGTTGAAAAACGCCCCATACAATACGAATTTTACCCTCATTTGGGATGTTCGCGATGTGAATAATCATCTCGTTTCAAATGGTTCGCTAACATTCAAAGCGACAGGTACTATTACGGCTAAGGTGATTGAACTCAAGCACATTTACAGCAACGAACATTTCTACACCTTCAGTGCTAATTTGCTCGATTCTACTGGAGCAATTCTCTCTCAAGATGATCACTCATTTACCATGTTCCAGAACCGCAAGATTGCACCAATTGGAAACCTCGTGGCTTTCGGAGATTCATTGAGCGATATGGGTAATGCCAAGAACTCAATCCTCAATGTTCCAGATGTCCCTCCATACTGGCAGGGCAGGTTCTCAAATGGAATGGTTTGGGTTGAATACGTCTCTCAAGCATATGGCGTGACGACAACGGTTGGTTCAGGAACACAACCTGGTGATAACAGAGCGTTCGGGGGGTCACAGACTGGAGCTGGTTTTTCCTATCTTCTCTTACCGAACGTTGGAACTCAAATCACGAGTTATACCACCAATGTTCAATCGAATTTCGCATCCAATGATGTTGTAACGTTGTGGGCTGGAGGAAATGACTTCCTCTATGGTACGGCTAATTCCGATACGATTGTTGCAAATATGGAAAGTCATATTCGGCAATTGGTTGCAGCGGGGGCTGATGAGTTCATCATTCCAAACTTACCTCCATTGGAAAAAACTCCTGAGATTCTCAGTCGGAGTCAAACACAACAACAGAATATTGGTTCTGAAGTCGTATCCTACAACAACAAATTAGCTACGTTAATTACGAATTTGCAGGCTGAATTAGGAATTCAAGTTCATTCAATCGATGCCTATGGCATCTTCAATGATATCATGGTCAATAAGGATGCTCTGGGGCTTGTCAATACTCAATCAGCAGCATGTTCGGGTGGTGCTGGTTTATTGCCTCTTCCGATTTGTAACAATGGTGATCCAGTGGTTTCAAACGTTGATGAATATGTTTTCTTCGATAAAGCCCATCCTACTCGGATGATGCATCAGTACATTGGTCGTTTTGCAATAGAAGCAATTGGACAAGCCGATACTGATGGTGATGGTGTTGTTGACGGCATGGATCTTTGCATCTGGACAGATGATGTCTCAACAGTTGATTCAGACGGGTGTTCTTGGGCTCAGCGTGATGATGATGGAGACCTTGTTCTCAATGGTAAGGATGAGTGCCTAGGTACGACTTTAGGTGCAAGCGTCGATGAATCTGGTTGCTCAGATGAGCAAAAAGATTCGGATGGTGATGGGATGAATGATGCCATCGATCCATGTCCATTAAGTCCAAATCTTATCGATTATGATGGTGACGGTTGTTCTGATTCTGAGGATTGGGATGATGACAATGATTCTGTTCCTGATTACGACGATGAATGTCCAAAAGGCAGCATTGGCCTTCACCTTGCAGATTTAGATTCCGATGGATGTTCTGATGTTGAAGATCTCGATATCGATGGCGATGGTCTCTCAAACCTCCAAGAAGAGCAAATTGGAACCGATCCCCGAAATCCAGATTCCGATTCTGATTCCTACAAAGATGGATTCGATGCCTTCCCTCTTGATCCATTTGAATGGGCTGATACGGATGGCGACGGGTGCGGGGACAACAGCGATGAATTCCCATTGAATCCTGACGAATGCATCGATACAGATGAAGACGGTATTGGAGACAATAACGATGCGTTCCCCGCCAATGAACAAGAATGGTCAGATTGGGACTCCGATGGAGTTGGGGATAACAGCGATGATTGTCCTTACGAATACGGTCTCTCATTGATTCCCCTTGGATGCCCAGATCGAGATGGTGATGGATTCGCAGACTCAGTAGATGTATTTCCTTCTGATGCAGATGAGTGGTCTGATGAAGATGGTGATGGTTACGGCGACAACGGTGATGTATTTCCTCAAGACTCATCTGAATGGTTTGATAGCGACAACGATACATTTGGCGATAATGTCGATGCTTTTCCTTTGAATTCATCTGAATGGTATGACACTGATTTGGATGGTGTAGGCGATAATCTTGATGCTTTTGCGAATGATTCAAGCGAATGGATTGACTCTGATGGCGATGGTTGTGGTGATAACGCCGATGTTTGGCCATTTGATGCTACAGAATGCTATGATATCGATTATGATGGAGTTGGGGATAATGCTGATGCATTCCCAGACAGTGCCTTAGAATGGCTTGACTCAGATGGTGACGGATTAGGCGACAACGCAGATGTCTTCCCATACGATAAGAATGCCAAATACGATAGCGATGGAGATGGCGTAGCTGATTCAAATGATTGGTTTCCACAGCAAGCTGGTATGGATTCATTGTTTGATCTCGGTTGGAGAATAGCACTTGGCCTAGGCATAATTGGGTTGCTTGTCTTCTTTGTTCAAGGCCGTTCACAATCTGGCTCAAATAAAACCGAAAAAGACTGGCTGCAACAGCAGGAAGAGTTTAACAAAACTGAACCTGAAAACCGTCCTACAGCAGCACCTTCGTTCGATGATTTTAACGAATTCTCAGACAAATGAGTAAGAAAACACGATAATTGTCTATCGGAAGGTCATTATGTAACCCTCGTGACGTCACCACATGCGTAGCCTAGCGATATTGTTGGCGTTCCTAATGTTGACACTTTCACTTTCTGGATGTTTTGGAAATGAAGAAGTCATAGAGGTGGAAGAACCTGAGGTGGAAATTGAAACCAATTACTTCATCACCGATAAGAATGGAGACGCTACAAATGCTGCTCCTCTTGAGATGACATTCCAGTTCAGCGATGTTGGAGAGACCGGGAAAGAACCGAGTATTGGAATCACATCAAGTGGATGTATTTTCTTCATTGCAATGGAGAAAGTCATGCGGTCCTGTGATGGCGGTGTGACTTGGGAAGAGACTCAAGATCCCATACAATGTTCCCCGACAACAAGCGATCCCTATGGTTGGGTCGATCCGATTACAGATCGAATATTCAATGTTCAGATGATCGGTCTTGAGACGTCATGGATTTGTTGGAGTGATGATGATGGAGAATCATGGTTGGGGAATCCGCATGATTCAGGAACCACCCCAATCAATGACCACATCAAACTTGCAAGTGGACCATGGACCAGTTCGGGATACGGTGCACTGGGTCAATTTACTGGAAGTTTTTACGAAACAGCGGTGTATTATTGCTACAATAAACTTGCAGGAATTTTCTGTTTCACCAGTTTTGATGGTGGTGCAACATTCGAAGCGGGTGGCCAAATAATCGGTTTGGCAACAACCAATGGAGGTTTGCATGGAGCGATTTCAACAGCCCCTGATGGAACTGTTTACGTGACACCAAGAGTCGAAACTCCGACGGTCATCGTATCCAAAGACAATGGTTTTTCTTGGTTCGAAGAATCAATGGGTCAAGATGTAGGGACACCAAATCCTCGAAAGAATTCAGAGGTTTCAACAGACACTTCTTCCAATGCATATCACGTATGGACAGGTGCTGATGAAGGAATTTACATGTCGCGTTCGATCGATTCTGGTGAAACCTGGGAGCAGGAAAGTCTTCGAATTTCTCCAAGTCAAGTTATTTCTACGGTATTTCCTCAAACCGATGCAGGAGATCCAGGTAGAATTGCTATCACCTATCTTGGAAGCGAAAATTCAGAAATGCTGAATCAATCAGACCTTGATGGAAATCCATGGGATGGGAATGCACACTATGCTCCGAATAATGCCACCTACCATCTCTACATTACATACAGTCTCAATGCGCTGGATGACAATCCCGTTTTCCATACCTACAGGGTTACTGATGACCCTGTTCAAAGAGGATCGATTTGCTTGAATTCAGGAGATTGTCGAGACATAGGGGGTTCCAATCGTAATTTATTGGATTTCAATGATCTGCACATCGACCGGGAAGGACGCGTGTACGTTGCTTTTGCAGACGGATGTACTGGTGAGTGTGCTACAAATCCAAACTCATCTGCTGCAGATTCACGTGATGGCCTAGGATCAGTGTACTATCTCGCTGCAGGTCCAAGTCTGCTAGAAGGAATGGGGGAATTACAACCTCTGGTTGATTCTTCTGATATAGAATTGAACAAAGATTGTCTCCACACCATTCCGTGTGTCGCTGTTGAGCGTATTGAATCTGAGGATTAAGCCATAGCTGGCTTGTTTCTTGGCTTATGCTTCAAAGATTTCATGAGAACTTTGAATTCAGCACGTGCCTCAATAATCTTCATTTTGCACTGTTTGATTCGGGCTCTATGAGCTTCCTTCATTGATTTCCAGTTGCTTTTACTCTGTCCTTTCTTTGATTTCTTGGCTTGTTTGTATTCCTTTCTACGTTCCATGAGGTCAGTGAATCCTTTCCGGAGTTGGGCAACGCAATCGGATAGTTTTTCTTGATAATCACTTTCAACGTAAATTCCCTTCGATTTGCGTTCGAAGGTGGCCTTCATACGTCGTGATTCGATTGATTTGTCAGGTATCTTGTGGAGATCCTTCGTCAATCCAATCCATGAAGCAGATTGAATCAACCACTTAGATGGGTCCCAATGGTACCATCGATGGCCGTTACGATAATCTGCTTGGAATGTGTGGTGGAAATTGTGGTATCCTTCTCCAAATGTGAAGAAAGAAAGAAGCGGTGAATCTTTCGAAGTGTTTGCTGTTGAATACGGCTGTGTGCCCCATGTGTGGGCTGCAGAATTGATGAGGAATGTTGCGTGATGAACGATAACAACACGTAGGAATCCTCCGTAAATCATACCTCCAAGCAGGCCGTGAATATTTCCTAGCAAGGCAAATCCTACCAAGCCTGGCAAAACAATTCCTACTAGGAAACCGATTAGGAAGATATGGCGGTCTTGCCATGCTAAGATTTTGTCCGCTTGTAAATCTTCTACATGCTCGACAATTTCATCGCCTTCATCGACCATCACCCATCCAATATGAGCCCACATGAATCCTCGAGTCACGGAGTAAGGGTCTTCTTCTTCATCGGTCTTGAGATGATGGCGTCTGTGATCACTGCACCATTTAATCGCAGAGTTTTGGAATGCAGCCGCTCCAAAAAGAGCATAAAATAATCGAAGTGGCCATTCGCCTTTGTGTGTGCGGTGACTAAACAATCTGTGATAACCTGCGGTGATGGAAAGTCCTGATGCAAAATAAAAGAAGAAGAAAATAACAGGTTCGAACCATGAGATGCCATAATTCATCGAATAGTAAACGAGGGACGTCAAGGCTAAAATGGGTGTTCCTATTAAAAAGGAAGAATTGATGAAATTTATGTTGGTTGGTTTAGCAACGTGTTCCGACATGCTGTTCTCTCATCAATTGACTCTTTGATGTTGTCTCTCCCTCTAGGGCAAATTATGCTGTTTTTCAGATTCAACTTGAGCAATCAAAATCACTGCTATAGGTAACATGCTTTTATATGACTATCCAGCGAGATTTGAATAAGGAAGTCTTAAAGATGGACATACAAGGGTACATTGACGATATAAATGCACTCAATGACTACATTCGACTTGCTATTGCATTTGGTCTGATTTTATTCGGACTTTTAGTAGCAAAGTACCTTGTCATTCGACCTTGGTGGAAGTTTGTAACTGCAACAGAGGTCGACTGGGATGACCATTTGCATCGCCCGCTTGCGAATCGAACTTATGCTTTCATTATCGCTCTTGGCATTCAACTGACAATTCGATGGATTCTTGGCACCGATGGGACCACATTCGATACAACAGAGCCAATGTTCGCAGCCTACTATGTCATACTCAGCGCATCCATTCTCAGTGTCTCAATCAAACATCTGATTCCAGTGATTATGGATCGTTTTAGTTCTCAAGGAAGTGTAACAGTATCAGGAAGCAATTCCATCATCGTCTTTTTCCTCAGAGCAGTTGTCTGGTTCGCTGGTCTGTATTTCGCATTGGACCAACTCGATATAGAACTGTTAGGAATACTCGCTTCATTAGCAGTATTCTCATTGATTATCGGTTTAGCAGTTCAACAGACGTTGGGGAACATCGTCAACTCGTTCTTACTTTCAATAGACAGACCATTCGAGGTTGGAGACCGTATTGAGGTTGAAGAAACTCTAGGATCTGTCGTCTCTGTTGGTATCCTTTCGACTAAAGTTCTCGATAGAGATGAACGCTTAGTGGTCATCCCTAACAACACCTTGGTTGAATCCAAGATCATCAACCATGCACGTGGTGGTGGCGACGGAATTGCTCGACGTATATCTGTTGTACTTGACGTTGGAGTCGATTATCGAGAAGATATTGATCACGTAAAGTACACACTACTTCAACTTGCGAAAGAGTGTCCGTTCGTTATCGATCGGCCAGAGCCAAGAATTCTACTCAATGAGCTTGGCGACTTTGCTAAAATTTTCCGTGTGTACACATGGGTTGAAGATTACAGTGACGAATGGGTTGCAAAAGACTGGCTCCTGCGAAACGTCGATGAACGCTTCGGTAAGGAAAACATCAACATCCCATACCCAACATCAGTCGAACTATCAGACAGTGTTTACACTCAAGCAGAGGCTACAACGCAACGATCTGCTAAGCGTAAGATGCAGAAAGAACGCAGGAAACTCGAGGAATCTCGTGATCAAGCACGGGCTGAACTTGAAGAGATTGCTGAATCACTGAAAGATGCGGATCTGTCTAAGAAAGATAGAACGGCCCTGGAAGAGCGTCAGCGAGAAGTGTTGAACCTCCTTGCTATGTTCGATACGGACGATGATTGAGACTTTTATCGAAATAGAGGCGGTGAATTGAAACCCTTTGAGGGGGTGGAAACGTTATGACCGAATCATCTGGGTTATCAAATCCAGAACGTAGGATGCTTCGAGCAATGCTCGAGCGACCAAGTCACACGTGGTCGCTTGAAGATGTCATGAAAGCATGTGGTTGGACAGACCAAGCCATTGTCGTCGGGGCAGGGCATGGACTCTCAAACAAAGGTTTTGTCACCATCAATGAACTCGTACGACGTACAGTTAAACTCGCTGATAAAGGAAGGCAAGCAGTCTCAGACGGTTTGTTAGAATCCAGACTATGGAGATGGGTTCAAGGCCAAGAAAAGCCAACCATGCAGAAACTACAAGCATCATTTGAACGACATGAGGCTGGGCCAGGCGTCGGTCTATTGAAAAAACTCGATGTTCAACTGAATGATGGAGTCTTTGGATGTGATGATCCTGCAAAAGTAAAGACTGAACTTCAATCCAGAGCAATGTTCCTTGCGAGTCTTCCTGCTGATGAGGAAGATTTGAGCGAACGCTTGCTTAAACATTTCAATGGCCGTAAGGGATTGATTGAAACCATTGAACTCCGCCTTCGCAGTTGGAGTTTAACCGAACAAGGGGTTCAAGCATCATCTTCAGATTTAGAAGAAAAGAAACAGATCGCTGAAATTACTCCAGAACTCCTTCAATCAGGCGAATGGAAAGATGCAGATATTCGAGCGTTCGATGTAACGCTCGAATCGAATACGCCTCGAACGGGGCGCTCTCATCCTATGCAAGAGTTGATTGAACGTATTCGTCGCGTCTTCTTAGAAATGGGTTTTTCAGAATTGGTTGATGATTATGTTCAAACCGCAGGTTGGAACATGGATGCACTGTTTATTCCTCAAGACCATCCTGCTCGTGAAATGCAAGATACATTTTATCTTGAAAACCCATCATCCCTTGAACTTGATTCAGAACTTATAGGGAAATGGAAATCAATACATGAAGATGGAGGCAAAACAGGTTCTTTGGGATGGTCTGGTGAATTCTCAGAGGAGATTTCAAAGCGAGCATTGTTGCGAACGCACACGACAGTAAACACCATTCAACATCTTGCTGAACATCCAAATAAACCATGCCGAGTCTTTTCAGTTGATCGTGTGTTCAGAAAGGAAGCAATCGATCGTACACACCTTCCTGAATTCCATCAAATTGAAGGAATCATCATGGAGCCTGGGGCGAATCTCCAGATGCTTGTCACTACGCTCAAGACGTTCTATGCCAAGATGGGATATCCTGAAGTTCGTGTACGACCTGCTTATTTCCCGTACACTGAACCCAGTTTGGAGATTGAAGTCAAGTGGAAGGGCAAGTGGCTCGAACTTGGTGGTGCAGGTATCTTCCGGCCAGAAGTTACCGAACCACTTGGAATCACCTCTCCCGTTTGTGCTTGGGGTATGGGTCTTGAGCGATTGGCCATGCTTGTACTCGGTCTTGATGATATACGCCAACTTTACGTCTCTGATTTAGAATGGCTGAGAAACCAACCATTGTTGTAAACGCGTCTGGAATAGATACATAAGTTATCTCTTTTTAGTCCGTAATATGTCTCAAGGCATGCATCTGTCAAACACCGAAACCGTACCTGGAAAACTCATCACTGGCTCCTTTGGACTCGTTCAAGGTTCAACCGTGCGTGCAAAGAACGTCTTCAAAGATATTGGGGCTGGCTTCAAAAATATGGTTGGTGGTGAATTAAAGGCATACACTGAACTTTTGCAGGAAGCACGTAATGAAGCTCTTCAACGTATGATGATGGACGCTCAAAGCCGTGGCGCCAATGCAATCGTCAACGTACGATTTGCCACATCCGCAGTCGCTGGTGGCGCTGCTGAACTTTTCGCATATGGAACTGCAGTAACTGTCGAGTGAGGCGATCCTCTTGGATAACGAAACACTGTACACTCTGATTTGTAACCTCTTCTTTCCAGTTCTGGGTTTACTTATCTGGGGTGGTTCATGGTTGTTTGGAAATCTCCATCAAAACAAACTCTTGCTCAAACTCGATGCAGAAGAAAAGGCCTTGGTAGGAAGAGCAAATCCTGTTTCTAATCTCTCGAATCCAAGTCAAGCACGTCAGATAGATTCCTCTTCCCTTGTTATGGAAAGTATCTCCGTAGGTCCTTCATGGTGGCAAATGTTCACGGGTTCAATTAAGGGTCTCTTCGGTGGTAAGATCCATTCGTATGATAAGATGTTGACATACGGACGCAGAGTCGTCATCCATCGATTAAGGGTACAAGCCATACAATCTGGTTTCGATGAAGTCATCAATCTCCGTGTTGAAACTTCCATGATCTCTAAGAAATCTAAAAACGATGACAAAACCGCTGCATACGAATTCACGGCTTATGGTACTGCAATCCGGTATTCTGCCTCGCAAGATTAAGTAGTTTGAGCATCACCCGGTGTTCTGGGGAACACCTATGGTTAACGAAAAACTAATCGCCGGAGCAGTCATGATTTTATTGAATTTGGTTGTTCTAGCACCGATAGCAACAAGCATGGTAGAAGACGCAGTAGAAGACAAATTTGAGACGTATCCCTACGACTCAGCTTGTGCAGACAGCGACTGTACTACTGCAGAAGAAGACTGGGCAACAAGCACTTCTGAAAAGACATACTACGCATGGAATCTTACAAATCTCGATGAAGTCATGAGTGGAAGCGATCCTACCTATGAAAAGGTTGGACCTTTCCTTTACGATATTACAACAACTCGTAACATCATTGAGTTCAATGAATCTGCAGGTACTTTGACCTACAACGAGTCAAACGTTTTCTCCTGTTCAGCAGATACCTTGAACCCGTGTGATATGGAAATCACTCAACTCAACATTCCTTTCCAACCTCAAGTTGTTGGAGCAACAGGAACTGCAATCGATGGAATCATGGGCCTCACAAAGGCTGGATTCACTGCAGGTATGCTTGCTAAGGACCTTGAGAGTCTCTTTGCTGGTGCGCCAACTGCTGCTGCTATGACTGGTAACCTTGCCGACGTAGCAGCCGGTCTCGAGTCGCAATTGGGCTTGAGTCCAGAAGCGGCTGCTGCTGCCGCTCCAGATGTACTCGCAGACAACTTCTG
>JBMZTB010000064.1:0-10047 GCA_049623485.1 Candidatus Poseidoniaceae archaeon
GACCCAACTGTACTGGACACCGATGGAGACGGAATGCCTGATGGATGGGAAATTGAACATCGTCGTTGGGTTGGGAATTCTTTCAACGGGGGTAATAACTGGTCCCTCGATCCAACTCGTGCAGAAGATGCAGGATGGGATGCTGATCAGGATGGTCTTGCGAATGTATGCGAATACGAATGGTCGCTCGTTCGACTCGCAGGATTAGCAGGAGATCTTTTGGAAGATTATGGTGAAAGTCCTGAATCAGTTGCAACATGGTCAATTCCAGATCCAAACCTCTACGATTCAGACGGAGATACTCTCCCTGATGGCTGGGAGGCGGATGGCCAATGCACATGGTCACCACTTCGTGTTGGGGTCAACCCAATGAACGGTTCAGATGCTTTTGAAAACCCAGATGGCGATGGCTATGACGTAAACAAGAACGGAGTTCTTGAATCGAGTGAAATGTTTGTTAATTATCTGGAATATCATATTTCCACAGATCTTTTCCTCGACAATCAAACGTTCACTGGAATTGAATTACCTAATGGATTTGTAACTGATTTATTCGGTAACATTAGTGATTATGGACTTCCAGAAGCGACGTTTGCAGAACGTGCTAGCGGTGCAATTTTAGCAACACAAATCGCTCTGGAAAAAGGGTCTTGCGACCCATTCAAGGCAGATACTGATGGGGACGGTATGCCTGATGGATGGGAAATTTGGTTTGCCAGGTGGAACATTCTTGATGACGATTGGACACTCAATCCAATTCAACCAAGCGATCGTTGGCTTGATGCTGACGATGATGGGATGACAAATTGGGAAGAGTACAATCTTATTGATTCAACAGAATCAGAAACTAATGCGAATCGTTCTTCACCACAATGGTTCGTCACAACTCTTGGTTCTGCTTATGCGTTCCAACAATGGCCTTCTGCAGCTACAACTCAATCCTTTGGAGCATTCATCACCGATGAGCAGTACAACATATCTGGTCCTACAGCAGACCCAAACAACGTTGATACCGATGGTGACGGTATTATCGACGGATTGGAACTGCTTTTCACTGCGTGGAATCTTTCTGCATCAACGTGGACATTGAATCCAGTTGTAGCCGGTGACGGAACCTTTGACAGCGATAATGATGGGTTGGTTGATTTACAAGAATTTGCTCTTGCCACTTCGAATCCAGAAAATGGAATTTCTGCCCCTGCTGATGCGCCTTTGTTGCATGAAGATGGAGATGTGCAACAACCAACAAAGAAGGCTCAACGAGTCTTCCAAATACTGATTTCGAAAGATTCTCGTGGGAAGCGACTCCTCGATGATTTCAATGCATGGCAATCGGGTGAGCCTCCAAATGTGTTCATCTCATTGCTGTTAGGTATGACCGATCCAACAAATCCTGACACAGATGACGATGGAATGTATGACGGATTTGAGTATTGGTTTACTTCTTGGGACTTAAACGAAAACCGTTGGGGGCTAAATCCACTGATTGAAACTGATGTGAATCTTGATTCTGATGGTGATAGTTATGACTGCAATCGAGATGGTACTATTGATTTAGACGAACGGTTTTCGAATTTACGTGAATGGGAATCCCGTACATGGGGTAAATATCTCAATCGTAGCTCCGTGCCTGCCTCAGTTGGTATTGTGGATTTCGGCGAGGATGCTATGAACGCCTATGTCGAAGAAGAAGGTCTCTCTCTTTTGCAGGCTCGACAATCTCTCATTGATGATTTCAAAGCAAAGGGGCCGGAGTCTGTGAGTCGAATGACGACAATCAATACATACAATGAGAATAACTTCAATCGAACGCTTCTCGGTGTCGCAGACCCAACTCATCCTGATTCTGATTCGGATGGTATCCCCGATGGCTGGGAGTATTGTTATGCTCTTTACGGGATGGATAACCCTACTACCGTCAATCATTGGGCATCGAATCCATTGAATCCATGGGATGTAAATTATGATGGGGACTCAGATGGATGGTATGGACGCACAGCTTTCGATATCCCTGCAACTCAAGGGAATTGGGATGCACGTACGTTTACTCCTACTTCTCAAGTTATCCAACCAGGTATTGGCGCTCTGCCATTTACCAATTGGATGGAATGGGACAATGAGACACGACCTGATCTTAACGACAGCGACCAAGATTCAGAATCCTATGTGACCACGATTAGCAACGGGGTTGTTACAGAGCACTACAAAGATTTCAACCTAACAGATGGTCGTGAGGTATTCAAGTATGGGACAAATCCAATGGATAACGATACCGACGGTGACATGATTCCTGATTGGTATGAATACGCAAAGGCTTGGAATGAAACGAACGATAACTATTCGTCGTATCTCAAAATTCAGGTTGTTTGGATTGATCCAGCCACTGGTGGTGCGTGTGATACATCGACCAATTCCTGCTTGCCGCTCTCACTCAATGCCGGTACATTACAACGTCCAGAACTTGAATTCGCATGGTTCACGATGGATCCTCGCGATGCAATTGATGCAAATTATGATCCAGACCAAGATGGTAATTGGGATTGTTCTGGTGCAGGGTGTGTCTATGAGCCATACACAAATTTCCAAGAATATTTTGCTATTACTACAGATTCGTTATCGAGTCCTAATGCGGTGAGGTTGTCTGGTTTAACATTCGAAGGTCAAGTTGTTCAGGAAGGTTGGCAACTTCGCTCGTTATTGCTCGGCATTGGCCAATGGGATGAAGGCGTGAAGAATTATCTCAAGATGGATAAATCCCAAAGCAATGATTTCAGGTATGCATACATTGTAGATGACAAGGATGTAGAATTCCTCGTTCAGGACAGTACAAATCATGATATTCTCTGTGCAGGTAATTTCACAGATCCTTGGGAAATCTACTACACAGGCGCTCCAAATACGGCCCCTGTTCGATCCGTTGGTGAGCATGAACTTGGTTGGTACCTCCTGGATTACAATAGCGATCACGTTGCAGAAGGAACCGATCCTACAAATTGGGATACTGATGGCGATTGGATGGTAGACTGGTTCGAAGTTAATGATGATGAACAGGACGGAAGCCGGGGTGAAAGTTCCCCAATTCGGTATGATTCTCGTCAAACCACTTAGTGCCCAGGAATGGAACGCTTGATAATCTTTCAAGTGCTGCCTCTACTCAATGAGTGCTAACTTTGTCTCAAGGCGAACCCTAGCAGCGCTGCTGCTTTCTCTCTTTATGGGCATGAGCATGTCTCCGTTCAGTGAACTCTGGATTGAAAATGCAGAGGCTGCCGAAGTAGCACGACATACCTACGAATTCAGTGATGGTACAATTGAATACATTGCACTATACCAAGGCGGAAATGCAGACGCTGGGGCTAAGATTTCACTGCCTAAGGGTGCTGAAGTCACGGACGTTCAAATGACTCTGTCTGGAGCATCTGCTACAGGTTGGTCATCCATACCGACAACAACTCGAGATCATTGGGTTGCTGGTGAAGCATCTGATACAGATAATAAGAGTTCAGACTTGACTCTCGCTATGGCAAATGTTAGTCGAGAATTCAATGCACATAGTTTGGATGAGGCCGTCAATCCTTCCAGCACGGCTTGGTTGGATAACGGAACCTATGCAGTCCGTCAACCCCATACCTCAAATTCAACAGATGCACTCTTTTCTCAGCAGCGAAAATTGACACCGAATTCGTTGAATGCTCAAGGTCAAGGAGCAATCCTACGCCATCATGATTGGCTCTACTTATCGACTTGGTCTTCCAATTCCTTCCATAACATCGTCCACCGCTTGTATCCAAACAATGGTACTCGAGAAAGCATCATAACACTCGATCAAAATGGATGTACTCTGCCCTCTAAACACTCATCTTCCTATTACGGTCAATGGGGTTTTAGGGACTGGGTTGTTACAGATGATGAACGATTATTTGCTGTACTCTCTGGGTACAAATATTTCTACAGTTCTACTGCTAACACCCTGTATCATCGAGTTCTTGAATTTGATATTTCAAATGAAAATGAATGGGTTTGTTTAAACTCATTCCAACCCCAAGGAAACGGAGATTACACTGGAATCACCTATGACCCTATCGAAGACACAGTATGGATTCTGCATAATCAAAACCGAAGGATACAATCCTATCAGTTAGACGACAGCGGAAATCTTGAGCGCGGTGATGAACACTTTACATTCCAAACATCTTCATCTTCCATTTGGCAATGTGGGGTAAGTAACCAACAAGCACGTGGTTTGGAAATGAATGAAACACATTTCTTCATGCGATGTCAGGACGGTCAGTATTACAACGATAGAGATCAACTCGAAGCATGGGGCCGCTCGGGAACTGCCACAGCGTTGATTCCTGAGAATTCAATCCGCAGTATTTCCTCCCTTGGTTATGGGCTCTTCTATGATGGTCAACGCTTCCTAACAGTGGATTCGGGTTATTCGACTTGGTCGAGCACACCTTCGTATCATGAGTTTGGAACAAGTTGGCAATACAAGACAACTCCAGCACCTGGTACTACGACATGGTTTGGCCCAGTGATCACCACTCCGGAGAATGTCCTTTCAGTAAATATGGAAACTCTTTGGTCAGCTTCATCTATCGGTGACAGGGTTGATTATTGGGTCTCTGCCGATAATGGAACCCACTGGGTTCAAGTTGAATCAAACACAACTATCCATTTTCAACATCCTGGTACAGAACTTGTATGGAAAGCAACTCTTATCGGCTCCACTGCTGTATCTTGGTGGGTTGATTTAGAATATTCAAGCGAATATGAAACAAGTGGTACATGGATTTCTCCAGCCAAGCCCACAGGTACAAAGGTGGGTAAAGTTCGACCTCAATGGACTGCATCGCAAGACCCGTCCACCACTCTCACCGTTCAGGTTTCAAATGATGATGGAACCACATGGCAATCTGCGGAAAATATGGTTGAGACCAGTTTCTCAACAGATGGAGCAGGAAATATTCTGCGATATGCTGTTAGCATGACAACAACCGATCCATACATTACGCCAGTACTGGATAGTCTGGAACTTTTCTACGAAGAGGGGTATCCAGATAAGCCTAAAATCGATGTTGGGCATGATGGGGTGTATGATTGGAAGAGTATTCTTTTCCTAAATGAGTCTTCAATTAATGTCAATGATGATTCTATTGTTGGTGAAGATGTTGAATTCCAGCCAACCCTTGTTGATGCATTTAACGACTTTATTCCAGACAATGGTGATGGATTTGTCGAAGTACCACTTGCCATTAAAGCACAAACTTCAGGCCGTGTAAAAATCACTAATATCGATGTATCGTATAAGATGAACACTCACGCAATCAATGCAGTTTTCGAAGGTGGAATGGCTGCTCCAGATGGTATTGCTCGTAACCTCATCATCAAAGTAGCACATGGTGATGAAGTAAATTATGTGACTGAAGTCATTGCAGCACTCAACAATTCTCATGGTCAAAATCCTTCATTCAAGTGGCAACAAGGCGACACCTGTTCGACTCTTGATGATGCAGATGGAATTGTACACTTCGACGTCTCAAACTGTTCATCATCAATCGATAATAATGATGTAAGAACCATTCGAATCCCTATTACTGTTGACTGGTCTTGGGATGATGAACAATCAACTGAAGCAATTCTTACAGTCAAGGATTCCTTTGGTACCGCAGTAAGCAATTGGGATACGGAGAACATGGAACTTCGCATTGAAAACGACATCCAACTTGATGGACTGCAAGTATTCGATGAGGATGGACGGCAGTTGTTTACTCAAGATTGGGTACGCGGAGGCCAAAATATCTCCTTCCTTGGCAAAATCCATTTCCAATCATCACAACTTTCTCCTTTGGCGGGAGAATTTGAATTACGTGTTCTTGGGCAAAATGTAACATTTGATGGTGATCCAATTGGCCAGCCTGTTGTTTTAGCTCAGGAAGCAAACCCAAGTTTTGGATCGTACAATCTTACGTTTGAATCACCAATTGAATCCGCACCAGGCGGTATGATTTTCTACGTCGAAGCGATTAATCTACCAAATGGTTCTGAATATTCAAATCCAGGATACAATACAATTCGTTTGATTCTTGATGGTAATTCACCTTTGGTCATTGGAGCAACTCCGTTCGATGGCCAAGAACGCCATGTCGGCCCACCTGCTCCTGGTGGACAAAGTATCACAGTGAATATTCAAGACGGTGTGGACCCTCCAACTCAGATCACTTTCCATTATTGGATTGGGTGTAAATCAACGGTTGCTTTAGGTTGTCATGATTTCAACTTCGATGGATTGCCTCAGGAAGATGAATACACTGAGAAGACATTTTCATCTCCTGAAACCATCGCAGGTGGACTAAATATTTTCAGTGGCCTTATCGATGATTCTATGCTGACTCACGGACAAATCGTCTCATTCTTTGTAACTGGTAAAGATGGACAAAATAACCAAGTCGCAATGGGAGGTGGTCCAGTTTGTCCGCCATCACCACAAATTTGTGGTTATGCGCCAGGTCAGGTTATGCCGAGTTGGGATGCTGATTTATCCACTTATCAAATTCGTCAAGAATTTGAACCAGAAGTGGATTTGACAAATTCAAGCATTGTTGGCCATGATGATGAAGATCCTCTTCATCCTGGTGTGATGTATACTGCTCAGGTCGTTCTTTCCGATCGAAACGGTTGGGATGATATTCAATTTGTTCAATTTGCTCTAGGTGAAGATGTGAATGATGATGAAACCTCCATCTTCATAGAACTCCAAGAAGATGAAAATGGAATGCCAAAGGCTCATCTTGAGTCTGGTGGAGAGTACATCGCAGTCTCAAACCTCTACTCTGAAATTTCGACCTTCGAGGGTAATGCGAGTCAACTTTTGATACGTGCAAGATTCCAATTGACTTGGTCCTTCCCAGAATCCTTTGATACGAATGGAGAAACGCTCTTTGTCCCTGTGTTGCGTGTTACTGATAAACCATGCAATGAAGGTGAGGTGACGCCTTGTTTCACAAAGATTTCTGGGCTTGGGAACGATGCATGGAGTCTTGATAATGACTTCAGATTCGACACTGAATCAGGCCACATCAAAGCAGTAGAACTTCGCGATGGAACAAATCACTACAATGATGAAGTGGAAGAGACCCTCATAGGCTCTGGACAAGCTCTGCGGGTTACTGGGCGAGTCTTGTTTAGCGAGGATGAAACACCTGCACCGCCTGGTGCTTTCGACGTTGTCTTTGGAGATTTTGATCATGTATGGAAAACCTCGCCTCGTTCAAATGGGGAATTCAGTCTTGACCTCCTCGTGCCATCCGTCAACAGTGGTCATCTTGACCTCCGTTTGCAGTTATCTGATTTACCAGGTCTTGCAATGGATGAAACAGATCCCTTGCCACGTGTTCGCTTGGCTGTTGACAGTTCAAACCCAACCATTCAAACAGTCATGCTGAATGAGGTTCCTGCTGGTTCGCCGATCTCTATCGGTGAAGCGAATTCCTTACTTGTAATGCTAGAAACAATCGATGATAACGGATTTGACCTCGACCGACCTGCGGTACTTCACTACCGAATACGTGCTGGTGAAGCAGAAATTTCCCGTGGCGCATCAGCTCTACCAGAAACACTTCCCTTTGGTGACCAATTCTTCTGGACAGGAAGTATTGACCTTACTGATATGGGGGCCACAACTCTGCTCCCTTCGTATGTCGTAGATGTGTGGGTATCTGGCTCGGATGCTTCTGGAAATCCATTTGTTACGCTCAACAATAATATTGCAGAACCTTTCGCAACGTGGCCACTAGCACTGCTTGGCCCTAGTATTTCTTTTGATGATGAAGAAACATCCATTCAATGGAGCAATCCAAGCCCGGTTCAAGGTTCATCCTCTGAACTAGAAATTACTGTTGAGAATAAAGGCGGCAAAGGTGAACTTTCATTCGTTCTTCAACGCCTTGTAGAGGGCGGTAATTGGAACGCAGAGTCAAACACAACAATACCTGTTGCTGCAGGCCTTAGTGCATCAGTCTCTTTGCCAGTTATCGCTGAAGTCGCCCCAGGTGAATCTCAGGAATACAGGCTACTGGTTACAGTTGACGGAGTTGAAATGGACCGAATAACTGTTGATCCACTCATTGTCAAGAAAGAAACTATTCGCGATGGAGATGCTCTTGCAGAACAAGCTGGTGAGAGCCAGTTTGCAATTTTCATGTACATTGTAGCAATTGCTTCCCTCTCAGCATTCCTGTGGATGCTTGTGATGTATCGCAAGATGAAATATGGTGATGAAGAATTGGAATCTGACCAAACGGATGTCGTTGTTGAAGAGATGGAAGCAAAGATTGTACCTCAGATTGAGATTCCTCCAGTCAAACAACCAGTTCCTGCACCAGCGCCAATACCCGCAGTATCGAATGATGCCAAGAGAGGTGCTGCGCCTTTACCTCCATCAGGTCTACCTGATGGCTGGACACAAGATCAGTGGAATCATTTCGGTTGGCAATACATCGATTCATTCAAAAAGTGAGGCATTCGTATGTCCGAATCAGATGCCATGGTTACGCTGCAAGAGCGTATGGTAAATCTGATTGGTCAACTGACGATGCCCGTGGTCGAGGTTGCTTTGGTTTTGCAACATCACATCCATGGAATGATGGGTTCCTTAACACAACACGCTGCTCAAACTGGCGGGAAAATAAACGATAAGGTCGCAAATCCATGGGAAATTGTTTTGCCTGATGCGAGCATAGATTCTCAAATAGCATTCGATGTTGAGAAAGTGTTGAAGATTGTCGATCAAGATCGTATGGACATTCTTTCAACGCTGATAAGAGTCACACTCATTGAAACAGAAATGAATCTCATAGAGGGAATTCTTGCCCTACGATCATGGGAACAACTTGTGCGTCAACAACTTGCAGATGCAAATGGTCCAGGTCAACTCTTTTCACCCATCGATTTACCAGAAGAGTGGTGATTTAGTGAAATTCAAGAAGAACCTATGGATGGGAATGATATGAGCAAACATCCACTGCTCGGTATTCTTCTTGCTTCACTTCTGATTACTGTGCCTATGGCGGGTTGCCTTGATGAAATCAATGATGCCTTTGAAGGAGAATCATGGGGTAAAGTAGGCGGGTTGACACTTGCATGTTTACGAAGCGACACATATTCGGAAATGGTTGTCGAAATTGATTATGCCCCTGGCTATGCTCCAGAAAGCAGTACTGTTTCGTTACTCAAGCAACGACTTGAGCAAGTCTGTGACAAACCCGGTGGTATCTCGATGAAATTGAACGAGGAAACATTCTCCGAAACTTCGTCTTGGAATGCAGAATTGGTACGCTCCGTAGGACATGATACGATGGATGTGCCTCCGTTAAGTGGTTCCACTCTTCGATGGCACGTCATTATGCCTCAAGGCAGTTATTCCGATGATAGTGTCTTGGGTGTGGCAGTCGATGCCTCTACAATTGCTTTGTTTGGTGACTCAATCGATGATGCAAATGGACTGTTCAATAGGCCCTCTTCTGAAGAAGTTGAAAACAGTGTCATGATTCATGAGTTTGGTCATTTGCTTGGTCTTGTGAATCTTGTTTACACATCACCGGTCGACCACGAAGATGCTGATCATCCAGGTCACTCCAGTAATGATGATTCCGTGATGTACTGGGCTGTCGAATCCCAAAGCTTGAACTCATTCTTTACAGGTGATTTGCCCAATGAGTTCGATTCTGATGATTTAGCAGATTTGGAAGGGATGAAGTCCGGCGAACTTTCATGTTCTGACCAGTTGTGGCGGCCTTAATTCTTCTTTGAATCTGACACGATGATGGTAGCATCTCTCCATGCATCATAGATGGACCAAAGCCAGAGAGGAATATAGAGAACAATTGTGAGCGCTAAAGGGATTTGAAGGAGGCTCCAGTCAAAGGCTCTTCGATGTTTTCGGTTGAAGTGTTGGCCAAGAAAAAGTCCTGGAATCGCAGCAAGTAGTGCTGCAAAAATAGGCCGAAAAGCCCCCCACATTCCAACACCGAGAAAAATCTCTCT
>JBMZTB010000065.1:0-9666 GCA_049623485.1 Candidatus Poseidoniaceae archaeon
TGTAGTGGTTATCACCGAGCGTTGCCAACGCTTGAACCCGGGTTCGAGTCCCGGCGCTCGCACCAAAATCCGATTGAACACATTTTACATAGTCGTGGTTCGTTAGGACAATCATGTCAGAACCTCGAGTCGTATTCGTGGGCAAAAAACCATCCTATGCTTATGTGAAGGCCGTTGTTATGGCCATGGATGAAGGACATCGCCACATCAAACTTCAAGCACGCGGATCTGCAATTAGTCGTGCGGTTGATGTTGCGGAAATATGTCGAAGAAGACATGGAATCACAGCATCCCGACTTCCTCTTTCGATGACCATTGATTCAATTGAAACATCTTCGGTTGAATTAAAAGGCGAAGATGATCGTATGAAAACCGTTAGCAGTATTGCAATCGACATTATTGGCGAAGGCGATATGGTCGATGAAGAAGAGTAATCATCCAAGCAATTTTAAACGTCTTTCTATTTCCTTTGCAGTTTGTTCAAAGACTGAAAGTGATTGTCCAACTGGGTCATCCAATCCCCAATCTTGATCAATTCTCATTGCAGGACAAGATACACCACAGCCCATCGAAATAACCATGTCAAAATCTTCAGCCTGAAACAAATCAACAGACTTAGGCTTGAGCATAGTGGTATCAATTCCTTTGGCTTCAAGAATCGTTAGTGCATGGGATGAAACTTGACTCGCAGGATGTGTTCCAGCACTCGCAGCTTCATGGCCAAGATGGCGAGCAATGCCTTCGGCCATCTGTGAACGACACGAATTCCCAACGCAGACAAATAAGAGGCGCATGGTCTTTCAAACTTGCCACCTAACTTGAACTCTTCTCAATAGTGAGGCTCTTGAACTTCGGCTTTTTAGTGTGGAACATGCAGCCTGAGGTCCGCCGAACGGTTCTCTATTCAGCTGTGATTTTCACCATACTTTTCATCGCTCATATTGTTGCTGCAGCCAATGACGCCAATCTTCTTTTTCGAATCATTGCGACGATGATTACGCTGCAAACACTCTTTCTTGGTGGGACGTTTTTATTCTTCCATATCCATTCAACACAAACTGTACGTAGAGATGCTTTTCGTATTGGATCATTCATCTCTTTTCCGCTTTCCTTCGGATTGGGTTGGGCATACGCTGGCATGCAATGGAGTTGGATGATTCTTATGTTTCCACTTCTTGCAGTCGGAACGCATCTGTTGCTTCGATATGGTCTGCAAAGCAAAAGCGTGATTTGAAAAAGCCCACCCATCTGCTATGGCTATGTCGGATTCCCCCGTGTCGATGCATACTCCAGGAAACGAGCCCTCTGGAGAAGCCACAAATGCTCCAGACCCTGCTCAGCAGAAACAAATGGAACAGGCTTACGCTCAAATGAAGCGAAAGATGTCGATGGCTGAGATAGGTAGGAAAATTAAACACAAGATCATGGTCCTTTCTGGAAAAGGCGGTGTAGGCAAGTCAACCGTCTCAACCGGACTTGCAGTTGCACTGGCGCAACAAGGCCACAAAGTAGGAATTCTTGACATTGATATTACAGGTCCAAACGTCCCGAAAATGATGGGGCTTGACGGTCGAAAACTCCACGTTGAAGGTGGACGTATCCATCCTGCTCAAGGGCACCTTGGGGTCAAAGTCATCTCCATGGCATTCCTTCTCGAAGATGAGGACACACCAGTTGTTTGGAGAGGCCCGATAAAACTCGGAGCAATTCAACAATTTATTGGCGATGTCGAATGGGGAGAATTGGACTATCTGATTATTGACTTTCCACCAGGCACCTCTGATGAACCATTGACCGTTGCACAATCACTCCCAGATATCGATGGTATGGTCATCGTCACGACACCTCAAGATGTGGCCCTTCTTGACAGCAGAAAATCAATCTCGTTCGCTTCATCTCTAAAAGTTCCTGTATTGGGAGTTGTTGAGAACATGAGTGGATACACTATCCATGGAAAGGGTACTCCAGGTTCCACTGTTGAAATTGCTGCACCAGCGGGGCGAACTCTTAGTGCAACATGCGATGATGAAGGAAAGTTCAACATCACACTTGACATTTTCAAAGAAGGTGGCGGCCGTTCAACTGCGGAGGAATTCGGCGTTCCTTTCTTAGGCGCTCTTCCATTTGATCCAGGATTTGTTCGAGGCGGAGACGACGGAGTCCATCGTATTGTCAGCGAGCCAGAAGGCGCTTCTGCGATTGCATTTTCGAAGGTTGTTTCCTCTATCCAATCACAATTGGCGAACGGCTCATCCTCAAGTTTGGAAATTATTTGATGTGATACAATGGCAGAAGAAATTCTCGAATTGCGGAAACTTGAGCGCAGAGACACAGATATGGAACTCACTTACGAAGACGGAACTTCATTTGTTGTCACATATGATGATCTTCGCCACGCCTGTCCTTGCGCAAAATGTTCTCCTCTGCGTAATGAGGATGAGATGAGTATGCAACTACGTCGTACCGTTGAAGCATACCCTAAGCAAAAACCGACAGTCCAAACAGTAGGAAATTATGCACTATCCTTTGAATGGGCTACTGGGTGTTCGAGTGGTATTTACAGATTTGAAAGAATCTGGGACTTAGCACATCGAAATGATCCAGACCGTGGACGCCCATACGTTCATGGAGCATGGTGATTCGCCTTTTTTAGGCGTTTAGCAGGTACAGGTTTCTTGAATGCAAGGCTACAGCATCTGAACAAGGAGGTCTGTTCATGGATGGTGTTTATCTCACTTGGCTCATCAGTGCATTGGCCATCGGCGTCTTTGCAATGCCATACTTCAAGCCTCCATGGGCCAACATGACGTTAACAGGTTTTGTTGATTTCATTCGACGATATTGGCTGCATCTCCTTCTCGCCCTCTCAATCTACAATGCCAAGGATTTCCTCGATCAAGTCGACCGAATTTTCATGGCTCGAACTGGAATCGATATGACGCCTTACATCTATGCCATCGAGGGAGATCTTGTTGTTTGGGTACAAGAAACGTTTCGGGCAGATTGGCTTGATAGCGTCATGACTCATTTCTACATATCTGGATTTATGTTCATAACATATGCATCAATCTTCTATGTTGCCTACTTTGATGATCGGTGGATGGCAGATAGAATCGCCTTGTGTATCGCATGGGTTTACATCCTCGCCATTCCATTCTATCTTTTCTTCAATGTTCGAGTCACTGGGTTTTACATCGAAGATATGGATGCTATTGCTTACACGTTAAATCCTGAAATTGAAACATGGTTTAGAAGAATTGATGCATTCTCAAACGGGATGCCTTCTCTTCACATTGCAGTACCATTTTCGATATGGCTTACCTTTAGGAAACATGATCACGACGGTCGTTGGAGGCGTTTCCAAAACATGACTCTGGTCTACATTATCTTGACTGCATTCAGCATCATATACCTCGGCATTCACTGGTTTTCAGATATCATTGGTGGAATGATGATAGGTGCCTTGACGGTCAGAATGGTTGACAAATCGAATACTGCTGTGTGGAATGTTCTCGATGAACGTACCATCAACAGTCGCCTTGCAACAATTCTTACTCGTCCGATTCATTCGCTAAAGTTTGTTTATGGTAGAAGCAAAAAATTCACCCTCAAGTTGCTAAAACCAACGAGCAAAGAAACAGGTACCTTGATTGTCGTCGTCCTCATTCTCACAGCCAGTGTCATTACATGGGATCTTACAAACAAAGACCTTCCTGCCGAGGGGGTCCAATCTGCGCAAGGAGCAGTTGCATCTGATGGGTGGCTTGCTACGCTTGACAACCAATCTGGTGTTGCGATTGTACTCGTACACAATCTTTCATCATCTGACGATGCAATCATTGTTGTGCAACCCATAATGGAGGTTGACTCATTGTATGCACTGAAGGAGAATTATTTGGTAATGGCAAATGATTCAGAAATTATGCTTGTTGATCTCAACAATCCTGAACAATCTTTGCTCGTCTTAAGTCAAAGCAGTGTGGATGGATTAGAGTTGACTTACATCCAAGGCGAACCCGTAATACTCTACACTTCTAATGACGAAATCCAAGCTGTGAATATCGATGGTGAATTCCTTGTTTTACCGATGCTTCCAGAAGGTGAAACAATCGATTTGATCTCGGTGCAAGGAAATGAACTTGTGATGGTTTCAAAGGAGATGCCTACGACTGTTCATATTGGAACGATTGGCCTTTCTGGAACACAAAACATCGTCATGAATGCGACATCAAGTGAAGAGCAGGATCTCACCCTAGAAGAATGGGGAATGGTTGTCGATTATCAAAACGCTTCGATTACCGACATAGCGTTCAATGAAAATTATATTGCCACAATCGTCAATGTAACTGCCATAAACAGACTGGTTCTCTATGATCGTGGAACGGTTCAACAGACAATGCCATTCGATGCAAAATTCCCAATCAACAACATTTCAATTGGTTATGAATACCTTGTTTGGGAAGGCCGAGATCATCTTAACCCAACAAATCCTTTCGAACAATATCTGGATTGGGAAATACATCAATACAATCTGGAAACAAAAATCAGTGAACAAGTGACTTCGGATAGCATCAATCAATACGCCCCGATCGTTCTTGAGGAAGGTGTCGTTTATCTTGAGGAGGGCGACGATGGTGAACTCGTTGTCAAGGTCTTGACAAGAGGAACCGACCTTGCGACGTATTCCAGTGTGGTCCTACAATTTGCAGTCATGGTCCTGATAGTATTGACCTTTGTTTACATTATTCAACGTCAGGATGAAGACAAGACTGAATTCGTCAACCATGATATCGGACACGAGTCCGAATGAGGTTAAAGCGATCTAGCACATCTTGCATACCGACAGGTTTGCCGCCAGGAGTATCGCTTGCTGGTCCATGAAGTTCTTCACAAGCAGCATACCCTTCGAGCACAGCGTCAATTGCGTCCTTTCTATGCGGATGAGAGGCTCCCAGAATTTCAAACAAAACATGGAGATCGATTCCAAACAATTCAGTTTCATATTCAATTCGAGCAAGACCAAAATCGATGAGCACCGCTTCATTTTGAGGCGTAATAATGATATTATTCGTGGATAAATCCCCATGAACAACGGCAAGTCTGTGAAGCATACGGATGCTTTGACCAGTGTTGTTCAAAATACCCATAACGACATCATCTGAAATTGAATCATCATTAAGGATTTCAATCAATGGTTTGCCTTCGATATGACTCATCACCAATTGTTGATCAAAAACATCGCAATCAAGGAGCAATGGAACATTTAGTCCATTACTATACAAGCGGACCAGCAACCTTGCCTCTGCGATCATCCGTCTTCGTCCAAGGCGATCATCGAGGTCAGGATGTCTCCATGAGCGATTTCTTCGTTGTTTACGAATTGCCGATTGGCCCATCCATGAACCTCGCCACACTTCTGCCTCTGCTCCGAGGTGAAGTCGTTGTTCGTCAATGAAGACCATCATTCCACCCGAAAACGCTCGTTATGATAAGTTCAGCGTTTGCATAGGGTTCAAATCATTCAGCGGAGTGGCAAGGGTGAACACCATGTCGGTTTCTTTGGCTATGTGCGCCGTTGACTTCTCTTTAACGTCAATGTCTCCTGAAGATCAAGCAATTGCCGAAAGGATTGCTGAATTAAAGAAAGAGATGGGTGATGACTTGTTGATACTTGGCCATCACTACCAACGCGATAGCATTGTCATGCATGCAGATTTCCTTGGAGATTCGTTTATGCTCAGCCAAAAAGCTGCAGATTCTGATGCGAAATACATTGTTTTCTGTGGGGTCCATTTCATGGCGGAATCGGCGGATATACTGACTTCATCAGACCAGGCTGTCATGCTTCCAAATATTCGAGCTGGTTGTTCCATGGCTGATATGGCGACACTCGTTGATGTTGAACAAGCATGGGATGAAATGCTTTCTTCTACGGATCTAAAAGATCCAATTCATCGCAACGATCCAGTAGCAATTGCCGAAGAAGGCGAATCGTACCTCGTTCCTGTCACATACATGAATAGCAGTGCAGATTTGAAGGATTTTGTAGGACGACACGGGGGTGTGGTCTGTACTTCATCAAATGCAAATGGAGTTCTGGATTGGGCATTTGAGCGTGCAGGACCGAACGGAGCAGTCCTCTTTTTCCCAGACCAGCATCTTGGGAGAAACACAGGTCTCGCTATGGGTATTGAAGAATCTCAAATGCCTACATGGACACCAGGTGTTGGTGCGAGTTCTGATCTCTCAACCGCTCGAATAATTCTTTGGCATGGCTTTTGTTCAGTCCATAAGCGATTCAAACCCTCTCAAATAGCAGATTTCCGCCAACGTCATCCTGATGGAGTTGTTGTCGTTCATCCTGAATGTCCCAAAGAAACCGTCGAAGTTGCGGATGCGAACGGGTCGACTCAATACATTTTGAACTATGTTGCAGGTCTTGAAGAAGGAGCGAAGGTAGCCATTGGGACTGAAATCAACATGGTTGCTCGACTTGCCGACCAACACCCAGACAAACACATAGAGTGCTTGGACCCAGAGATTTGCCCATGTTCTACGATGTACATGATTCATCCAGCTTATCTAATGGATTTACTCGAACGGTTGGTTGATGGCGAGGTTCACAATCAAATTACCGTGACAAAAGAGGTACAGGAAGGCTCACTTCTTGCCCTTGAGCGGATGTTAAGTATCCTTGCTTAATTATTCAGCAAGTCGGCGAAGTTCCTCAACGCTTCGAATCTCAGCAAGATAGATTTGTTCGATAGCATCGTACAAATCAGCATCGCCTTCTTCTTCGATCATTGCGATTAATTCCCCATATACTTCAGCAGCTTTCGTTTCTGTAATCAAAGACTCAGCAAGCATTTCCAGATAGGATGTAGTATGGCGAATCGGTGTTTGATTACGCTCAGTGACCGCAATACCACCAAGTTTCACAATTGCAGAACGGACGATGTTTGAATGCACCATTGATTCATTTGCTTCTGCAGTAAAATGCGGTTCCAGTTGAAGTCTATGGATGCCTCGAATGTATGCAGCATAATGGGCGTACATGTTGATCGCTCGTAGTTCCCAGCCGAGCGCTAAGTTCAGTTTCTCAATCAATGCTTGGGCAGACATATGCCACATGCTCACGCTTCTTCTTCTTAAAGGTCAGGATGAGGCTGTGATTATTGCGCTAAGTCGCCATCCAATCAACGCCATCAATGGGCAAAGAGCCATGGTTAATCCGACGTATGTGAAGGCCAAACCGCTTTGCTGTTCTTCGAACATACGAATCGTTTCTACCGAAAATGTGGACATCGTTGTTAATCCCCCAAGTAATCCTGTTCCAAGAAGTAGCACGACGTTTTGGGATACAACATGTTCAGCCAAAGCAACTGCTAGTGCGCCAAGGAACAATGAACCGACCAGGTTGACAACAAAGGTTGCCCAAGGAAAACCATCCGTTGCGAGCCATTCTGAAGTCAAGTAACGCATTGCTGCGCCGATTCCTCCTCCAAGAGCGACCAATCCAATCTGTTGCAGCATAAACGAACCTGTTGACCGTTACACTTCAACATCGTGTCTCTTTCAAACCGAAAAGCCATGAATTGGGGATGATGTGGCAAGACCATGCGCAAGGTATGGTTCATGACTGGGAACTCTGGCAAGGTGCGAGAGGCAAAGCATGCATTACGGCCGCTTGGCTTCGATGTGGTACAACTTCAGGTAGACGGGGTCGAAATAAGTGAGCCTCAAGCAGATGATTTGGAAGACGTCGCCCGTTCAAAAATCAAACAAGCAATACCATATCTTCCTTCATCAGATGATGCTTTACTCGTTGAAGACGCAGGATTATTTGTCGATTCATTGCATGGATTTCCCGGTGTCTACTCAGCTTATGCCCTGAAAACAATCGGCTTTGATGGACTGTTGAATCTTCTCAATGATTCTAATCATCGAGATGGTGCGTTTCATGCTGTTGCAGCACTTTGGTTGGATGGAGAAGTGCATGTTTCCCGAGGAATATGTCCCGGAGAGATCGCACTACAAGCAAGCGGAAACGATGGTTTTGGCTTCGATCCAATTTTCATTCCACATCCCATCCAACTCGATGGCATTGAGCAATCTACAAACGGGAAAACATTTGCAGATGTTGACTTGGCAGAAAAGGAAAAGTTTAGTCATCGACGAAAAGCATTGGATGGGTTGATTCAAATTTTGAATGAATCAAAGGCGGCATCATCGTCTTAAGCACGAAGCGACTGGGGTGTTTGATAGGCATGGGATTCCTACGCAATACAATCGCATTTGCGTTTGTTGCAGTATTGGTTTTCTATCTCGCAATGGCGGGAGAGTTGGCCGAACAAGAACAATATGCGGCAATAGGCGTCATGCTCGCTCTTGGTTTTGCATTTATTTTTTCAGGACAACCTACGTTTGTTATGCCTGAAGTCAACCAAATTCAATCAAAGCAACCGACTGCTGGAACAGAGATCGCAGTTTCCGAGCCTCAAGCAGAAGAATCTGAATCAACCGTTGATGCACCTCTTCCTGAAAAAATGACACTCAAAGAGCGGAAGGCTGCAAAGATACGAGCGGCGCAAGAAGCACAACGTGCAGCGATGGCGCCTGCAAGCGAAAAAATCGAAGTCGAACTCCCAGTCGTAACAGTCGAGGCAATCCACGTCGCCGACGAGTATGTGGTTGAAGTAAGCCCAGAATCAGTTGAAGAAGCAGATATCCAAGCGACTGTTGCTGAAAGAGCATCAAGGCATGGTGAAATTCGGCAACGAATCGAAGCCCGTCGACGTTCGCAAATGGCTGACATTCGGGCATCTAGTGCACGCATGTGGGAGGAACATGCAGTCAGAGAAGATCTTGTTGATATTCTTCAGAAGGAAGGACACGGATTGGCAGTTCTTGATGAACCTGCTCAACCAGAGGCAGGCCATATCTACGGTGCAACATTCATCCGCATCGATGAACAACGAGTTCTCAAATATCGTTCTCCTCTTGATTCAGGCTTTGAGGCCGTCATTTCAAACGAGAAGGTATTGGAGAACAATCCACTTGATCTTCCTCCATTGATTGGACCAGATGGCAATCCTCTCCCACTCCCACTTCCTGGCCCTTCAGGTGCTCTTGCAGCGTTGAAACAAGAGATGGATGAGTGAAGGAGTTTGCCTTATGCATACTCAGTTAAATGATTCCAAATCTCAAAAAAATCTTGCTCTACTTGGATTAATACTCGTCGGTATTGCGCCAACAATTTCGGTTGTGACAGGTTTTGCTCTAAAGGCAGGTGCATTAGCAATCGTCGTGTTTGTATTCACCAAAGCATGGATATTTGGCTTGCCCGCATTCTGGCATCTCCGCATCGAGAAAAACACTCTTTCACGTTCTCCAGCCTTGAAAGGTGGATGGGCAGTTTCTGCAGGCTTAGGAGTTGCAATGGCAGTTGTGATCTTGCTTGCTTATTTCCTTATAGGAGACTCTCTGCTCAGTGAAGATGATCTCAAAGAAATCCTCGATCCATTTGGTTTGACTACGCCATGGAAACTGATGCTAGCAATCATCTTTTGGGTTTTTATCAATTCAGTATTGGAAGAGTATGTTTTCAGATGGTTTATCACATCGAAAATAGAACAACTCGTTTCAGGAAAATGGTTGCCTATTCTT
>JBMZTB010000066.1:0-9581 GCA_049623485.1 Candidatus Poseidoniaceae archaeon
CGCCATTTTTCCATGCGTTCATGGATTCAAGATATCCCACTTGGGACATTGTAATCATAAGAATCACAAGAAGGATTGACTTGTTTAAATTCGTAGAGCGTGCGCTGGCCATGCCCATTTGTCGAAAATGGAGCAGAAAGTCATATCCCCTATCTTGATAGGTTCCCTCAACCAGTTGTTTTCTGATTCGATGCTATTTTCGTGATTGCATCGTATTTTTGTTGTTGTCGTTGGAGTTTCATTTTCTGGACAGAATCGAACAACTGCATAGCAACATCAAGATCATTTCGTTGCTTTCGTTCTCGCAAATCAAGTTCTTTGCTGCGAAGGATGTCAAGAACTTCTGCCTTCGATGCAGCTTTGACCCGAGATTGCTGCGTTTCATGCTCAAGATTCCTGTGTTTATTCTCCCATTCTGCTTCGTTCAAAGCACCCTTTGCTTTGATTCGAGCAAGTTCAGGCTCGACCTTTGCTCGTTCCATCGCTGAAGAATTGACGGTTTGAGAACGTGCATGATGCTCTGCGTGTCGTTGATGATGGGCAAGTTGAGCATCGAGAGCAATTTGGTCTCTGTCTGCTTGGATCGATGCGTGTTCAGCCATGTTTGTGACATGCTCACGTTCTGCTTCTAGTCGAACCTTATCGGATGGTTTCCAGGTGATGTAGGAATGATCGATGGTCATACCAAACGATTCAACCGTTCGACGCAGTGCCATACAAAGGCCAATCGTTGTGTTTTCATCAGCTTGATCTTGAACCAATTCATCATTGATAAATCGTTGAATTGTTTTCGACATATAGGCTTGAGCCTCATCGATGAGAAGGTTGCTGATGTCCGAAGTACGTATCTCCATGAGGCCTTTGGCTGGAAGTTGAATCAAACGAGCAACGTTCTCTCGAGATGCATGAACTCGGAGAGAAATCTCACCCCTCATTGTTTGATGATCGCTGGATTTGGAAGTGAATGGCATCGTGAATGTGTAAGGTCCAAGGAAAGCGAAAAGGTAGGAACGTTGCCGTTTTCCACCAAAGACGCGACGAAGCATCGAGGTGGTTGGATTGGCTCGCATCACTTGCTGTGTAACGATTCCAGAAATCCTCCCATTCTCAAGAACGACACAAACTTCGTTTGGTCGAAGCACGATGGGGGTATTCTTTGGAAGTTCTTTATCATGGACAAATCGTGCGATAATGTCTGGTTCTTGTCTCCATCTGTATGTTTCTCTTGTCATAAGTTCACCTTCAGTTTCTGCTCCTCATGCCGTCAAGCAGCATATTGCGTTCGAGGAAGTGGCGTTTTGCTTTGCTGATGACACCATCAATGATGTCCAAATCTGAATGCTGAGTGTTCACGTGTGTCGCTAATGTTGCCCCAAGATGCTGACTTGCGTGTTCCAACATGGTGATGGTTTCCCGATCATGCCGAATCAATTTCTTGTGCAGTGAACGGTTCATTCTGCGTATCCCGTCGTGCTTTGGACGTGATTCTCCAGCGACTGCATATTGGGCATCTTCAGCAAATGATTGAAGATTATGCAAGATGGATTGTATCCTATTCATTTCGTATTTTTCATTATTTGCATAGGATCGAAACAGCCATCGCTCAACTTGATGGTGGAGATGATTGACGCGTCTTCGAACATCTTCTCGTACGGCTCTATCCGTGATGCGTACCCTTGATTGTTCGTAACCATCGTAGGCTGAAATTAACACTTTCATTCCATTTACTGCTGCAGGTATTGCCAATGATGTTGGATCCATACAGAAACATATGTCTCTGGTCGGTCTTAACAGTATTGCTTATTTCTTGAAGCCACGCTTTCGAAAGCCACCACTCTGGGCTTTGTTGCCTTTACTGCCAGACTTTCGTTGTGAACGTGCTCTACGGTCACCTGTTTTAGGACCTGCAGCTTGCTGTTCTTGCTCAGATGCTCGGCGGTCTTTTTGCATCTGTCTCCAGACACCACCGATAAGTTGCATGACCTCTTCCTTGCTGTTTGCTCCGATGGATTGTTTCGCACCTGAACTGCTGACCCACAGCCTTCCTTCTTTGCCATAAGGCCGTCTGGGATGGGACGTTCCTTCTTCTCGCTTGATCTTCTTGAGACCTACTTTGCGTGCAGCAAGGTAGAGTCCTTCGAGATCTGGCTTGAGGACAGAAGCGTCTTTTGGAACACGTCGACCGCTACGTCTCGACGTCTTTGCATTGAAGTATCCAGGCCAAACTGAAATCCGGTCTGGGTTGTGTTCCATTGTCTCGCCTCATTGAAAGGGTGAGGTTGGAAGGTATGAACCCAACGATGTGGGGCTTCACTCAAGAAGAACGCCGTTGATGACGCCATCCTTGCCAGGTCGAGAGGTGATCTTGACGTTGCCTTCACTTGTTTCAATGACTGCACCCTTGACCAAGATGTTTCGACGAACGTAGTTTGGGTCGGATTCGTTTTGAATCACGTTGTTGATTGTTGCATTAACAGTCTTGCCTGTCTTTGGATTGTTGACTGAAACGGTGTTTGCAGCCATGACACGAACCATTGTGTTTCCACCGGCCTTGCGATAGACCTTACGTCGTGCTTCGCCAACGAGTGCGAATTGCTTCTCAGTAGAGATTTCAGTCGAGCGCTTTCCTCGTGCTCGAACTCGTCGTCCACCGCTTGGTTTTTTCTTAGAAATTCCGTGCCACTGTGCCATGATACTCACTCCTTGCAGGCCACCGACTTGACTGGCGTATATCAAGGCAACCCTTAGCGACAAAGGCCAGAATAGGAGGAAAGAAGTTCGCCATCAGCGGCTAAAAGACGTGCTTCAATCACGTCACCAGGCTGTAATTGAGCCACTCCTTGAGGTGTTCCAGTGAACAATAAATCCCCTGTTGAAACAGGTGCCCATTGAATCAACGATTGAATCTGTAGAGCGGGAGAAATACTCATTTCACTCAAGGATGCTTCTTGCCATCGTTCTCCATTAACATCGAGTTCAATCTTAGGCGCTGTTTTTGAATCGCTTAGGGCTTCTGCTCCTAATCGCCATGGATAGAACGAACCAAGGACTGCTGCTTGTCGAAACGTCTTGCCTTTGGCCCATGGCAATCCATCGGCTCGAAGAATGGTTTGAGCTGCTCGATCGGTGAGATCAAGGCCAATCGCAATCGCATCGATGTCTCCATGTTGATTCAATCGAACCACACACTCGGTTTCAATGTGAACTTCACCTGGATGTGCTGAAACATGAAGTTCACTGGATTCGGTTCGACAACCATCAGGTTTGACGAAGAAGATGGGTTCAGTTGGCGCTTCGTTTCCTAATTCCTTAGCGTGGGCTTGAAAGGTTCGTATGCTGCACCAGACGGCCATGAAAATGCCACCTGTTGGCGGTTCTTGAAGGCGAAGGGTGAAACGGGTCAGGCTTCTGGCAGGTTCATGGGCAAAGAATTCCAAATCAAAAAGCGACGACCTGTTCGCAGAAAGAACATCGCACCCTTGCTCAAAGATTTGGAAGAAGCGTTGGATATTGATCTCAACGTCGACGGTGGTTTCCTTGAGATGGCAACCTATGGTTCATGGCAACTCGTCTTTGTCGATAAGATCGCTAAGACCATTGAAATCAGCGACGATGAGGGCCAACGCTGGGCGTTTCTTACCCTTCGTGGATTCCTTGAGCATCCTGATGCCAATCGCTGGGTTGCTGTCGATCATGGGGCAATTCCATTCTTGATGAACGGAGCAGATTGCATGGTTGCAGGCGTTCATGCGGCTGATGAAACCATCGAAGTTGGAGATTTGGTCTGGATTCGCGACAAGGAACACGGACGTCCATTGGCCTTAGGATGGGCGACAATGTCTGGAACCGAAATGGTCGAAGCGAGCAAAGGAAAGGGCATCAAGACCCTCCATTGGGTTGGAGACGAACTCTGGGATATGGAACCCTGAAATGGAAAGTGCAAAAGGCAAGGAGTTTCTAGCCAATCCATGCGCACCGTCATGACGCTGATGCTCGTTGCCCTTCTTGCTGTTTGCAGTACCTCAATGGCTGCAAAAACTGCTGGAGAAGATAGTGGACCAGATGCTGATGAGACTCCGTTCTCTTCCTACACTGCAACTTCTCCTTCCGTCTCTGGAAACACATGGTCATTGACCGTGGTGATGGACCAAGCTGCGAAGGACAACAACACAACCTTTGAAATCACCACTCAGATTTGTCTCAATTCAGGTGTTTGCGATCCACCTGTTGTCCAACAAGTCACCGTTGAAGATTTGACGCATACAACCTCACTCACGCCTCCTGAAGACCATTCGTATGTCAACTGGCGAGTCAAGGCAATGTACGAAGATGACACAACCGAATTCTTCCCACAAGGAGCATGGTACACGGTTTGGTCGAGTTGTTACCAAGACGATGGCGTCTATTATGGCGTTGATGCTGATGGAAAGAGTTGTGCAACCGAAGAAGATGAAGGCTTCTTGCCAGGATTTACACTCGTTCCAGTTGTTGCGGCTATCGGCCTTGCTATGGCAGCGACACGCCGTGATTAAGCGGTTGTAAACTCAACGAGTCGCTCAAGGAAGCGACGATGTTCACTGCCCCACATCTGAAGGATGACTGAAAGTTTTGATTTGTCTCCATGAAGCGTTCCTTGAAAGAATCCAACGCGGTCAAGATCGCTGTGAACGAGTGGAAGATGTTCGTGTTCAATTTCGATAAGAAGTCCGTCTTCATGCTTTGATATGCTTGTTGCATTATAGGTTATGCAATCCTCATGGAGTTTGAATTCAACGCGTCTTGAGGACAGAAAGGCTTCAACACCAGTGAACAGTGCTTCTACGTCGATGGCTGCACCGTCCATTTCAGCCCCATACGAAGCGAGGAACGGCAAGTCTGTAGCGTTCTGTTCCATCAAGTGATCAAGGCCACGCGGGATTTCTTCATCGGTCATATCAACCCTCCACAGCGGAGAGTTTCGTCCAACCAACGACTCGCCCATCAGAGGCATCAACGGCGACAGCGAAGGTATGTTCCCATACTCCTTCCGTCCATGTTCGAGAAAGGTCGAGCGTCGTAGCTCCAACCGACGTATCGGTCAATTGACCGAGAAGATCGTTGGCACCGTTGCCAGGTACGGCGACAAGAATCCCAAGGCGTGATTGCGGGTAGATGTTCCCATTGCTATCGTAAATGCCATCTTCGCCACTCAAAGCAGGATAGCGTGCCTTATCGCTAAGACGTGCTTCAACGGTGGAGATGTTGGCAACCGCTGGAATCGCTTCACGGTTGTATGAAACGACTTCATCGTAGGATCCTTTGTCGAGATACGTGCAGTTTTCAGAGGTTGGCTCTCCACTCAGTTCAAACAAGACCCATCCCGCAGTATCGTCTGCTGCAACCCAAGAAACGTTCCATTTCGTTGCAGTTCCACTACGATCATCAACGGCTCTCCAAATGTAGCCACTGTTATCTAGAGCAGCATTAGCACCTGATGCTTGTCCTCCAATGAAATCGAAACATTGCATGGCTTTCTCAAGCGTATGGGTTCGATATTCGGATTTATCCGGTGGATGAATGCCTTCTTGAGCAGCCCAGTCCTCTTGCAGAGATTCATCGATGGCGAGCAGATTTGCCCGTGGCCGAATGCTGTAATCCTTGCCAAGATCGAGCACCTTTGAACCACGCGTCAATTTTGTTGATTTGAATGAATGATGCAGTTCAAGTTCACCTTCTGGGAGGACATAATCACCAAATGCTTCTGAAAGCGGGGAACAAGAACTTTGCAGGGAACCGTCGTTGGAAATAATCACATCAACCGTTTGTTGAGTCGCCCATGGATTGTTTTCTTCAGCCCATATCTCCATATTTGCAGAACCGAGGCAGAGGCTTTCGATATCGACGTGCGTGGCTGAAATCTTCCATGCTTTATCATCGCCGAGTGTATCAGCGCCGACGACTCTCCATCGCCATCCAAGGCGCTCACCTGATGCACCTTCTTCGATCACGTCGTTGCCAAACAGATCTTGCAATTCAATCGGTTGAAGCATTAAGGAAACCCCCGGTAAGAAGACGTCCAGTGAACCCAACAAACCACCCACATCGAACGTCGTAGCTGATCCTGCATACGGTTTGTTATCCACGGTTGCGGAGAACTCGAATCCTGTTGACATCGTCACTTGTTCACGCAATTCAACGTAACGACGAGTTGTAAGAACGGCTTCACCAGGCGAAGATGGACTGCTTGAAGCATCGGGGCATGAACCTGAATTGAGAATTGAATAGGTGCTGCGACCAACATCCAAATCATCCAAATCATAGGTATTGGTCATTTCAACAGCAAGCCAATCATTGCTTCCATAGGCACCACGTGTCCGTACGGCCCCAAGCAAATTTTGAGACGATTCGCCAAGGAGTTCTTCAGGCCCTCCTTCACTGATGGCAATCGTACCCCTTCCGTTGTAATCCAAGAAAACTCGGCAATAGTCTTCTTCAGTGTCGAGGAAACTAAACACCAAATCAAGGAATCCTTCACTGGCCATGATGGCAGGCCTATCTGCTGCATCATCACCGCCAGTAATGGTGTATTCCATGGTATCGCCATAGCGAAGTGGATCCGCTGTAAACGGTTCAAGTTCAGAGTTGATGTACCACCATCCAGCTGCACCTACGAACAAAGCAACGATGACGACAGCAATGACCTTTGGTTGTTTGATCATATCGACTAGAGTTGTTGCATCTTGTCGCTTAACAGCCACTGGAGTGAACACTTCAGGTTCTTCTTCGACTTCATCTGGTTCGTCGAAAACAAGATCTGCATCGAGGACTTCTGCATCAAGAACATCATCTTCTTGTTTCACCTCAGGCTTTGCTTTTGCCTTTGGTTTAGGCGTTGGAGTGATCGTTGTTTCATCTTCAAGAGAAAAGATGACTTCTTCTTCGACTTCTTCAATTGATTCTGCTTGCTTGAGGCCGACTTCATCTCGAGAAAGACCTGATTCGAGTAAACGCTCGACTAAATCGGCTTTTTTGCCAGATGTTGGCAAATCATTGATGACGCACAGGGCCTTGAGTTTGGCCACAGTTAGCGAGGATGCTTCATCCGTCATTCATTCACCGTGTCTTGGTCGAGGACTCATCCCCTAAGAAGGATAGTGGCGAACGCATCAGAAACGAGGCCGTTTTGACGCCTTCATCCTTCGTACGGAACGTACGAACCGTCTTCAGCTTGAACGTAAACGGTTTGATCGTAACTGCCATCAGGCATCTTTCGGAAGAAGTATCCGTTTTCTGCAGGTTCAAACGTTGGCTCTGCTGAAGCAGGTTCCGGTGTTTGAGGCTCTGGTGGGCCCGCTGGACCAGATGCTTCTGGTGGACCGCTTGGACCTGCTTGAGGCGGTCCGCTTGGACCCTTGGATGGCGGTGGACCTGTTGGTCCAGCCGTTTGTTCGAGAACCTCTTCTTCGGTGGATTTCTTGCTTGGTTCTGTCAGTGCTTTGACACCTGCTCCATGCTTTTGCGCCCCAATAAAGGCGAATCCGGAGAGACCAAGGAAGAGGATTGCAAAGATACCTGCCCAGATTTGATTCGGCCACATGCTTCCGTCAATGTCCATACCACCAATGAGAATGTCGCTTGAATCGTCCTTATCGACGTATTCAGCAAAGAGGCACTGACCGCCTCCATCGACGTTGAATTCAAAGGTAACAACTTCATCAACAATCGGTGCTTTATTCGACATCTGGAATTGATTGTCGTGGCTCGGATCTGTTCTCGCATCTCGCTTGAGTTCCAAAATATCGTTCGCCGTACAATCATCTGAATTGATCAAATACACTGCGATTCTTGCATCTGGATTTGCTGGAGGATTGGTCGCAGTCACTTCAATTTCAATAGGAACGTCTGTGAAATCTTCACCGTCCAATGGTGCCCCCCAAACGAATCCGAGGTCTTGTTCGTAGGAGTTTCCAACTGGTTCAGCCGTAAATGGGAACGGGAACAAAGCAAATCCAAACATCAATGCAGCTAACCCTAGATAGAGAAACACGTTCCAACGGGAACGCTTCAACGCTTCTTGACGCTGTTCAAGCGTCATATCTTTCATTATTTCATCACGGTCTTCGTCCAGAATTGGAACGGATTCCGTTGTTTCTGGTTCCGCCTCTGCCACATTCTCTTCATCGGACATGATTTATGGCCAAAACGGCCGAGCATTTGAAATCCTCTCCCATTTTCTTCTCATCATGAGCGAGTCTGGGCAAGATGGGGGTGTTCGCCTTGCTGTTTTGTCGCGTGGAGCGCGTTTGTACTCCACTCGGCGTTTGGTCGAAGAAGCTCGAAAACGTGGACTCGATGTCAATGTTCTCGATCCGATGAGTTTCTCACTCTTTGTTGACGACGGCTCAATTGACATCATGCATGAAGGCAAACCAATCGGCTTTGATGCAGTCATTCCGCGTATTGGCCATTCCATCACTCGTCACGGTGTTGCGGTGTTGCGACACCTGGAACAAATGGGCATCTGGACTGCAAACACAGGCCAAGGAATTCTACAAAGTCGCGATAAATTGCACGCCTCTCAACTGCTCGCTCGAAATAAAATTCCTGTTCCTCGTACCGTCTATGTTCGAGATACTGCGGATGTTGAGCAAGCCATTGAATCGGTTGGAGGATTGCCTGTTGTAGTCAAGGTGACAGAAGGAACACAAGGCCAAGGCGTCTTCCTTCGCCACACGCATCAAGAAACTCGAAATCTTGTGCAAGGATTGCTCCATACAGGAAAGGCAGTCCTTGTTCAAGAATACATTGTCGAATCTCATGGAACAGATATCCGAGCACTCGTCGTTGGTGACCGCGTCGTTGCAAGCATGCGACGTCGTGCCCGTGGACGTGAATTCAGAAGCAATTTCCATCTTAATGGAACTGTTGAACCTGTTGAACTCGACCCCGCCTATGAGGAAGTTGCGTGCAGAGCGGCACGTATTCTTGGCCTTCGTATTGCAGGCGTCGATCTTCTTGAATCCGATGATGGACCACTCGTTCTCGAAGTCAATTCAAGCCCAGGACTCGAAGGTATTGAGAAAGCAAGCGGAGTCAATGTTGCAGGCTCAATCGTTGATTTTGTGATCAGCGATACAGACTTCAGCGAGATTGGACTGGACCAATTATTGAGAACAATTCCCGGAGAGGGTGTGCTTTCAATTCAATTGCTTCAACATCCTAACTTGATTGGAATGTCGCTTGGAGAAGTGTTCCATGGAAGTTCCAACACTCCTGTGTTTGCCTTAAGTCGTGGAGATCGTCTCATGTGGAATCCTGAATCATCAATTCAGCTTCGCTTTGATGATGTTCTGATCTGCTATGGAGAACTTGATTCTCTTCGAGCAACCCTTCGCAAAGCCATGTCAAACAGTCCAGAGCGCTCGGCTGATGGCCCTGCAAGTGAAGAGAGTAATGCTTGATTTCTGCTCCAAACTTCACACAACAGTTTGATATGGAAGACCGTCTACTGCAGTCTGCTCGCAAGAGCACGGGATGCACTTCCGCCTCGGCGGAATCAACGGCGCTGATGCCATATGGAGAGAAAACACACACAGCCGAAG
>JBMZTB010000067.1:0-9441 GCA_049623485.1 Candidatus Poseidoniaceae archaeon
GAGAGGGGACTTTCCTCAGAGTCGAACTCTGTCAGCAATCCTCTCACTCCCTCCATGTGTCTGTAGAACCACTTGCATATGAATCCATCAGATTCACTTGTAAGGGTTCTGACCGACATCAGCAGACTGGGTTTGAGCGCCATATGGACCCTGCGGGGGAGTCGTTTGTTGCGGTTGAGCCAAGGCAGGAAGTGAATGTTCAGCCTTCTGAAGTCGGGCTGTTAATTTCTTTTGGCTTTGTGGACGACGTTGAGGTTCTGAACGTAATCCAAAGACAAGAAGTCCTACAAGGACAATGCTCAGGACACCAAGAATACCTAGCATGATTGGATTGACTTCAGAAACAGTACCGAGGAATCCTTCGCTTTCTGCTTCCTTAACTCGAAGAGTCGGGGTTTGAGCAGTCTCTCCACCCATGATTTGAACTTCGAGCCACATCGTTCCTGTACGTGTTGGAATCCAAGTGCTTTCGTAAACAACTGTAGAACCAGGTTGAACTTGCAATTGTCGAGCATCGACACGTGTGCGAGCACCATTGGATTCAACTAATTCGAGAACAACTTGAACGCTTCCATCAGCATTTCCATTATTGATGATGGTTGCAGTGATAGGAACTGAATCATCAACACGAACTGTTCCACCATCCTTCAATTCTGGAGTACCAACGAATTCAAAATCCGGTACACGTTGTTCCAAATCCCATACGTTGTATGGAGCATCGATGTCGTTGAAATCTTCAGAGAAGGAATTGCCTGCCATATCAGAACCAGTCACCCAGATTCTCAATTCCAAAGAATCAGAACGTTCCGATTCTGAGATCAATTCGTCGATATCCAACGTAGCAGAAATTGGAATGGATTCGCCAAATGCACGACCCCCAAGGAGCGTCATTGGTTCAGACCCTTCGTACATTGAAGCTACATTTAATCCAAGTCCAGCGGGGTGAATGGAATAATGAAGTGTTAATGTGTCCGGATTGAGTTGAGACAACTCACGAACTGAGAGTGTCACGTCAAGAGATGACCAATCGGATTCAGCAATGGTAATATCAGAATCTGGGCGATTCAATTCCATGAGAATCGGAGCAGTATTGTCAACGAAAATGGTGGTAAGCGGACCGTCTGAAAGACCTCGCAGAACAGCACCACTTGGCGGATTATACACTGAGACATACAAGCCATGTTCTCCTGGTTGAGATGGAACTGAACGTCGATATGAGAAATTTCCGTGTGAATCGACAACGGATTCTTCACCATTTAATCTCATTAACAAATCCATTCCCTGATCGAGTGTACGATGACTACGATACCATACAATTTCACCTTCAAAAGCCATGGTTGATTCTGTGGAAGCCCATGCACCATAAGGCGAAACCACCGTATCATCAATTGAGAGTGAAGTTTGAGAGGCATCAAGAGTTATTTCCCCACTGTAATGCCAAGATGAATCGTATAGAGGGACGGTTACAAACTGTCCAAGACGGTCTTCAAGGTACAAGGAGGGAACTCGCAAAAGTGTTGGATCTGGATCAAAGCCCCATTCGATACTGAAGTTGACGTTGAAGGTGCCTTGTTCTGAGAAGACATCATCTCCGCCAAGGACTTCACAGGATTCAACATCAATGTACACGTGATTCGTATAACATTGGCCTGAGTTTGAGTTCCAATAGATTGTTGCTGGGTCTGTTGTTGTAGAGCCAATGTCTAACTCGATGTATTCGATATCGGTCACTCCGTTCTTATCCCAAATTGGAATTTGCAACAAGATGGCTTCTCCAGGATGCAACCATTGGTCATCATTTTGACCCCAGAGGAGATCAAATTCAGTACCAAGAGAAGGGGTTCCGTCTGCACGTAATTGAATGTTAAACAAAGGCGAATAGATGTTCCCTCCTTCGATCATGATGTTGCCTGCACCATCAGCGACGGAAAGCCAGCCTTGCACATAATCCCCTTCTGAAGCACTCGATGTATCCATTGTAAGCACAAACTCACCAGTACTGGCAAGCATGTTCTGTGGAGATTCTAAGTCCACTTCTTGGACCTCATTTTCATCGATTTCACCATCCATGTTTGAATCGTCGATCCACGACCTCCAGATCTTTGCCATTGCATGATGTGGAAGAGTGGGGTTGTCTCCAATGATGAATGTCACCTTTGTTGCCGGTGATGCATCTCTATGGTCGAATTCATTGATATCCATCGAAATCAACATTGGAGCAATCGTATCCATTGTAAACGACGCGACTGGATTTACCTCATAGGAAGCACCCTGTCCAAGCAATGGCGTGACTTCAAGTTCCATGGTAAGGTTCTGTACAGTACTTGGGACGTTGTACATAATCGATGCAATTCCATCAACAACCAGATTTGTTGACCCTTTGTCTTGTCCATCCACAAGCAATCGTACGAGAGCTTGACCAGTTCGAGGGACCGCATCTGAAACTCCCTCAAAGCCCAAATAAGCATGAACAGTTACGAATGTATTTGGAATCAAGAGGGCCGATTCTGCTGCTGTTTCAATTCCAGATTGAGATTCAATCGTGAAGCGCTTCAATGCCACATCATTTTCAACACCATTTGCATGACCCAATCCAAAGACATGGTTGAGTGGAAGTGTTGGTCCAGTAGGGCTGACAAGCATGACATTCATTGAGGCATAAGGCTCATCATCCCATGACATTGGCATTTGGAAACGGTGTGTAAATTGGATGTAAGCACCACTTCCAATCATACTTATTTCACCACTGGAATCTGTGTCACTCCATCCCAAACTGTATCCGCTTTGCTGACAACTTGAAGTGGATGATCCGGCGATGGGCAAGAGTACGGTACTGCATTGTACAGTCGAGGATGCTGATGCACCTCGTAAACTCATATCGATGCTCCAACCATTATTTTTCACATAGGATTCTGCATCACTTACCCCTAGAGGCGATAGATCAAACGTTGAATTCACTGTAATCCAGTCTGTGGAAGGTGTGAGCGTATCAATTGGAGGAGATATTGTAAGGGAAATTGGATTGAGTGTCGGTGTTGTTGAGATGGAATTGAGGGTCAGTTTAACTGAACCTGAAGACATCATGCGCACCGGAATTCTTAGTTCCTTTACTCCACCTATACTTGCGATTGAAGAGAGTTCCTGGTTCATAGCTTGTACAACCGATGATGTTGAGACCATATTCAAGTTAATGCCTGCTTCATATGGAGCAAAAATTCCACACAATGTCACATCAGCATTTGATTGGGATGAGCCAATAGTGATGCTTACTCTAGCCATTGGTAATCCGAGGATGCCACGATCATCAGCAGCATTGGACAAAGCACTGTTCAGAGCACTCAGTTCAGTTTGCGAGAAGGAAATGTGTTGAGCATTTTGGAAATTGGCAAATCCTCTGTTCGTCACATCTGACCCTGCAATTTTAATGTTCATGAACGGAGATTTCATCTCATTATCAGAATTGAGCGTGAAGGCAAAATCATTGATGCCAGAGAGGGGTAGGAGGACTTCAAACATCGAGGATGTGCTCGGTGATGAAGCAATTGTTTGGCAAAGTTCGCCTGAAGCGAGCCTATTTTGGAATCCAAATGAACCAGCATTTGCACCATCTAGACCCCAATCTGCGACTCCATCAGGTCCAATATCAATTCGCAATCCAGTGCTTGGGTTTGAACGAACTGTTTCTACATCAAAGGAATCAACAGAGTAGGAACCACTTGAAGAAGTGAATCGGAATTGTACTGAATGACCAACCTCATCTAGGGTATCGTATCCTTCAAGTGAAACAGGTTGCCACCCAGTATCATCGACATTAGCTTCAAGCAAAGGTGCTCCAGTTGTCGTTATCGAAGTTGAAAGGGCGCCAAAGCCATTCGAAATCTTGTACACAGGAGATGTCAGAGATCCTGTTCCAGAAACAGCTCCTGTTGTGGAGGACCATGTTGTTCCTGCAAGTGTCCAATCGTGTGTAGCAGGATTTGCACTAAAGGATTCATGGATTGCACCACTAATACCCAAACTGTGTATCTTAGGCCCACCTGATGGACCAGTCATCATATGTGTCTGGAATCGTAAAGACGGTGTCGCTTCCCAGTCAATTGCTCCGAGATCAACTTGCAAATCGGTCATTTGAGAATAGCCAGGAACTGCAGTTCCTGTTGCTGCATCAATCAGTGACCATTCGAAAAGAGAACCTGTTGGCACCTCTGCATCGATAACCATCAGACCATAGGACGAGGGTTCACTCCCCAGAGTTGTTCCGGGCCCAAACGGTTGCGAAGTCCAATTTCCTTCACCCGTGGAAATTCCCGATGCTTTTGGTAAAATTTCAACATCATCAATGTTCCAACCAGAGTATTGAACACTCGAATCAGTTCGTCCAATTCCAAAGCGAACTTGAAGGTTTGAATTCCCAGAAATGTAGTTGCTTATCGTATAAGTGAGTGATGTGAAAGACCCGTCGCTGACAGTAGCAGAATTCTGCCATATGTTGGTCCAAGAACCAGATGAGCTTTTGATTTGAACGTAAGCGTGGTCCCATGAAGATGATTCAACGCCCAACTGTCGTTTGAAGTTTAAGTCCCACCCACCTGAACATCCGCCACAATTCATGACTGGTGAAGTCGCCCAAATTGTGCTTCCCATGTTATTAGGATAATCACCATTGTGTGAATAGAGAGTGTTAACGCCGCTTGGAACAGTGCTTGTAGTTGGCCTGCTACTTGACGTATCTTTACCAATATACCAGGCAGATCCCAAGGTCCATGTGTTGGTACCCTCAAAGTCAAAACTCCAACCCTGAGGCAACAGTTGGAGAACCGAATTATTCACGTCCATGCCATCGTAAACAGCAGCAGAGTGTGCGTAATCTGCGGAAGAATCCCATACTTTTGCTGCAGTTACTGGAAGGACGTTTTCATCAAGAGATAGGTCGATTGAAGCAACAGCTTCCCCACTTGGGACATCGATTGAAATCGCATCGTTAACACCATCGGGATAGGAACCAATACTGACAATATTTGATTGGCCAGTCGGCGTAGTATTTGAGACTAGACTGTTTTCGAAAACGAGGTCTTGCGTCGTATTTTCAACTAGTGGACTGCCTAATGAAAACAGAAAAACTGAGAGCATCAAACCGACGACCATTACGTTGCGACTCCGTCCACCCATGGTCTTCCCTGTTCTTTCCACCCAAAAAGCATTCTTGCAAGAAATCTGACTCCTAATTCTAACAATCAATATCAACCGTCCCAAACAAGGACACAATATGAGCGACGCAGAAGCGCTGAAGAAACTCGCAGGTGAAGCCGCATGTTCGTATGTAAAATCTGGAATGAACGTTGGACTTGGAACGGGTTCGACTGTCAAATATACTGTGCTTGAACTGGGAAGAAGAATCCGTGAGGAAGGCCTCGAAATTGTGGGGGTTCCAACATCCGTTGCTACAGAAAATCTCGCAAATGAAGTTGGAATTCCATTGGTCGAATTAGGCTCAATAGCAGGGCTTGATATTGTCATTGATGGAACGGATGAATTCGATCCCCAGTTTCAATTGATCAAAGGAGGAGGTGCAGCATTATTACGCGAGAAGATTGTTGCACAGCAATCAGCCTCGATGGTGGTTGTAGCCGATGGAAGAAAACAAGTTGATTGTCTCGGAGAATTTGGCATTCCGATCGAGATCACACCGTTTTCTTCTGATGTCACAGTACGAGCCCTTGAAGCCTTGCTGAATTGTAACGTCATCCTACGATCAGATGATGGAGGCCTCATCCATACAGACAACGGAAATTGCATTGCTGATGCGAAGGTTGGAGCAACAATCGATGATCCTGTTTTGATGGAATCTCAAATCCTCAACATTGCAGGAGTGGTTCAGGTAGGTCTCTTCAATGATATGTGTGATGTCGTGGTCTTAGCAAATGATGGAAAAGTAACGACACTCGTCAATCCAGAAGGACGATTGTGAAGGCGGGCCTGACGGGGTTCGAACCCGCGACCTACGGATTAAGAGTCCGTCGCTCTACCTGACTAAGCTACAGGCCCACGCTGCCCTTAGCCAAGATGTATTTAATCATCATGGGACAAAGTCGTCCCAGCATCCTCTCGTAATGCAGACAATGCATCTCCTGGTTTGCAGAGGATTGAACGCATTTCAGGTGAATGTCGAACTGCTTGGATCATGCTCGATATCTTTGGACCCATCGAACCTTCTGGGAATTGTCCTTCTGAAAGGAACTTTTCAGCTTGTGAAACGGTCAAAGACCGATGTTCTTTTTGACCCTCAGACCCAAAATCAGTGTAGACTGCGTCAATACCGGTGGAGATGATCAACGCTTCTGCCCCTAATTCTGATGCGAGTAAAGCCGAAAGGCGATCTTTATCGATCACTGATGGAATTCCTTTGAATTGTTTTTCTTCGTTGACAATCGGAATTCCTCCGCCTCCTCCACAGATAACAACTGCGCGTTGCTGCACAAGCGTTCGAATGACATCAATGTCAAGAACACTCATCGGCATAGGACTTGCAACAACGCGACGAGGTCCATTGATTGTCGTGGCGATATCCCAATCTCGAGCCATGACCTCATCTGCACTCAGGACGGGACCAACAGGCTTTGTTGGAAGTGAAAAAGCCTCATCGTTGGCATCAACAAGTACACGGGTCAAAACAACTGCAGTTCGCTCTGGGCGATGACGGTGAGAGAGAATACTGTTGAGTTGAAGAGAAAGTGTGTGTCCAATCATTCCTTGAGTACCAGCAACCCATTCATCCATTGAATGGATCAGATCAGAATCCATTGACATTAATGCCCCAACTTGTGGTCCGTTTCCGTGTGTAAGAACAACCGACCAATCTGCCTCGAGTAAATCCACGACATCGCTCATCACCCTGGCCAGAATCAATGCGTGTTCATCACTGGATGCGCCTCCTGGAGGTGCCAAAGCATTTCCTCCAATCGCATAGACCACTATTTTGGACACAGAAGGCAAACCTGCCTCGACCCGTTTGATGCTTTCGCCAATATTGTTGAACTGACGTACAAATCTGTACCTGTTTGAAAACTCCAGACTTCAAACATGATATGCTATGACATGAACGGAGGTTCATGGCCAAAGACATATGGATTGGAGACGTCCAAAACGGCGACCATGATGGCAAAGAAGTAGAACTAAAAGGATGGGTAAAGAGAACCAGGGGTTCCAATAAGATTCGATTCGTAGTTCTTCGAGACTCCACGGGAACAATACAGTGTGTTGCAAAGCGCGATGTTGTTGGTGATGAGCAATTCGAAGCCATTGCCTCAGCATTGATTGAATCCTCTGTCATCATCAACGGAACAGTGAATGTTGATGAGCGAAGTGAAGGAGGACATGAACTAGTGGTTTCTTCAATCGAGATCGTAGGACCTGTAGACCCTGAACGTCCGTTTCCAATTACCGAATCTGCAATGAAGGCTGCAGATGGTGGAGAAACTGAATTCCTTCTTGACAACCGTCACTTGTATCTCCGAACAGGGCGTATGACGACCATGCTCAAAATGCGTTCATCTGTCTTTGGAGCCATTCATGGCTATTTCAGAGATTTAGACTTCATTGAGTATCAAGCACCGAATTTTGTCGCAGGAGCGGTTGAAGGCGGTTCAACATTGTTTGAAGTCCCTTATTTTGGAAGAAAGGCCTACTTGACTCAATCATGGCAACTGTATGCGGAAGCTGCAATGCCTGCTCTAGAGCGTTTGTACACAATCGCCCCTTCTTTCCGGGCTGAGAAATCACGGACGCGCCGACATCTGACTGAATTCTGGCATGCAGAAATGGAAATTGCTTGGGCAACAAACGACGAGGTTATGACACACGGCGAAGGTGTGGTCCGTCACATCGCAGCAACACTCCTTGATGAAAGAAGTACGGAACTTGAATCGCTTGGCCGAGATTTAGAACTCATCGCACGCTATGCGGACACACCATTCCCACGAATGCGTTATGATGAAGCAGTTGAAATCCTTCAAGGAAAGGGAGTTGATGTCGAATGGGGGCAAGATTTGGATTACTCTAAAGAAAAGATCTTGACACAAGATTTTGACGTTCCTCATTTCCTTACACATTACCCTAAAATCGCTAAACCATTCTATCATCGGGAAGACCCAACTGATGACAAGTACGTTCTTTGTCATGATTTGTTAGCACCTGAAGGATACGGTGAAATCATTGGTGGAGGCGAACGTACTTGGTCTGAAGAAGAGATTCTTGCTCGCCTTGCTGAAGAAGGAACATCTCCCGAAGCATACCAATTTTACATCGATACACGAAGTTATGGTGGTGTGCCTCACGGTGGTTTCGGACTTGGAGTCGACAGAGTTTGTTCCTGGCTTAGTGGTGCTGATCACATTCGTGAAGTCATCCCATTCCCAAGAGATTCTCGACGAGTTACGCCCTGAGGGTGAACAATGACAACAATTGTAGCGCTTGGATGCGGATTGGTCGGCGAATTTGTTGTTCAACGTCTCGTTGACGACGGACATTCGGTTGTGGCCGTAGACCTGCACTTACCAGAGTCAATCAAGGAGAACACCCAGATTAAATCTATAGAAGGAGATGCTAAAAACTATATTTCTTCTCTCAAAGGTGATGAGATCATCATCAATATGCTACCCGGAAGGATTGGCCATAGCATTCGCAAGGATCTTGTTGTTGGAGGCCATAACATCGTTGATCTTGCATTCACAGCAGAAGATCCACAGCAATTTGATGAACTTGCAAAACAACATGGGTCCACAATGATCTGGGACATTGGAATCGCTCCAGGATTGTCCAACATGCTCTTGGCTCATGCTCAAAGAGAACTCGGTTTCCTTGACAAAGCTACAATCCATGTTGGCGGAAATCCAACGGAACCAGACGAAGAGTGGTCATACATGGCTCCTTTTTCACCATCGGATGTCATCGAAGAGTACACGAGACCAGCTCGAATTCTCAGAAATAAGGAAGTCGTGGAAGTACCGGCTCTTACCGAACGTCATCGGATTGAGGTGGAAGGAACAGATGGAATGGAAGCATTCCTAACTGATGGATTAAGAAGTGTCCTCGATACAATCAAAGCCAATGATATGGCAGAATACACGGTCCGTTGGCCTCAGCACATCGACAGGTGGATTGCTGAAGGCCATTCCACTCCTGAAAAAGACCTTCTCAAAGCCTGGAAATTTGATTCAGACAGAAATGAATTCACATGGATGAAAGTCTACTGTGAAAGCGAGCAGGATTCAAAACAATGGATTGTAGCAGACTATGGAAAAGATGGAAATGGATCTATGGCACGTACAACTGGATTAGTCACCTATGCTTTAGCATCACGCTTTGCTACACTTGGAACAGAAGCATGTGGGCTCACAACCGGAGTGCATCCACCTGAAAATGTCAATGAGGAAACGCTTAGTG
>JBMZTB010000068.1:0-9332 GCA_049623485.1 Candidatus Poseidoniaceae archaeon
TCGCCGCCTCGTCCACGGTCTCCGCCACGACCTCTGTCGCCGCCTCGTCCACGGTCCCCGCCACGGTTGAATCCACCACGGCGTTGGCTTGGATGAGATCCTTCTGGAGCAAATGTCCAATCGTCGCTCTTTCTTGGTCGTACGAATCGACGCCCGACCTTTTCTTCTTCAAGGTCTATGACCAACTGATCGATAATTGATTCAGGAAGTTCGACAGCTGTAATCTTGTCGAGCATCTCGATTCGACCAACACAGTTGTCTGGGAGATTTCCGACCTTGTACAACATTCCAGCAACTGCGCCAGCAGAGATGCCGTCCATACCGCCGAGTCCTAAGACGAGAGCGGCCTTTGGACCGTTATCACGAGTATTGGTTTCAACAGGTGCTTTTTCTCCGCCTGGTGCTTTTGACCCGAGCAACATTGTCATCGCTTTCATTGCAATATCTTCTGGTTCCATTCCACGCTCAATTGCTTCATCAAGAACATCGCGAGCATTGCTAGCAGGTTCAATTTCAACAAGTTCATCAAGCATTCGAACCAATCGTAGAGCATCGATATCGCCTTGTGACGGGACATCCATTTTTGTTAACTTTCCGACTTTCTTCTCCATTCGAGATACGTGGCGTGTTGCTCTGTTTCCGATCATCAGTACGCTGCGACCAGTTCGTCCAGCACGACCAGTTCGCCCAACGCGGTGGATGTACGTATCATCGTCGCTAGGCAAGTCGTCCTGGATAACAAGATCAACACGATCCACGTCGATGCCTCTGGATGCGACGTCAGTTGCTACGAGTAGGTTTGTACGACCTTCACGGAATCTGCCCATGACTCTGGTACGTTCTGCTTGAGACATGCCTCCATGAATCGCTTCAGCTCCTTCTGGTCGAAGAGCATCTGCGACGATTTCGACACGATTACGAGTTTTGCAGAAAATCATCGTTGCTTCCGGTTTCCATGCAAGAAGCAGTCGTTCCATTGCTTGGATACGATTGCTCATTTTACAAATCATGAGATACTGATCAACCAATGAAGGAGGTCTATCCTTCTCGCCAGAGGCTTGAATTGTAACTGGGTCTTTGAGAATCTTGCTTGCAAGTTTACGAATTTGTTTTGGCATTGTTGCAGAGAAAAGAAGCGTCTGATGTTCAGGGTGCATTCTCTCAACGATGTACTCTAAATCATCAGCAAATCCCATACTGAGCATCTCATCCGCTTCATCGAGGACAAGAATATCTCTGTCGTACAGATTGATGTTACCTCGATCGATGTGGTCGCATATACGACCAGGAGTTGCAACAAGTATCGCATCAGGAAGGTCTTGTAATTCTTGAATTTGCTTTTTCATAGAGGCTCCACCAATCAATGGAATTGCACTTTCTGCAAGTCCGCTCAACCGTTCAACTTCGGTTACGACTTGAAGAGCGAGTTCACGTGTTGGGCAAATGATGACTCCAGGTCGTCCTGTTTGGAGGATAGGCAAAACAAACGCAGCGGTTTTCCCAGTCCCTGTTCTTGCTGTAGCAAGAACATCGCGTCCCTCAATTGCAGGAGGAATCGCCAATGCTTGAACTGGGGTTGCGTTCTCGTAACCAATAGCATCTAGGCGATCATGAAGATTCGCATTTAATTCAAATGTCTCAAACAGGGGGGTCTCATCCATAACTCTACACCGCCAGGGGTGCCCCAGCAGTCTAAGGCGCGAGCACCTTTGGTTTAAGTGCGACCTATGATACTAGGGTTTCTTCAAGATTTGAAGGAAATGATGTAACCGCCGTTTACCGCTTGATTTTCTCTAAAACGCGTACGTCGCTTATGGAAGCATGAGGGTATTGTCCATTTTCATCCTTTTCGAATGATTTAATCATGTCAAGAACACAGAGTAGTCCAGCACTTACTCCTGTGAGTGCTTCCATTTCGATCCCTGTTTTGTAATGAGCAGAAACATGAACAGTGCATCGAAGTGATGTTTCTTCCCAGGCCCAGTCCACCTTACATCCTTCCAAAGGTATTGGATGGCAGTGAGGGATAATGCGAGGTGTTTCCTTGACCGCTTGAATCGCAGCAATTGTTGATGCCTCAAGGACATCGCCTTTCTTGACTCTTTTTTCGACAATGGCGTTCTTGGTGTCTTCTTGTAGGTGAAGTACCCCGGTAGCCGTAGCCTTTCTCTCAACGATTGGCTTGTTTCCAATTTCAACAATTCCTTGAATTTCTTTTGACATATTCATCCCAATCCTGCTTTCCATTTTGATCCTTTGGAGGTTACTTCACGCTTCCATAGAGGCGCCTGCTTCTTGAGTTCATCGATGAGCCATTCGCATGCTTGGAATGCTTCCTTTCGATGAGGGCTTGCAACATGAATGCTCACAATAGGCTCACCTGGTCCAACACTGCCTGTGCGATGAGCCATAGCAACCGAAGATGTGTCATAGAGATCGCATGCTTGATTCGCTAAATCACGTAGAACGCCACCGAGATGTTCTTGCCATGCGTCGAATTCTAAGGCGTAGACCTCAGCATCTCCTTCTGTCCCACGAGTGATTCCTAAAAATGAGACAATTGCTCCGCAACCTTCTGTTTCAAGTTTCATTCTCAACTGATCTGGGTCGAGGACATCACGGGCTTCTTCGATGTGAATCGTGCGGCCCATGGTAATGCGAGCAAAGCGCATGATTCAAGGCTAACGGCTCGTTGTCGTAACATGGCCGCAGTCGTAGGGGAGTCCGAACCTGTGCACATCATGGGAGCGGGGCTCTCAGGACTTGCAGCGGCAACCATCCTAGCAAAGGCTGGAAAGGAGGTCCATGTTCACGACATTCGAGCAGATTCAGGTGCTCGATTCGATGGTGATTTCCAAGCATTAGAAAACTGGTCTATGGATGTCGATTTCTTCGATCAACTCGAGGAATGGGGGTTCGATGCCTCAACATTTAGGGCAACAGAATTTCACGTCGTAGACCTCATCCACCCCGATGATGAAATCACTCAGCCAAAAAGTGACAAAGTGGCTTATCGAATTGTTGAACGAGGTACGGCAGATCATGCCATTGATCAAGGAATGAAGCAACAAGCTCTCGCTGCAGGTGCACACATTCACTACAAATCAAGAGTCAAAGAAGAAGATTGTACGATCATCGCATGTGGCCCTAAAGGAACCTCAGCAGTTGCATATGGGGAAATCTTTGAAACCGATCATCCAAATCACATTGCCTTCCAACTCAATGATAAATTAGCACCTGGTGCTTATTCATACCTCATTATTGTCGAAGGTGTGGGGCTGATTTGCACATGTCTGTGGCGAAAGCAATCGAAAAGCGAGCGCTTTCTCAATGAAACAATTGCATGGTACGATGAACATTATCCTGGTCTTAATCGTAAACCGATCAAGAGAGTTGGTGGCAAAGGCGATTTCACAATCAATCAGCGCTACAAGCAAGATGGGCGTTACTACATCGGTGAGTCTGGTGGCCTTCAAGACTTCATGTGGGGATTTGGAATGCGAATGGCTGTCTGGTCAGGTGTTCTTGCTGCAAGGGATATACTCGGTGAATGCGATTACGAAACAGAGGTGAGGAAACAACTTTTGCCGTATGTTCGAACAAGTGTAGCGAACCGTTGGCTCATGAATCGAGTTGGTGACCGCACCTTCAAACGGATGTGTAAGAAATGGATGAAAAGCCAATCAAAGCGTGGGGACGGCCTTATTTGGGTTGGTGGTTTGTTCCGGCCGAGATGGTACAAAACTCTCCTCTATCATCTTGTTACACCATTTATGCTCAAAAAAGATCCGAAATCCATGGGCAGGGGCGTGCGAAGAATGCCATTTAGGAAAGCCAAAGCCCGTGATGTGTGGAATCCATCACAAAAAGCCTCAGATGTAGGGGCGCAGTGGTCTGAAATTCGCCGTTCAGGAGCAAAGACCTCTTTTGCTAATGACTCCGATGAAGTGAGTATTTCTAGCGAATGACCGGGGCGATTCGTTCATAATGCGGTTCGATTTGGAACGGACATGAGCGAACTCAACTTCGAAGCCATGCCGAACAATCTTGTGAACTACGCCACCGTCGATGGTATTGCTATCATCGAATTGGCTAGTGATGCATCTGGTGCACCTCTGACCGAAACAAATGACCGTTCTCCTAACACATACACACACGGTATGATGTGCGATATCGATACAGCAGTCATCAAAGCACGTTTTGATGATGATGTTTCAGTCATCGTTTTGACTGGAAATGGCAGTTCATTTTTCTCCGCAGGAGCGTCCATCCAGATGCTCAACAGTGTTACTCCTGGATTCAAGTACAATTTCTGTCTTCACGCAAATGAAACACTTTCACGATTTGAGCAAACCTCGAAACTTGTTGTTTGTGCGATCAATGGCCACGCTGTTGGTGGCGGTCTTGAAATCGCTATGGCTGCTGACATTCGTATCGCACGAAAGAACTCTGGAAAGGTTGGTCTTCCTGAAATCAATCTTGGTGTTCTTGCAGGTACTGGCGGTACTGCTCGATTGACTCGATTGATCGGCAAGGCAAAAGCTCTAGAAATGATGGTTACAGGTGAATTGATGTCCTTTGAGGATGCTCATTCCCACAACCTCATCAATCATATCTGGGAAGGAGATGCTGCTGATTTCCGTCAAGACGTTCTTGACTGGTGCAGCCAATTCACTTTACCAAACAAGGCAACAAAGGCTGTTGGAAACATCAAGCGTTCATGCCAAACTGGTCCAGAAATTCCATTCGAATACCATCTTGCACTTGAAAGAGAACTTCAAGCATCTCTGTTCAACTCAACCGATGCTAAGGAAGGAATCGCAGCATACGTTGAAAAGCGCGTTGCGAACTTCACTGGCCAATGAAATTGGGTGATTCAAAATGACAGATCATAACGTACCTGGGGACGTCCCTGACGATTTAGTTGAAACATATCTTGACAACTTAATGGCAGCCACTTGCGGTACTGGTTCGATGAACCTCTTTGCTTGTGATCAGAAAATTGAACATCTAAACGATGACTTCTATGATGGCGGAGTAAAGATTCCACTTTCATCCAACGATCCAGGACACCTTTTCGAAATAGGTGCTCGTGCCCATGAAGAAGGAACAGTTGGAGTATTAGCAGCACAAGGTGGATTAATTTCACTTTACGCACAAGATCATCCAGATGTCCCTTATCTGGTTAAACTCAACTCCAAGTCTCATTTGGTTAAGACCGATCAACGTGATCCAATCAGTCTCGCAATGTGGGATATGGATGATGTTATGTCTCTTGTTTCAAATGGAATTAATGTCGTTGGAATCGGTTATACAATCTACATCGGAAGTGAATACGAGCATGAGATGTTGACAGAAGCTGCCCAATTTATTCGACAAGCGCATGAGGAAGGTATGATTGCAGTTGTTTGGATGTATCCTCGAGGAAAAGCAGTAACCGATGAAAAAGATCCTCAATTAATCTCAGGAGCAGCAGGAGTTGCAGCATGTATTGGTGCTGACTTTGCAAAGGTCAACTATCCTCGTGCGTGGGAAGGAATGACTCAACCAGAATCTCTCAAGATAGCAGTTGAATCTGCAGGTCGATGCGGTATTATTTGCTCTGGAGGCGGAACATTGCCTCCTCAGGAATTCTTGCAACGCTTGTGGGATCAAATCAATGTCAGTGGATGTCGTGGTGCGGCAACAGGTCGCAACATCCATCAGAAATCAACAGAAGAAGCGGTTCGAATGACTGCAGCATGCCATGCGATCATAAGCCAAGGTGCTTCAGTTGACGATGCTTTAGATATCTTCAACAACGCTTGAAGATTAATTATTCAAAATTGGACAAATAGAAACGATTTACTCGTTTAGTATTGATTGTAGATTCAGCTAACGCTCATTCGCTGTAAAATACATCACTCTTGTCGAAGAGGCAGGTTAGAGCGAAGACAGCTTCACTTCTTGGTGAGACTATCGCCCATGGTAATGTTGCCTTGTTGGTCGATAATGATTGGAGTGCCTTCTGACCATCCAGGGCAGTGATCTTCGACCCAAATTCTTGTGGCCCATTCGCAGATGTCGTATCCGCCAGAGAGAATGCCTGATCGCTTGATGTAACCGACCTTTACGATGTCTTTGTCCTTTGAGAGAACGTTGCCAAGTTGTTGGCTTGTTGTACCGTGACGCATGGTGCTGTTGATGTGTTCTAGGATCTCGGCGGTATTTCGCGGTCGGTCTCCCAAAAATTTCTTGATTTTTTCTCGTATGCGTACAGTTTTCATTATTTTGTCCTCCTATGATTTCGCTCTTCGCTGTTAGGCGATGTCGCTGAAACAAAGGAGCGAGGCCACTCATATAACCGTTCCTCCAACAATTCAAGACTTTGTTACCGTTCATGACTGGGTCAGGTGTATTTTTTACACGGAAAGCCATCTACAGTAAGTGATTTCTCACGTTTGCAATGGAAATCGGTAACTAAATGTAATTAAATAAGACTCCTAATAGTAATCCCTATGAAGTATTGCGCTTTAGCGAGGGCAAAGGTGACCTCTTGTGCCATCCTCGACCATTCGAAGCCGATACCAGAGGCGTATTCTTGATTGGCTCCTCGATGGTGGAGGGACAGTAAGTCAAGCTTCAAACTCGTTGGGAATAGCAATGCCTCACGCCTCCTTGGCCATGCGTAATCTCCGAGAAGCAGGGGAGGTGCAACGTGACGATGGTGCTTCCATTAGAGGCGCAGTGCATCGTCTGACGGAACGAGGTGCTCAACGACTTCTCATGGATCTTGTTGGAAGGTTGAAGAAACATACCCGGCAAATACCTGATGGCAAGAATGCCGTCGTTCTATCCAGTGATGGAACGAGTATCGTTCTTGGAATTATGCAATCTCCAGAATCAAGACTCTTTCAACTGCCTCGGAGAACTGAATTATTGAAATCAAATACTGGAGAAATTTCCATAGGAAAGGAAGGGGGGCTTTGGGCTGTCCAACGTGGCGAAAAGATACATTGGTTTGATTTAGATAATTTCGAATCAACTACTCCTCCGCCTGAAACACAAGAAGGTACGCTTACTGCGTGGGTAAATCGTGACGAACGCGTGGGAGTTCTTCGCTTACGTCTTCTTGAACAATTTGAAGCCTGGAATGTACCAGATGGTGCTTGGATTGAACTCAATGTACGTTCTGAAACAGGACCTTCTCAACTTCGACTAGGAGAACAAAGCATTGGATTAGTCCAAGGAACATCCTATCAGGTCTTTCCCGAGAGAGGTCTCTATGCACATCTTCCATCCGCAGTTGATCGCAATCTTTTGGTTTCTTCATTGGGAGACCGAGCCCAGTTAATGACGGAATCAATAGCTTATGCTCAAGATCGTTCTTTACCAGTTGATCTAGTCAGCACGTGGATGAGGCGTCGGCATCCTCGCCTCTCAAAGGTAAAGCGTAACGCTCGAGTTCGCTCGTTGAAGAGATGGTTGCTCTCTGGCAGAGGCCAGCAGCCTAATCTCCATCTCCGCCGTTCTCTTTTAGCAGATTTTGGGGATCGTAATTGGTCTGAACAGTCGGAAGCCGTTGATGTGATTCTTCTCGAAGGCGTATCTCAAAATGGAGCCGCTTGCATTATTGAATGGCTTCTGGAATCCACATCTCTTGACTGCATTGTAGAATGGCCATGGGCTGGAGCAAATGAACAGCATCTGCTTGATCGTTTGCTCGCTTCTGGACGTTGCCGAGCACTCATCACTTCAAGAGGTGAACCACTCAATCTCTCAAGCAAGACCTCGACGTTGCATGGTACGCCTCAACTCGCTGTGGTGTCATACCGGTTGCACAATCTCTTGGAATTAAACATTCAACTAGATCGTTCAAATGTGCGTACAGAGCCTGAGGCGAGTCGCCAACTTCTCCCTCAAACTGCAGTTGAACTTCTTGCTTGGCATCGTTCTGGAGGTATGAATGAACGTACCTTGACCGATAATTCTCAGGAGGAGCCGCAACATGTTGCTTTGGTTCGAAAAGCGATGAGGTTGTATCCAAATGGGGATTCCACGTTTTCAAATTCAATCGAACGAACAAATCCGTTAGCCTCATGGATTGCAAGTCCAATATTGGAACGTCATTCACGATGGCAACGCCTTCATACGATTTTGCCACATGGATGGGTTGATCTTCTCGACCCTCAATCCATGGATATCAAGCCCTTGATCAACGGCATGGCAAGAACATCTTCTGAATGGAAGGAGCAAGCCTTCTCGATCTTAGCAATGCGATTGTCAAATGAACATTCACTTCTGCTCGATGTTGCTAAGATGCTTGAGGATTCCTCAAGCGGCTCGATTGCTGCCCATCTTATTCTTATCACGAGTCCATATTTCGATGAGGAGATGGATGTGCTTCTCTGCGATGCTTCAACGATTTGGTTGGATGCCCCTTACCGGCCTGAAGACATACTGATGGTTCTGTTCCCTCCTTCTCTTGAATTCTCAAATGCGAGGGAATTATTGTTTGAACAGTATCTTAAGGCAGGTCAAGTGCATCCAAGAGGTTCTATCTTGTGGGCTTGGTCTAACGCAGTCAATAAAATGAGAGAGAATGCCCCTCTTTCCTTAGATCTCATCCGTTCATGCATGAATGTCTTACCATCGCAATGGTGGTCTGCATGGGCTTTTGATTGGTTAAGCCTTCAATTATCCACTTCAAGTGGGCGTGAATGGTTAGCGACTCATCCATTGAGTTGGCCAAGTCTTCTTGCTCGACCGAAAGGAGAACGTGTTGGGATGCCAGGCATTCCAAGAACACATTCTGGTTTTATTCCTAATCAGGAATTGATGATCAATCTCCTCATGGTGCCTGAAGGCGAAGGGAAAGCGGCCTTGATGGATGTTTATGATATGATACAATCTCTCGAAACTGAACGATCAGTACATCAGGGTAGAATTCATCCACTGGTTGGTTGGCTTGCTAAGGAAGCAAGTGCCTGGCCAATCTTCTCGAGCGATGAACTCTTGCAAGGGGATTCTGAAGTTAGTGCATTGCTCATTGGAAGAGCGATGATTCAGAGAATCAGTTCCTAAACCGATGACTTCATATCCGTTCGGTTTGACCATTGGCTGCCGTACGTGCAACATCAGACTGAGCTACTGTGAAAATTGCAATGATTTCTGATACCAATGATACGGTCCGCTATCGAAGACTGGAATGACCCTTCGGGGAGTGACTTCCGGTGCAAAAGCGGAAACCCGGGCCGACTATGGGTCCTCGATGGACTTCGGGATGATATCGAGACAACCAACCGGCCCTACAGCACGCCCTGATGCCGAGGGTCAGGCCTTCGAGGAAACTA
>JBMZTB010000069.1:0-9213 GCA_049623485.1 Candidatus Poseidoniaceae archaeon
CCGGGCTGGCAGAACCACAATCTGCCGTGCTAACCCCTACACCACCACAGCCATAGGGATTTAGCCGTCATGAGCGAGGTATTTCAACAATCCGACGGACAATCGAGAAACCCGTTGATTGAAATGCTACCGCTGAATGTGTAAACCATGCGAGCCAAGGTGACGTCCGTCTTTCTCTGCTTGATGTTTTTTGGTGTTCTGCTTGTTCCCACTCTAAATCCTGCGAGTGCTCGAAGTGTTCACGAAACTGCGGATTACGATCTGTTCCCACAAGGCAGCTTTACTGATGCAACTGATTGGACCACTCAAGCAACGACATCATTCACCTCCCAACCTGCAACTTATACTGATGCGATGGTTGCAGATCAACGAATCACTATGGTGCACCAACGTCCACAGAATCTGGATGCCATGGAATTTTGGGGGACAAATAGCCCTACAGAATCCGATAATGTCGTTGGATCTCCTGATGGATTGTTCTCTTGGTCAACAGGTCCAATCATGAGTGTTGATGGGTTCGACTTCTCTGCATCAACTCAGTATGTGATCACCTCTGTTGACGTCCTCGTCGCATTCAAGATTACAGATACGCTAAGCATCGATTCAGTACGACTCTCCATGGATTGGTCGAATGGAACGGATATCATGCGAACTTGGTCAAATACCAACGGAGAAGTTGATTACATCAACAACTCTGCGTATCGATTGAGCATTAGTTCAGTCGATGATTGGTCCTGGTCCATGCTATCATCAATTGGTTTGACTATGGATTATGTCTCAGTTGGTCAGACCGATGATGCTCGTTTAGAATTGGATGCTATTGGTATTGAAGTAACGATGGAAACGGCATGGTATGGAGGCGAAGTTGCTCAAGCAGTCTCAACAGCCTCTGGCCATGAAATGCCAATTCAAGAGCTCGATATGAGCCAAGGAGACTACAATGGCATGTCGCTTTCCGTATGCGGTTTAGAATCAACCGATATGAGCACCATTGGGTCATGGACAAGCCTTGCTCTTCAACGACCAGCAGAACAATATTTTGGTCGGATTCACTTTGATGTCAATGAATCAGAGACTGAAGGCAACGTGAGTGTGCAATACGCTACTTCCAATGATGGAGAATCCTTCTCAGCGTTTACAATTCATAATACGGAGGCACTGCCTTTGGCTGAATACATCAAAATTCGAATTCTTACAGATACCGCTTGCGTTACGTCCGTTCGAGTTGATGTTAATGATCCAACGCTCAGTATCGCAGGAAGAATTTATGGGGATGGTTCAGGAATTGATGGAAACTATTCCAGATGGACAATTTCCGTAGGTGGAAGCACAGTTGCGAATCTTCCTGTTTCAGTTGGACCCTTCAATCATCAAATTCCAATTGGTGCTTACATGTCATCTGGGCAAACAGACCTCAGCATCATGATCAAAACTTGGTTCACATGGGATTCAGATGGCAGTGCGAGCACAACAGCGCTGGAAGTAAATTCTATAGATGTGAGTGGAGGGTACGATATTTTCTATGATGAAGACCCAGTCTGCCAACTTGTTGGGGACCAGCAACTCTCAGAAGATGGTGGTGGACTCTTTGTTCCATTGTTGACTCGATGCACAGATGATCGAACGGATCCAACGTTGCTGAGTGTTGATTTTCAAAACTCTCAACCAGATCTGGTGAATGTTAGTATGGACCAAGGCGAAGTCAGAGTTTCACTTCTTCCTGAACAATCAGGTTCTGCTCAGATCATAATGACAGTCTCTGACCAAGCTGGGAATAGCCATACTGAATCGTTCAATATCATTGTTGATTCGATTGATGATGTCCCTATTTTGAATGAGTTCCCTTCACTGGTTCGAGTTGAGCATGCTGTTGCAACAAGTCTGTCTTTTGGGTGGTCTGATGTTGATACTCAAGTGTCTGAAATCACGATTTCGAGCAATAAAACATGGGTTGAACTTGATTTAATCAACAGTTCTCTTCTCATCACTGCTCCTACGCCTGGGTATACATCCGTTGAATTGACTCTTTGTGATGCCACGACATGCGTGGAAAGAGTTCTGGACTTAGATGTTCGATCTCTGCCAGATTTACGTGTTGAATCCGTTGCTGTTGGACAAGGTTCGCCAGACGGGACATTTGTTGAATTAACAGAAATAGAACATGGAGCATATGTAACGGTTCGTGTTTATGTGGCCAATGATGGATTTGTGAACGCTGAGATGGTTACGATTCGATGTACAGGTAACGGGATGGTAAGCGATATTGCAAGCATCACAACCCTTGAGCCAGGTGCAATGTCAATTGCAACGTGTGAATTCCAAGCGCCGTTTGAAGGACAATTACTTCGTATTGATGCTATCGTCGACGGCGGTGAAGTCATCGATGAAGGTGATGAAACCAATAATGAGGGGACAAAGAACCTCATCTTGATTGAAGCATCTGTTACAGACAGCGTCAATTCTGATGAAGGATTGTCGACAACGACTATTTGGATCATTAGTATCCTTGTCCTTGCTGCTATCGTTGGTGCCTTTACTTTATTTGCTCCAGCAAAGATACGTAAGTATGAGTGATGAAATGACGAAACCAATTCTCTACAGTTTTCGTCGTTGCCCCTATGCAATGCGAGCAAGAATGTCCTTACTTGAATCTGGAGTTGGAGTAGAACTCAGAGAAGTTATCCTCAAAGATCGTCCTGAACATATGATGGAAATATCTCCAAAGGGAACCGTCCCCGTGCTTCTCTTACCAGATGGTGCAGTTATCGAAGAAAGCCTCGACATTATGTTGTGGAGTTTAGATGAATCATGGCTTGTTGGCGATTGGAAGGAACTTATTGATGTCAACGATGGAGAATTCAAACACCATCTAGATCGATACAAGTACAACAATCGTTACGAGAACGTCCTCTCTTCAGATGAACACAGAGAACAGGCATTATCAATTCTCAAAACATATGATGAGCGATTGTCCAATCAAGCCTTCCTCTGTGGAGATTCCATCAGTTTAGCAGACCTAGCCCTTTCACCATTTGTTCGACAATTTGCAAATACTGATCGAGCATGGTTTGATCAACTTCACTTGCCACATCTCCACAATTGGCTTCATGGAATCCTTGAGAGTCATCTGTTCAAAGGATGCATGGTTAAACACAAACAATGGCGGGAAGGCGATGAACCTGTTTTCCTTGGTTAAGTTCGTTTTCATTCGAGAAATTTCCTTTCTTCATACTTGATTAGCAGCCAATTCAAACCAATATCCGCTTGTCGGATAATCCCAAAATACACGTGAATCTTCATAATGGAGATGCCAAAGCGGCGATTATTCCAAGACTGTGGGGGTCGTTCAGTTTGACTGATGGAATGGGTGTGGGGACATGTCTGAATTAAAAATACGAATAGAAACTGAAGAATACATCTACGAAGAGTACTACGAAGCTTGAATCACCAGCGTCGCGGATACACATCATCTGCGATCAATACTGCTGATGGTCGAGCGATTTCGCCCTTTTCCATGGTAGAGATGTCTTTGCTGTTGAAGTTAACTTTGACGAAGCAAACTGCTTCGCCTTTGATGCTGGTGACAAGGACATTTTGTCCAACAGAAAGATCTCCAGGAATGGATACCAATCCTGGTCGAAGTAATGGTGCGCCATGTGCCAATGCTGCTACTGCACTATCTTTTACTACGATTCGTGGAAGATGTGTCATCAACTTTTCAATAGGATGAAGCATTCTTGAGAGTGCTTCTGGTTCATTGCATTCCTTCCACAACCATACTGCATCAGCAATATCGTGAAGTTGGACACAGTCCTTTAAATCGAAACTTCCAGAATCTTCTCTTCGAAGTTCCTTCAATGTAATTGGTTGGTCTAACAAGAGCCCCATATCTTTGGCCATTGTTCGAATATAGGTTCCAGCCTCACATCGGATTCGTGTGATGATGAGTTTTTCATTACGATCTAGAACAGTGAACTCGTGAATCCTTCGTGTCCGCACTTGAACACGAACAGCTGAAATTTCTGGAGGTACGTTATAGATTCGTCCAGTGAGTTGTTGAATGACTTCATCCATTCGATCTTCATCGACTGGTGTTTTCATTTGAAAGATTGCGATATAGGTCTTATCATGCTCCAGAATCTGTTTTGTTAATCGCATGGATTTTCCAGCCATCAAGGGAAGAACTCCTGTTGCGAATGGATCCAGAGTTCCTCCATGGCCCAGACGGGTTAATCCGAGTAAATCTCGAACCCAAGCAGCCACTTGATGAGACGTAGGGCCCGCTCCTTTGTCAAGAAGAAAGAATCCACCTTCGAGACGCTGCTCAATGGTTTTCTGATCAGGATAGGTCCCAAGGGCTTCATCCGTTGAAGCCTTTTCATCTAATATCATAGTTGCAGAACCCAATTTTATTCCTCCAGTATGTGGAGAACCGAGGCCAGCACTTCTTGAGCGTTTAGGTCAGAGGCATTGATGATGTGTGTGTACGGTTCTGTTTGTTGTGGAAGCAGACCATACAATTCATCAAATCTCTGTTCATCAACTTTTGACCGTTGTTTGTTCGCATCGATGATTGATTCCAAATCTCCACCTTCTCGTGCTTGAACTCTTTTTGCTCGTTCAATATCATCAACTTCCAACCAGATACGCGGTGTGGATAGCCCAAGTTTGTATGCCCACCAACCAGAGAGTCGACTTTCAACAACTGAGGGGGCTTCTTCATCCGTTCGCATCATCTGTTCTTTCAGAAGTGAATCGAGCTGTCGATCAACTTCAAGATCCTCTTTACACAACTGTCCAAAGTCTGCAAGACTCATGTTACGTCGTTTTGCTTCTTGTCGAAACAATTCTCCTCCGTTGAGTGAAGACCACCCTTTAGTTTCACACAAAAGAGACACAAGTGTACTCGTGCCACTTCCTGGATGCCCAGAAATGGTCACTTTGAGCATTGGTCACACCCATTCATGGTAACAAACGGTGCATCGTAACGAACGAGGTCCTTTCTTTTCAACGTCTTCACTCATGCACTCAGGGCAAATATGCACGGATGTAGGCTCCTTGGCAACTGCTTTTGCCTCCGCCTTGGCCGCATTCTTCTGTTGCTTCTTTGGACCGTTCTTACGAGATTTACTTCGTCGGTTCTTTGCTTGTTTGGATTCTGAACTTTCATCGGATACGACAAGGTGAAGCAAAGGTTCACTCAATTTTTCATTTGCGAGTACAACTGGATGCTTTCTGTATCGAATCAATTTGATATGCCGATCGACGATTCGTCCGAGAGGTGCACTCATGCAGATGTATGCGCATATCCATGCGGGGAAGAACAGAAATTTATCATCCAGTAAATCCCAACGAGGTGTCCAAGGTAGAGAGACATAATCAACTCTGAACGATTCAACTGCAGTTGTTAACCAAGCAAAAATTCCGATGATGAAAATCATAGTAAACATCATTGGTCGCATTGCGCCCATCTGAACTTTCAATTGTTCAGGCATCATTTGTTCACGAAGTGTGTTCGCTTTTTCCATTAAGATTGGGTCTCGGCTCATTCTTCCATCGTTCATCATTCGTCGGACTTGACCTTGTCGGTGGGCAATGTGTGCTTGTGCGATAGGATCCATGAAAAGATTACGAAGAACAGTGTTCATCGTCATCGAAATGTTCCTAGAATGAGCACTGTAAGTACGAAGAATTCTGTTTCTGGTAAGACAGGAGCAAGAATTGGATCAGCCATGTTGCCAAGAGAATTCCGGATATTTGGATTGATGATAAGGAAACTCATCAAGACCATGACCAGCAACATTGTCAGCATCGAACCATTTGGAGGAGGGGGTGGTGGAGGTGCTGGTCGGCTCGCCATGGTGTATCTGTGTTGCATGAGGGTCATGAAGGTTGGTCTTCCGTTGAATTCAAACGATAGGATGTTGTCCTGTATACATGCGCCGCAAAGAACCTCTCGATGTCACCACTACATGGCAGCACCCAGTTCCTATGCCAATGCCAGGAAGACCCGTGTGTTGTACTGAATCTGAAGCGTTAGAGCAACTCGAAAAAATTCAGATGACGGAACGCGTTATTCTCTGGACAGATAGTGAACGTCGTACAATTTCTAATTGGTCTTTTCTAGCAAGCGTTCGCCAAGGAGTACCGCCAAAAGGAATTGAAGCTGAACTTGAGGCATGTCTCAAACAATATCCAACTGCTTGGCTTGCGGTTGATCTGCGAGACGGGGTTATTCCACCTTCAACACATTCATCACTCAATGACGTGCTTCAAAACACAAAACGTCACGTTATAGTTCTCGTCAGCAGTTCCTCAGATCATGAGGAATGGCCACAGTGGAACTTACCTTTCTGAATCACTCGAAGGTGTAACCGCACGCAGTGCATGTTCCGGCATCAGCATTGTTCGAAGTTGAACAGATAGGACATGACTTGCTTTCAGCAGCATCTTCGGATTCAGTTTCCTCTACTGGTGCTTCTTCCACAGATTCGGTTTCCTCTACTGGTGCTTCTTCAACAGGTTCTTCCTCGGATTCATTTCCAGCAGTGAACGCTTCAGCAGCAGCCACAAATTCAGCCTTCTTGAGGTAACCATTGTCATCTAAGTCAAAGTTCATTGCGTGTTCTAGGAATGCGTCTCGGTCTTCAATACCAAATTCATCCATGACTCTTAGCATGATGTCTTCTCTGAATTTGATAGCAGGTTCTTCAGAAGCTTCTTCCCCAGTGGTTTCTTCTGCTTCTTCAACGACTCCTTCTTCTTCAGTGGTTTCTTCTGTTTCTTCAGCAACTGCTTCTTCAGTCTGTACATCGTCTTCATCAGATTCAAGTTCATCTCCGAAGTGTGCGCCATGGAATCGGTTCAATGCTTCAGCATCAATCTCGCCTTCGCCCTTGATTTCAAAGGAAACGTCAAGACGCTCTCCTTTGCCAACGACTGGGAGTTTCCATGTGATTTCAATTCCATCTTCAGTTTCGTTTGTTGACATTTCAACATCTGTACGCTTTTCTCCGCCAGCACCACGGACATGCCAATCTTTGATTTCAAAGTTGGACGGAATAACATCCTTGATGAATACATCTTGTAGTGCAGTATCTCCGTTATTCTCAAAGAGAATGAGAACTTCGTAACGACCTTTTCCTCCCATCGGTATTGCTTGCTTTCCTGCGGAGAAATTTCTTCTCAGGTGGCTAACACGAATCGATGGTACATCAGGTACGTCTCGAAGACATACAGGTCCGAATTGTTCTGAACTGAATTGGAATCGAGCAGGGGCATCGACTCTCTCGTTAGCAGGTGTTGGATCAGGTGCATTCAGTTTGTACTTGACAACCATGCTCTTCCCAGGCTTGAGACCAATTGGGCCCTTGGTGCCAACAGTGAGCGTCATTGTGTGCCCCTCACCATCTGGTGAGCGATGATCCTTTTCGAGTGTGATTCCAGCAGAGAGTTCTCCCTTCCATTGGTCTTCTGGCAACTCTTTTCCATCGATGAGGATTGTCATAGCATCCATGTCAGGGGCCTGGAATAATCCAGGTATGTCATCTGTGATTCGCATGAGATTAATTACTGCAGAACCAGTATTCTTCACTTCAAGAGATGCTGAGACATGTTGTTGTCTAAACGACTTGAGAGTGTCTGTAGAATACGACTTAGAGATATCAGCATCAACAACAGTAAAACTACTCTCTTCAAGTTTAATCGTACCTTCAGTTTTCTGGACAGCTCTTGGTAGAACAGTGTAGGAGAGGTCGTATGTGAAATCAGGTTCAGCTGTTGCCATGACATTTCTCTCTTCACTTTCCCACTTTCCTTGAGGATGTACGTCTTCCTTGACGTCGTTAACGTCGAACAGTAGTTCCTCACTTCCCTTCATTCGAACTTGGAGCTTAACCAGATCTACGGCAAATGATGAACGGTTTTCGAAGATGGTCTGACAAATCCAATTATCTGGGCGCTCATCTTCTCGAACTCGCATATACGTGAATCCACGGCAGAATGCATCTAGGTCACGGAACGATAGATTTGAGAGTGTTGCATCAGCTTTGTATGTCGCCTGAGCAGATCCAGCGTTGATTGTTTTGGTGGAAGTTACACTAATCTGTCCTTCGATTGATAGCACTTGCTTTTCGCCAGGATGAAGTGAGCCGACTTCCCATGTCAGAGTGTTTCCGTCAACAGCTGCACCTGCAGTGTGATTGAACTGTACGCTATCAGGTAGGTCCCGAGTTACTGTAATGTCTCGAAGGGCAACAGATGAAACGTTTTCCACTTCAATTTCAAGAGCGATGGTACCAGGTTCCTCAGAGAGTGCAATACTTAGCGAACGCTCGTTGTCACGTGCAGGATTTGTATCGAGTTTCTCTCTTAGTACAAGCATTTGAGCATTGGCAACAGAGTACTTTTTGACGTAATTCTTTCCTGCTTCAAGTTCATCAACTGAGATTTGATCTCCACCAATATCGGTTGATTCCGCATTGTCGAGTAGAACATCAATGTCATAAATTCTATCATCTGAAGATGGATTATTGACGGTTAGTGTTCCCTTAATGGATTGCTTTACGATTGTACCATCGGCGGTCAAGGTTGATTTTTCAATTTCATGAAGTGTTCCTTCAAGCTTGTCTCCAGGAACATCATCGACCTCTACACTGGAACGAATTGTAGCTCCTGCGATTTCACCGCTGGCCACAGGATTCTCATCGACTGGAGCCAAGGCGTCCATTGCAGCAAGTGGATCTGGTGTAGACAGCGGAGTAAGTAGAGCATCGGCTGACTGTTCTTCTGTTTCTTGAACAGGTGCAAGAGGTGAGAGCAAATCCATTGTTGGAGCAGCTGGTGTTTCTTCAACTGGACCCGGTGCTAGAGGAGTCAATAGGTCAAGACCAGGAGGTGCTTCAGGCATTGGAGGCATTTCTGGTGGTGCCGGCGGTGCTTCAGGCATTTCGGGAGGTGCTGGTGCTAGAAGGTCAAGACCAGGCGGAGACTCAGGCATTGGAGGCATTTCAGGTGGTGCCGGTGGTGCTTCAGGCATTTCTGGCGGTGCCGGTGCTAGAAGATCGAGGCCAGGCGGTGACTCGGGCATTGGTGGCATTTCTGGCGGAGCCGGTGGTGCTTCAGGCATCGGAGGCATTTCAGGTGGTGCCGGTGGTGCTTCAGGCATTGGAGGCATTTCAGGTGGTGCCGGTGGTGCTTCAGGCATTCCAGGCA